>JAMCVR010000077.1:0-25297 GCA_023475455.1 Thermoplasmatota archaeon | reverse complement strand
GGTCGTCACCAGCACCACCGGGCCGGGCTCCAGCAGGCCGTAGACCTTCGCGAGCGGATAGGATCGTTTTGCCATGGCAGCATCCTTTTGCATGGGTCGGACGCTTTCAGCTTAGTCCGTCCAACGCGCCTGTCACAGACTGGAGCCGCCACGATCCGGACGCGGCGCCACCCCCTCGGGCTCCCGCCGTTCCGGCAACCGATCCTTGAATCCGGGGAAGGCGTGACCTACTTTTAAAAGTGTCCGGAAGCCTGAAGGAGAGTCGTCATGCCGCACGTTTCAACCGATATCAAACCGCTCATCAACGAGCCGGCAACCGACCCCGATTTCCCCCATGCTCCCATTGACTGGACGCGCGAGGCCACCATGAAAGCCGCGCGGGAAGAAGGGCTTGAACTCACGGAAGACCATTGGGAAACCATTCGCGCCCTGCAGAGCTACTACGCACATCACGCCGACGACCCCACCATCAAATTGCGCGATCTGCACGATGCCCTCGATGAACACTTCCATCGGAAAGGCGGCCTGAAATATCTGTACACCCTGTTCCCGGGCGGCCCCATCGCGCAGAGTTGCCGTCTGGCCGGACTGAAAGCCCCTTTCATCGCCAGCGACCTCAGTTTCGGCAGCGTGGCCTGAGGGCTGCCGCAGGGCGCGGCGCCCTGCGGCAGCCGCGAACCCGCCCGATCGCCCGCCGGTGCTTGATCAAAGGCGTAAATGCCCACATACTTGGCCCCCAAGGCAGTAGGGTTTCCCTTCTGGCCCTTGGCTTGATTTTGAACGCCTGGACCCCAAACCCGTTGTGGCTTCACCGACTCCTTCCTCACCGATCGATTTGCGCGACCTGCGGCTTGACGATGCGCGCGCGCTGCTGGAGCACGCCGGGCGGGACAGTCATCCGGAACCGGACGAGCCGCCGCTTCGCTACCTGCAGCGGGTCATCGACGCTCTCAGCGAGCTTTCCCTCAGGGATCCGCTGACGGGGCTGGGCAACCGCAGGCATTTCCGCGCGGTGCTCGAACGCTCGATCGAGGGGGTCGCGCGTACCGGCGAATCGGTGCTGTTGCTTCTGCTCGACATCGACCGCTTCAAGAACATCAACGACAGCCACGGCCATCTGGTCGGCGACCAGGTGCTGCAGGCCGTTGCCGACTGCTTGGCCGGCTGCGTGCGGCCGATGGACACCGTCGTCCGCTACGGCGGCGAGGAATTCGCGATGGTCCTGCCCGGCTGCCGGCCCGCCTGCGGACGCACCGTCGCCGAGCGCATCCGCCGCGCGATCGAATCGCTGTCGATTGCCGCAGCGCCGCAGGTCGACCTGCAGGTCACGATCAGCATCGGCGGTGCCTACGCACCGGAATGGGTGCGTTCCACCGCGGACCTGTGGATCGAACGCGCCGATCTGCAGCTGTATCGCGCCAAGACCGACGGACGCAACCAGGTGTTTCTCGAGCTGCCGCAGGAAATCTCGGTCAGCGCCGAGGAAAAAGGCCTGTTGTTCGCCCATCTCCCCCTGAACGAACCGGCAAGCCCCGACAGCGTCCCCGGCGATGCGCCCGAACCTGCGGACAAAATTACCCTGCGAGCACGCGCATGAACGATGTACCGACCCCCGCCGCCGATCTCCCGGGCACGGCCAAGGTTCCCCTGAAGCCGCTCGGCAAGGTCATCGCCGTCACCAGCGGCAAGGGCGGCGTCGGCAAGACCTTCGTCTCGGCCAACCTCGCCGCCGCGCTGGCCAAACGCGGCCACAAGGTGCTGGTGCTCGACGCCGACCTCGGGCTGGCCAATCTCGACGTGGTGCTCAACCTGTATCCCAAGATCACGCTGCACGACGTCTTCACCGGCAAGGCCAGGCTGGAAGAGGCCATTCTGCAGGCGCCGGGCGGTTTTTCCGTGCTGCTGGCCGGTTCCGGCATGGTCGAGTATTCGCGCCTGACGCCCGAGGTGCGCGACGAGTTCCTGCGCATCGTGAGCGGCCTGGTGCCGCATTACGACGTCGTGCTGCTGGATACCGGCGCCGGCATTTCCGACGTCGTGCTGTTCGCGGTTTCGCTGGCTTCCGAAGTGCTGATGGTCGCCACCCCCGAGCCGACCTCGCTCACCGACGCCTACGCCACGATCAAGGTGCTGGTGGGGCAGCAACAGCGGCAAACCGTGCGAATACTCGTCAACCAGGCTGCCCGCCCCGGCACCGGCCAGGCCATCACCCACCAGTTGCAACAGGTGCTCGACCGCTTCGTCGCCACCGAACCCGACCGTCCCGTCCGCCTGGTTCACATGGGCGAGATTCCGATCGATCCCGAAGTGCGCCAGGCCGTGATGCGCCGCCAGCTGATGATGCAGGCCACGCCCGACTGTCCCGCCGGCGTGGCCATTTCGCAACTCGCGCGCAAGCTGGAAGAAGACGTCATCCCCAGGCCGGCGCAATCCCCGCGGCCACCTGGGCCGGGGCGCCCTGCTAGTGATCGAACGCAGGGCCGGCCTTGACCAGCGCCATCACCCTGTCCGGTTCCATCCGCAGCAAGCTTCCGATTTCACGGTAATCGTCCGGCAGGGCGGCGTCGTCCCAGCCCTGGGCGGAGTGCCGGGCCAGATCGACCGCCAGCATCACGTTGCGCACCCGCACCGTGTGCGCCAGCGCCTGGTCCGTCAGGTTCATCAGCAACGCGGGCAACTGCCACTCGATCGTCAGCTGGCGCTGCAACTCCAGGCCGGTGAACCCCAGCACCTGTTTCTGCGCGTCCGCGCTACGCAGGCTCCTGTCGGCCTCCTGCCGTTTCTGGATTTCGAGCATCTGCGCGGGATTGAAACACCACATCAGCATTTCGGCGACGTGGGTCAGCAATGCGGACACGTGGACCTCTTCCGCGTGCAGGTCGTGCAGGCGCAGCGCCCAGTCGTATGCGTAATGCGCGGCGCGCTGGGCACGCCGGACCGTATGCAGCAGACGCACCAGGGCGCCGAGGTGGCCGTGCAGCATTTCCTCGGAAACCGGCATCGCCGGCACCTCGCGGAAAAAGGTGTCCAGGCCCATCATGAGCAGCGCCTCCTTCACGTCGACCAGCTCGTATTTCTGGTTGCGATGCTTGTGCGTCTGCATGTAGCGCAGCAGCTTGACCGTCATCAGCGGATCGTCGGTCACGACACGGGCGATGCCGCGGGCATCGAGAAGCGCCTCGTCGGCGCGCAGACGTTCGAGTTCGCGCGTGGTGTGCCTCAACACGGGAATATCGGCCTGCCTCAGGAAGGCGAGCCAGGCGGCCAGACTTTTGGGTTGCTGCGGCATCATCCCTCCATGCCGGCAAGGCGTGATTTCATTGCCGGCGAATGCGCTTTCTGAAACGGATACCCGATGAATCGGTGGATATCCCCTCAACTTGAGCCGGCACGCATGGGACGCCGCCGCCGGTCCCCGCGAGGACAGGCGAACCGCGACGTCCCATTGCTGACGACTTGGCAAATGCGAGCAGCGGCAGCGGAAAAATGCCCGCTTCATGTGTCCCCTCCCGGCAGGGCAGGCTGCGGCCACCGGACTGGCGGAGCGGACTGACTTATTGAAGATTGTTGGACGAAAACAGCAGCACCTTGTCCGCGACGAAGCTCACATTGACGGAGCGCTTTTCGTCGCCCCACAGGCAGTTGCGCACCCCCATCACATCGTCGCATTCGTCGGGCGAGCCGATCAGTTCAGTGACCTCGTCGTAAGGCATGCCCACGGCGATCTTGCTGTAGTTCTCCAGCGTGAGCTTGCTGCAGCCCGGCATCGCCAGCAGCAGCCCCATCGCCAGAACGGTACGGATTTTCATGCGCTCCCCCAGTCAGGATTAAAGCCACAGGATACGGCAGGCGTCGCCCATGCGCCCGGCTAAAGCAGGCGGTCCAACGAACACGCCCGCCATGCTGAAGGCCGGGGGCGATTTTCAGCAGGGCACCGCACAGCAGTCCGGCAAAGCCGAGCATGATCAGGACAGCAGCCAGCACAGAAACTGAAAACCCGGACCGAACATGAACATCCCTGAAAGATCAAGGCGACCGCTCCGGTTCTCGGCCGATTTTCATTATTCCCGGCCACCCGGTTTCGTCAACGCTCCTCCGGAAGTGGGCGGTTTCATTTTGCGCTACACTGAAAAACGCATCGGATCCCGATCGAAGGAGAGCGTCCATGATTCCCATCGTTGTGAAACAGCGAAAGTCCGCTCCTGTCCTGTTGTTCACCGCCCTGATCGCCCTGCTCCTGTCTGCGCCCCCGGCGCACGCGGCCAGCGCGGCCGAAATTGACCGCGAGGTCGACAAGGCCCTGGCCGCCTTCCGGAAGATCGAGGGCGCCAAGGCCTATCTCGGCATTGCCAAAGGCGTTCTGGTGTTTCCCAAGGTCTACAAGGCGGGCATCGGCATCGGCGGCGAATACGGCGAAGGCGCGTTGCGCGTGGGCGGAAAAACCGTCGATTATTACAGCACCGCCGCGGCCTCGGTCGGCTTTCAACTGGGCGCGCAAGCCAAGAGCATCGTCGTCCTGTTCACCAGCGAATCCGCCCTGCAGAAATTTCGCGCCAGCGAAGGCTGGAAAGTGGGGGTGGACGGTTCCGTCGCGCTGGTGGACATCGGCGCCGGCAAGGCGGTCGACACCACCAACATCAAGGATCCGGTCATCGGTTTCATCTTCGGCCAGAAAGGGCTGATGTACAACCTCACGCTGGAAGGCTCGAAGTTCACCAAACTGGACAAGAAATAATCGCGTATCCGCCACGGGCGGGACGTACCCTCAAAACCCGCCGATATAGGCATAACCGTCATTCTGCAGCTTGATGAGGCGCGTGTAGCCGTCGTGCACGATCGTCACCCCGGGCAGCACGTCGGCGGGCGTCCAGCCCTTCGCCCGCATCACGCTGTGGCAGATTTCCACGCTCACCCCCAGGTCCAGCAGGTCCTGCGTGATCTTGGCGTTGAGATTGACGGCAAAGGGATCGCCCACCGCCTTCTGATACGCAGCGTCGATCAGCAGAAACTGCGCGGCGTCGCCGTGCAGCACCAGGTGGATATCGAGCTGCGCAGGCGCCACCCCACCCCCTGCTTGCCGTACGCCTCGATCAGGCCGCGTGCGTAATACAGCCCCTTGCTGACGCCCGCCGCAATCTCCGCAGAATGGATGTCGTACACCACCTTGTACCGCGCGTGCGGATCGACCTTCACCATCGCCCGCACCGCAGGCGCAGCCGCCGCGTCGGCGGCCAAAGACGGCCCGGTCAGTCCCAGCACGCAGCCGATTGCACAGAGGGTGTCGATGAAGCGCATGGTCGTTCCCCAGGACAGATTGAATATCGGGGTCGCCGGTCGATTCCCCGCAAGGCGCGCGCGGCCAGACGCGAAGCCCAGGGGCAGGCGCCCCTGGTCGCCGCAATCCTGCCATAAAAAACGTGGGCAGTTACCGCCCACGTTTCCTCGATTGCCGCCTGGTGACACGGGACGGACGGCGATGGGGGTCCCGATGACGCTTTGGCGCAATCCGCGGTCTGATCCGCCCCACTTGAACGCGTCCGGATCGGGTATCGTCTGGGTTCAACCATCGAATGGAGCCCGGATTGAAACCGAACTATCAGTACGAAAAGCGACAACGCGAGATGGAAAAGAAAAAAAAGAAGGCCGAAAAAGAACAAAAAAAGGCGGCGTCTGCCGAGACGTCCCCGGTGGAGACGCCCCCGGTTGCGGAAACGTCCGTTCCGCCGGCAGGCCCGTGAATCGCGAACGGCGCCGTGCGTGTTGCCACGGGGGACCTCTCGAAAAAAATCGGCGACCGGCGCGATTCCGCCAGCGCATGAATTCTCTTCGCCGACTCGCCATCGAGCCTGACGGCGAATGCAGCCAGGCTTGCGCCGATCGCGGCGCGACACGACCGCGCCGGCGGCGCTGCCAAACCGAAGCCGCGCGGCGCCGGCGCCAAGGACGTCCCCGCAGGGCAAACGCTGTCTCCGTTACAAGACAAAAAATGGCCTTTTTTTACAACAAGTTGCTGGTAAAGCCCGATTTTTTGTCGCCGGTAGGCGACGAAACGAAGGCCGCCCACAGTCCGACATGGCTTCAGTCCATTGAAAAACAAGGATATTAATTTTTGGCACGGCTCGTGCTGTAGAGGGGTTGGCTTGTTCGAAGTGAAGCCTTTATCCCAAACCTCTATGCACAAAAGGAGTATCGAAAATGACGCAGAAAGCTCAACCGATCCGTACCCAACTTTTGACTGCGATCATGGCCGGCGTGACCGGCGTCGGCTTTGCCACCGCCGCCTCGGCGGTGGGCGTCGGCGCCGACGCCAATGTCGGCGCAGGTGCCCAGGTCGCGGCACCCGCCAATGCCCAGGCCGGCGGCACTGCGGATGCGCACATGAGCACCTCCGGCCGCGCCAACGGCAACGCCCAGTGGCAAAGCGGAGCGGCCCGGGGCGCAGACCGCGCCGCGGAGCGCATGAACACGAAAGGCGCCGAAATGAAGCAATCGGCCGACGCTGAACTCGATGCCACCGGCACGGCGGCCATTAAGGGTAAACGCTGAAGGCACCTCGAGCGCCCTGCCGCCGCGAGGCGTTTTCGGGGCTGAGGCAAAGGCCGGTTTTCGAACCCGGGTGCACGCCCGGTTCGGAATCGACCTTCTGCGTGGCGGGGCATCGTGCCCGCGCCGGCGCCGCCCGCCAGCGCCTTCTCCACCCCGCGCCCTCCCCTTCAACCAGCAGGTTGGCGAAGGCGTTTTCGGTGGCGGCATCGTCGCTGCCGCGCACAGCAGAGGCAATGCCGGGCCGGGATGCGGCCTCGGCCGGGGCAAGTGCGAAATGAGCGGCGGCGATCGGTAGGAGCTGGTTCATAAAATGAATGGGAAAAATGAAAAGGGGCTGATTTCGTTGCCACAGAATAATTCGAACCCGGCCTACTTGATTCCCGTGAATGATGAAAGAATCTTGAAACGCTCATGGAAGGACAGCATCCACCGGCAGCGCGAGGAACTTGCGCGAATCCTGCGCGAGCCGCTGGGGCAACTGGCCGAGCGGCTCGCGCCGGCATGGGGCGATTGCGATGCGCTGGATGCCGTTCTCGCGGAGAACTTCCCCGGCATTCCACATTGCTCGACCCTGTACTGCGCGGGCATGGACGGGATACAGATCTGCAACAATATCGGCCGGAAAGGAGTCGTGCCTGGATACCTCGGACGCGACCGCTCGCGGCGCCCATACATGAAGGAAGCGGTCCCCGTATGGGGGTTTCTGCTCTCGGATGCTTACATCAGCCTGAGTGAACACCGGCCCTCGCTCACGGCGCTCCAGGTCGTGTGCCTGGATTCCCGGACCTTGGGCTACCTCGGCGCCGACTTCGACTTGCGCAATCTGCCGGTGACGTCCGAGCTCTACGAAGAGCCGGGCTATTGGCGCCAGGTGAAGGGCGATCCGGCGATCCGCGGCACGGTGTTTCAGCAAAGCCGGGTGGAAAGTCCGATGGATGGCAATCTGGAACAGGCGCTGTCCATCCTGGAGGAACTGCTGACCGAGCGCGGCGTGTTTCAATGCCAGATCCATTTTTCCAGCAGCCTCGCCACGATCTGGACGCTGGACGATCCCTTACGTTATCGCATTCTGGATCACGAGGCCCTGAGCGATCCGGACATCTGCCTGATCTATCCGCCGCTCGCCTATCCGCCCGGCGCCGCGATCGCGCCGGACGAAATCGGCCGCATCCTGAATACCCTGCAGGCCTTGCGCCTGACCGATCCGACTCGATGCCACCGGCACGGCGGCCATTAAGGGTAAACGCTGAAGGCACCTCGAGCGCCCTGCCGCCGCGAGGCGTTTTCGGGGCTGAGGCAAAGGCCGGTTTTCGAACCCGGGTGCACGCCCGGTTCGGAATCGACCTTCTGCGTGGCGGGGCATCGTGCCCGCGCCGGCGCCGCCCGCCAGCGCCTTCTCCACCCCGCGCCCTCCCCTTCAACCAGCAGGTTGGCGAAGGCGTTTTCGGTGGCGGCATCGTCGCTGCCGCGCACAGCAGAGGCAATGCCGGGCCGGGATGCGGCCTCGGCCGGGGCAAGTGCGAAATGAGCGGCGGCGATCGGTAGGAGCTGGTTCATAAAATGAATGGGAAAAATGAAAAGGGGCTGATTTCGTTGCCACAGAATAATTCGAACCCGGCCTACTTGATTCCCGTGAATGATGAAAGAATCTTGAAACGCTCATGGAAGGACAGCATCCACCGGCAGCGCGAGGAACTTGCGCGAATCCTGCGCGAGCCGCTGGGGCAACTGGCCGAGCGGCTCGCGCCGGCATGGGGCGATTGCGATGCGCTGGATGCCGTTCTCGCGGAGAACTTCCCCGGCATTCCACATTGCTCGACCCTGTACTGCGCGGGCATGGACGGGATACAGATCTGCAACAATATCGGCCGGAAAGGAGTCGTGCCTGGATACCTCGGACGCGACCGCTCGCGGCGCCCATACATGAAGGAAGCGGTCCCCGTATGGGGGTTTCTGCTCTCGGATGCTTACATCAGCCTGAGTGAACACCGGCCCTCGCTCACGGCGCTCCAGGTCGTGTGCCTGGATTCCCGGACCTTGGGCTACCTCGGCGCCGACTTCGACTTGCGCAATCTGCCGGTGACGTCCGAGCTCTACGAAGAGCCGGGCTATTGGCGCCAGGTGAAGGGCGATCCGGCGATCCGCGGCACGGTGTTTCAGCAAAGCCGGGTGGAAAGTCCGATGGATGGCAATCTGGAACAGGCGCTGTCCATCCTGGAGGAACTGCTGACCGAGCGCGGCGTGTTTCAATGCCAGATCCATTTTTCCAGCAGCCTCGCCACGATCTGGACGCTGGACGATCCCTTACGTTATCGCATTCTGGATCACGAGGCCCTGAGCGATCCGGACATCTGCCTGATCTATCCGCCGCTCGCCTATCCGCCCGGCGCCGCGATCGCGCCGGACGAAATCGGCCGCATCCTGAATACCCTGCAGGCCTTGCGCCTGACCGATCCGACGATCTATCTGCGCGTGGCTTCGATCAACATTTTCAACGGCATGGTGAGCGCGACCTTTTCCTGCGATGGCTCGCACTACATGCCGCACGGCGAGTTCCTGACGAAGGACACGTCTTTCTGGTTCTGACCCGGCCAGGGGATGGCGCGGCCGCAGGAATCTAGTTGTGCGGCCAGAAACGGTCCATCAGGGGCTTGACGCTGATACCGTGGAGAAGAATCGAGAGCGTCACCACAATCAGCGTCAATTGAATCAACTCCAATGCCAGCGCTTCAGGCAGTCCGTGTTGTATGGCGTACATCAGGTAGTAGAGCGAGCCGATCCCGCGTACCCCAAACCAGCCCGTCAACCCCCGTATCCGCCAC
Organism: Thermoplasmatota archaeon; assembly: GCA_023475455.1. The sequence continues at coordinate 15,929 of JAMCVR010000077.1, read as the reverse complement.
GGGGTGCGCGTGCCCGCCAGACTGGCGAGGACGCTGACCGGACGGGCAATCAGGAACAGAAACAGGGCCAGCCCCACGGCGTTCCAGCTCCACGAGTCGAGGAACAGGGTGCCCCCGATCAGCAGAATCAGGATCACTTCCGAAAGCCTTTCCAGATGTTCCTTGAATACCAGAGATCCTTCGCTGACCGTTGGCGGCAGCTCAGGCTCCGAGCCTGTATTCGTATCTGCGCACACGATTTCCCGGCGCGTGCGCCCGCCCATGGAATCCTGAGCGGCCTTGGCCAGCTTCATCTCGGTCTGGCGCAACGCGACAGCGGCGAAAAAAACCGCCAGAAAACCCCAGGCGTGAAGCAGCACACTCAAACCGTATACGACCCCGATCAGCCCGAGGCCCAGGAAGTCGTCCATCAACTCGTGTTTGAGTGGCTCGCGACGCAGTTTCCACCCCAGTCGAGCCAGCGCGCCCCCCGCGACGACGCCAACGGCAATGCCAGCCAGGGTGGCCCACAGCACGTCCACCCCTGCCCAGTTCAGGCCGAACTCGCCGAGTTCATGCAGGCCCAGCAATCCCATCCCCAGCATCACAAACGGAAAAGCGCTGCCGTCGTTCATGCCCGCCTCGCAGGTCAGGGTAAAGCGCAGCCGGTCGCGGTCTCCGGGATGACGGGTTTGCACATCGGTTGCCAGCACGGGATCGGTCGGCGCAAGGATCGCGCCCAGCAGCACGCCGGCACCCAACGGCAGCCCCAGCACGTAGTAGGCGAAGGCAGCGACCATCGCGACGGTAAGGGTCATGGAAACCGTCGCCAGAAGCATCGGCGCGCGCCAGCGGGAAAAGCTGAACGGCACGGGCATTTTGACGCCGGCAGAAAACAGGGAAATCAATACGGCGACTTCGGTCAGCACTTCCAGAAGCGCCGATTCCTTGAGCGGGTTGAAATGAAATAAATCGAGGACGGTAGGCCCGACCAGAAGCCCCACCGCCAGATAGATCATGGCGGATGTGGCCGGCGAGCGCTTGAGGAGGGAAGACGTGAGACCCATGGCAAGCAACAGCCCGCCTATGAGCATGAACCATTGTGCGTTAGTCATCGGGTCGCCCGGAAGAATACAAAAGAAGAGTCGGGCAAGGCGCTGAGGGTTCCCCACGAATCACCCTACTTTGGCGCGAGTGATTGCGACCCGGGCGGATCTTGCGGCCTTCGCTTCAGGCCCGATCGAATTTGAGGAAGCCGCCCCTCAGCCCCCGATCGGGTAGGCGGATGTGTTCATGCCAGACCTCTGCCATCCTCGTGAGCACGAAAGGCGCCGAGATGAAGCAATCGGCCGGCGCTGAACTCTCGATGCCACCGGCAGGCCGTTAAGGGGATCGGAGCCATCCCGGGTTTGCCTTTCAGGTCCTGGAGGGAGGCAGGCTGACAATGACCGCGCCCCCTCTTTCTTGTCCACCACCAATGCGCCTTTTTTATGCGCATCGTCCAGGATCTTTCCAAATGCGCTGTAGCCGTATTCCGACTCGCTGAAACCCGGGCGGATTCGCTTGATGGTGCTCTTGATCAGCGACGCCGAAATGGAACCTTCTCCGCCGCGCTCCGCCACCAGTTGATCCACCGTGCGCACCACGAGCTCGATCGCCTGGTTTTTCCTGTCCTCGGCGCTCGGCTCGACCTTGCCCGCGGCCCGGCCTTCGTCACCCGCCACTGATTTTTCCGTCGCCGGCCGGGCTCGCCGCCGGGCCGGGCTCGCCGTCTTTGCCGCGCCGCCGTCCGTGTCTTTCGCAGGCTGGGCAGCCGCGGCCGGTTTTCTGGCGGGAGCTTTTGGCGGTGCTTTTATGTGCACCAGGTCTTCATAAAAAATGAACTCGTCGCAGTTGCCGATCAGCAACGACGACGCCGAGCCGCGCACGCCGATTCCGATCACGCTTTTGCCGTTTTCCTTGAGCTTGGAAATCAGCGGCGAAAAATCCGAATCCCCGCTGAGGATCACGAAGGTATCGATGTGCGACTTGGTGTAGCAGAGGTCGAGCGCATCCACCACCATGCGGATATCCGCCGAGTTCTTGCCCGACTGCCGCACATGCGGAATCTCGATCAGTTCGAACGCCGCCTCATGCATGTCCCGCTTGTATTCCTTGTAGCGGTCCCAGTCGCAATAAGCCTTCTTCACCACGATGCTGCCCTTGAGCAGCAGCCGTTCAAGAACCGGGCGAATCCTGAAATCCGGGTAATTGCCCTCTTTCAAGCCGATGGCCACGTTTTCAAAATCGCAAAACACGGCAATGTTGTGTGTGTCCGGTGTGGCCATCGTGTTCTCCCCGTGGGTAATCGGTCCCGATTTCGGGTTCAGGCGGCCAAACCCTTGACGAGCAAGGCCGCAACGGTTTCATTGATGCCCGTCTGGCGCGCCTCCGCCAGGGCATGAATCCGCTTCACCAGATCGCCATCGAGTTTGACCGCAAACGCGACCAGGCCCAGCGCCTGTTCCAGCTTGCGCTGGCCGCGGCGCGATACCGCCGCGCTGGCCGCACTGCCAAAACGGTCCGGCGTGGCGGCCTGTTTCATCTGGTCATTGATTTTCAGGCCTTCGTTCCTGTACAGATCGGTTTTCTTCATGGGGTTTCCTGGATTGCCACGACGCGCCATCGGCTCGGGCGCGGAACAGACGACAGCATAAGCCATGCAGCCGCGCTGCGTGCAAGTCGCCTAGTCTCATGCATCAGTGGCGGAGCGGGCTAAACCAACCACCCAACAGCCGGCCAGTACCCGTGTGGCAACCGTGGCGACAGTACTGCCTGAACTGTTTACCGTCTGCGTGGCCAGGTCCGAAAGTTGGCCTGCATCGAGCGAGCGCGCTTCGGACTCCAGCTTCTCGATGACCGTCGAAGCCTGCTGCATTGCCCTATCCACGAAGCCCCGCAGGCAAGCCAGGCTGATCGCGGCCATGGCGATGCCGCGCCGAAAGCGTTTCGGGTGGAGCTGCCCGGCGCCGGGCAGCACGAGGGCGGATAACAGTACGGCGTTCGTGGATCGGCCCATCTTGCCGTCACCTTGTGTTCGAGTTGCAAGTCACCCCGTACGAGAAACCGTGGTCTGAGCTACCCCGGGGTGATCGACCGGGCTGCGGGTCGATTGCATGTCCAATTTCTCGCTGAGGGGTCGTCGCAGCGCCGCGTTCGCCATCTCCCTCACGTTTTCCAGCCGGCCATAAATGATGTTCAGCTTGTTTGCGGTAATTCTGCCGATGTCTTCGACTGCAAGCATATGCCGTCCAGCAAAGGCATTGGCGTAGAGTGTTTTGAGCGCACGAGACAGTTGCCGGAGCTGAGTCCAACCCTGCGTTTCGAACTTTTCGCAAAAGAACTCGTAACACACCAGCGACCTGCCATAACTGAGCCGGCATCCCGAGCCCGGCACATCGGCAAGGTGCCAGTCACCCTACCGCCTTTACGCTGATTAGCGTATCCGAGATACCCGTGTCAGTTCAATCTGAGCGCCCCGGTTTTTCGGACAATGAAAAAAGCTCGAGGCTGACCCCTTGGACCCGAACCGACCCGGTCAATTGCGCGAGCTTGGCTCACCACATCCGGAGCGAGCCCGGTGTTTTGCACGCTTCTTTTATTTGGGGTAACCCAGCGAGCGGTGGTCAGCTTTAGCGCGGCACCGTTTGCCACAGGAAAGACAGTCTGGATCGACGCGCCCCCAAAGATACGGGTGCCGACAATGACGGCTCGTTTGTAATCTTGCAGCGCGCCAGCCACAATTTCCGAACCCGCGGCCGTCCCCTCGTTAACAAGCATCACGAGAGGAACGCTTTTTACGCCCGCGGGCAGCGTCTTCATGAAATCTGCTCCGCGCCTCACACAGGATTGCGGAGCTGCGTACAAGTTGAAATTGTTGTCCGGGGAACGTCCCGCGACGGCGGCCACGAGTACATTGGGTGGCAAGAACACGGCCGCGACACCCACTGCGCCATGGAGAAGTCCACCCAAGACATAATTATTGACAATGCGTACGTTTTTCGCACGTTGAAACCTTCAGGAGCCCCGGATGACCTCACTCACGGCAAGCGAGGCGCGCGAATCTCCATCGCCTCATCGACCGGACGGCCGAATCGCGCCTGCCGGTTGATATCACCGGCAGGCGCACAAGTGTCGTGCTGCTGGCCGCCGAGGATTGGCAGACGATTCGGGAGACGCTGCCTTTGCCGTCCGTTCCCGGCATGCGCGCCTCCATCGAGGAAGGCATGGCCGAGCCTCCCGGCGAGAGCGCCTAAGCGGCCGACGCCGCTTATTTACTCAGCGCCACCCACACTCCGTCCCACCCTGCCTCAGGCGGCGTCTGCCGGAACGCCGCAATTCGCGCCAGCATGACCTGGCCGGGGCGATCCTCCGGCGCGATGTTGAGGCATTCGCGGAACGCCGCTTCGGCCGCATCCCAATCCTGCGCACGATAGTGCGCCAGCCCGGCCTCAAAGGCCCGCACCCGCCGCTGGTCGCTTTCGCTCAATTCGGTTGAAACCCCCAGCAGTTCGTATACCCTGACCGGCTCCAGCTTCCCGGCCACCCGCAGGCTGTCGATTTCGCGGAAGGCGAGCGTGTCGCCCGCGAGATTGCGCGTTGCTTCGCTGACCAGGATGCGCGTGCCATAGAACTTGTTGGCCTGCTCCAGGCGCGAGGCGAGGTTCACGGTGTCGCCGATGACGGTGTAGCCGCGCGAGGTTTCGGAGCCGATGTTGCCGACGGTGACCTCGCCGCTGGCGATGCCCATGCGCACATTGACCTCGGGCAGGCCGTGGCGGACGCCGAAGAGCTCGGCCAGGCCGGCGCGGAAGGCTTCCATTTTGGCCATCTGTTCGAGCGCGGCGGTGCAGCCGAGCCGCGCGTGGTCGGCGGGGTCGGTGAAGGGCGGTCCCCAGAAGGCCATCACCGAGTCGCCGATGTACTTGTCGACGATGCCCTGCTGGCCGCGGATCACCTCGGCCATCATCGAGAAGTAGCGGTTGAGGAAGCGCACCGCGGCGTCCGGGGTGAGGCCTTCGCACAGGCGGGTGAAGCCTTCGAGATCGGAGAAGAACACGGTCATCACCTGGCGCTCGCCCTTGTCCGCCGCGATGCGGTTTTCCAGCAGGCTCTTCACGATGCGCGGGTCGACGTACCGGCCGAAGGTCTCGCGGATGCGCTCCTTCTCGCGCAGCCCGACCACCATGTGGTTGAACGAGGTGGCGAGCGTGGCCAGCTCGTCGTGGGTGCGCACCAGGATTTCCACGTCGAGGTCGCCCGCCTCGACCGCGCGCGTGCCGCCCAGCAGGCGCTTGACGGGGTCGACCAGCGAGCGCGTGACGAGGGCGGCGAAGATCAGCCCGAGCGCGGTGGCGATCGCGGTGACGATCCAGTTGAGCGTGGTGGCGCGCGCCTCCTCCGCCTTGGCCTGGATGGCGGTGTCCTGGGTCAGCTTGTTGAGCAGGTCGATGGCCTTGCCGATCTCGACGTCGACGGTGTCCTTCTCGCGCAGCAGCGCCTCGCGCACGAGCTTTTCCGAACGCGGGTTGCCCTCCTCCGCCTCGATCTGGAACTGGCGGAAGGTGGCGTGAAAATGCTGGCGCGCGGTCTGGATCGCGGGCAGCTGCCTGCCCAGCACGGCGAGGGTGACGCGGTCGAGCTCGATGTCCTTTTCGGCTTCGGCTTCGGCCAGCATGCGCAGCGAGGAATCGACGATCTGGTCGGCGTTGACGCCGCGCATGTCGAAGCCGTTCGATTCGCGGGCGAGGAATTCAGGATCGGGACGCGCCGCCTCCATACCGGCCAGCACCCGCTCCATGTGCACCATCTGCTGGCGGATGAGGATTTCCACGCTGGCCACCTGCTGCTGCAGCGGCAGGTAGTAATCGGAGAGCGCGCGCACCTGGTTGTTGAGCTGGCGGAAGTTGAGCACCGACAGCCAGGTGACGACCACCATCAGCGCCAGCAGCGCCATGGTGATGCTGAAGATTTTCAGGCTGATCGGAAGTCGCATGGATTCAGGCTCTCATGGCACTACACCCAAGGGGAGATTCATTTATACCCACCGTTACGCACCTTCGCCAACCGTCCGTGCCCGACCCGCCGCCGCACCGCGTGGGTTTCACCCACCCTACGGCTGGTGCGCGAGTTCGCAGGGCGGGCGAAAGCCGCTGTTGTCTGGCCTCTACAGCCTGAGCGCAAGCCGCCGATCCGTCAACATCCCGGATCACAGCAGCGGCTTCAGCGGCAAGAGCTGCCACAGCCGCACCCGGCCGCGCCGGGTCAGCGGCACGTACTGGTCGGGTTCGTCGGCGGCGCTCCAGCTGTTTTCCGGCCGCATGTCGGCTTCGATCAGGCCTTGCAACTGCTTCGCCAGCCCCGGATGGTGCGCGATCACGCCGACCTCGGTGTTGAGGTTTTCCGAACGCGGGTCGAAGTTGAAGGTGCCGATGCAGGCGATCCTGCCGTCCACCACCATGCTCTTGGCGTGCAGCGCGAACACCGGCGGCACGGCGGGCGGGTTGGCGCGCGACATCAGCATGGCGCGGTTGGCCGGGTCGGGTTTGTATTCGCGGATGTCGAGGCCCATTTTCAGCAGCTGCCTGCGCTGGCTGCGGTAGCCGGAGAAGGCCTGCAGGTTGTCGGTGGAGGCGAGCGAGTTGGTGAGGATGCGCACCTTGACCCCGCGCGCGACGGCCGCCTTGAACAGCGCCTTGGCGTTGTCCGACATCACCAGGTAGGGCGACTGGATCACGATGGATACACGTGCATCGGCCACCAGCTTCGCCAGCGCCGCCGTGCTCTGGCCGCCGCCGCCCAGGCTCCAGCGGCGGCCGTTCTTGCCGGGCGCGTCGTGGATGAACTCGACCCGGCCCCACGCCATCTCGCGCGCCAGGCGCTCGAATGACGCGGGCGTGGCGTCGATGGCGGCGCGCACTTCGGGCGCGAAATTTTCCGGCTTGTCGGCATAGGCGTGCAGCTCGCGGTACACCTGCTGCACCTCGGCGTCGCCGACCTTGACGTGCTTCTGCATCAGGCCCCAGCCGTCGTAGAGCGACTCCACCGGAACGGCGAGCTTGCTGGCCCAGAAGGCGTCGAAATTCGCCCGCATCGCCTGCGCCGCCTCGCCCAGCAGCAGCGCGTCGCGGTCGCGGAAGGTGTAGTCCTGGTCGTAGTCGAAATACTCGTCCGCCATGTTGCGGCCGCCGGTGATCGCGACCTTGCCGTCGACGATGAAGGTCTTGTCGTGCATGCGCTGGTTGACGCCGCGGAAGTCGGTGATGACGTTGAGCACGCGCTTGTGCAACGGCGTGCCGATCCGGTGCTTGGGGTTGTAGATGCGGATGCCGACATTGGGATGTTTGGCCAGCGCCAGCAGCGTCTTGTCGGGCGCGTCGATCAGCAGGTCATCGACGATGACGCGCACCTGGACCCCGCGCTCGGCCGCGCGCAGCAGCGCCTCGGCGGCGAGGATGCCGATGTTGTCGGTGCTCCAGATGAAATACTGCACCTCGATCGAGCGCTGCGCATGATCGGCCAGCCAGGCGCGCGCCAGGAGCGCCGCCTCGCCGGTGTCCAGCACGACCACGCCGGTTTCGTCGGGATGCGCGGCGATCTGGCTGTCGACGAAGGCCATCGGCGAGGCCGCGGCCGGCGCCGGGCCGGACAGCCACGCCAGCGTGGCCAGCAGGCCGGCCGCAATGAAATGTCTTGCCCCGTTCATGTCCCTTCCCTGATTCGCGCAGCGCGCAACTTCGATTGTATCGGGCCCGCCCCGGCTCGAAGACGGCGTCCTCCCTCCCCGGCCGGCGGAGCGCGGCAATATGCCGCACGGCAGCAGCAGCCGGGCTCCCTGCAATACAATTGCCGCTCAAAAAAAGGAGAGACCAACATGAAAACAATACGAACGCTGATGCTCGCCGGATGCCTCGCGAGCGGAAGCGCTCAGGCCGGCTGCGGGGCGGCATTCTGTTCCGCTTCGAACGACTGGCTGTCGCTGACCCAGGGCGTGAGCCAGGGCTGGCGCGTATGGGGACAGGCGGAATATCTCAAGCAGGACCGGCCAGCCAGGCGCGCGCCAGGAGCGCCGCCTCGCCGGTGTCCAGCACGACCACGCCGGTTTCGTCGGGATGCGCGGCGATCTGGCTGTCGACGAAGGCCATCGGCGAGGCCGCGGCCGGCGCCGGGCCGGACAGCCACGCCAGCGTGGCCAGCAGGCCGGCCGCAATGAAATGTCTTGCCCCGTTCATGTCCCTTCCCTGATTCGCGCAGCGCGCAACTTCGATTGTATCGGGCCCGCCCCGGCTCGAAGACGGCGTCCTCCCTCCCCGGCCGGCGGAGCGCGGCAATATGCCGCACGGCAGCAGCAGCCGGGCTCCCTGCAATACAATTGCCGCTCAAAAAAAGGAGAGACCAACATGAAAACAATACGAACGCTGATGCTCGCCGGATGCCTCGCGAGCGGAAGCGCTCAGGCCGGCTGCGGGGCGGCATTCTGTTCCGCTTCGAACGACTGGCTGTCGCTGACCCAGGGCGTGAGCCAGGGCTGGCGCGTATGGGGACAGGCGGAATATCTCAAGCAGGACCGGCTGCGCGCGGGCACGAAGAAAATCTCGGCGGCCGAAATCTCCTCGGATCACGAAGAAACCAAGACGCTGAACCGCAATGCGCTGCTCGGGCTGGAATACGGGTTTGCGCCCGACTGGAGCGCGGGCCTGGTGCTGCCCTATTCGAACCGCGAGCATCTCCATATCCTCAACCAAGATGGACCTCCCATCCCGGAAGCCTGGCAGTTCGACGAGATCGGCGATGCGCGGCTGACACTGCGCCACCAGCCCGCCGGACGTCATGCGGACGGAATGTCGTGGAGCCTGCAGGGCGGGCTGAAGCTGCCCACCGGCAGAACCGGTGTCCGCAATGCGGACGGCGACGAGGCCGAGCGCAGCGTGCAGCCCGGCAGCGGGACCACCGACCTGCTGCTGGGGGGCGGGCTGGCCTACGCCCCGCTGTCCCTGCCCGGCAGCTTGTTTTCCAACCTGACGCTGCAGGCGCCGCTCAACGAAAAGGACGGATTCCGGCCGGGCCGGCGCGCCGGGGTGCAGGCGGGCTGGCTGGTTCCCGTCACCGGAAAACTGGACCTGATCCTGCAGGGAACCCTGCTCTATGCGACACAGGATCGGGGCGTCAATGCCGAACCGGACGAAAGCGGACGCACGGAAGCGGCGCTGGTGCCGGGCCTGGCTTACGTCTGGTCGAGGAAGGTATCCATCTACGGCCAGCTCGAACTTCCGGTCTACCAGAACGTGAACGGTGTTCAGCTCACCCACGACTACGCGCTGTCGCTCGGGTTTTCCCTGACGCTGAACTGAGGAAGCGTATTCCGGCTACCCGGCCGTGCCCGGCACCGCCGGCGTGCCGCTCGCCACGTCGCCGCACTGCGCGCGGTGGCGCAGCGCGTGGTCCATCAGCACGATGGCCATCAGCGCCTCGGCGATCGGGGTGGCGCGGATGCCGACGCAGGGATCGTGGCGGCCGTGGGTGACGACCTCGACCGGCTGGCCGTGCAGGTCGATCGAGCGGCCGGGCAGGCGCATCGACGAGGTGGGCTTGATCGCGATGTGGGCGACGACGGCCTGGCCGCTTGAGATGCCGCCGAGCACGCCGCCGGCGTGGTTGCTCAAGAAGCCCTCGGAGGTGATTTCGTCGCGGTGCTCGGTGCCCTTCTGCCGCGCGGCCTGCATGCCGTCGCCGATTTCCACGCCCTTCACCGCGTTCAGCCCCATCAGCGCGTGGGCGAGGTCGGCGTCGAGCTTGTCGTACAGCGGCTCGCCCCAGCCGGGCGGCACGTTCTCGGCCACCACGCTGATTTTCGCGCCGACCGAATCGCCCGACTTGCGCAGCGCGTCCATGTAGTCCTCGAGCTGCGGCACGATGGCGGCATTGGGCGAGAAAAAGGCGTTGTTGCCGATTTCGTCCCACGACTCGAAGGGAATGTCGATCGGCCCGAGCGCGCTCATGTGGCCGCGGATCACGATGCCGTATTTTTCCCTGAGCCACTTCTTCGCGATGGCGCCGGCGCCGACGATGGGCGCGGTCAGCCGCGCCGACGAGCGCCCGCCGCCGCGCGGGTCGCGGAAACCGTATTTCTGCGTATAGGTGTAGTCGGCGTGGCCGGGGCGGAAGGTTTCGCCGATGTTGCCGTAGTCCTTGCTGCGCGGGTCCTCGTTGCGGATCAAGAGCGCGATCGGCGTGCCGGTGGTCCTGCCTTCGTACAGGCCGGAGAGGATTTCCACCGTGTCGGATTCGCGGCGCTGGGTGACGTGGCGCGAGGTGCCGGGTTTGCGGCGGTCGAGGTCGTGCTGGATGTCGGTCTCGGCGAGCGTCATGCCGGGCGGGCAGCCGTCGACCACGCAGCCGATGGCGGGACCGTGCGATTCGCCGAACACGGTGACACAGAACAGTTTGCCGAGTGTACTGCCTGACATGTGAATAGCCTGGAAAAGAGACGAAGCTGGCAGAACCGAAGGAATGCGCCGCAGTCTAGCACAGGCGCGGCTTCGGGCGCCGGCCGCGCGGCCCGGCGAAACTTGTCGTCACATGACTGTTCTATCCTGAACCCATTCTTTCCGTGAGGACCGCCCATGAATGCCACGCAGCACGTAACCACCCTCGGCCAAAGCCTCTGGCTGGACAATCTGTCGCGCAGCCTGCTCCGCGACGGCACCCTGGCCAGACTCATCGCCGAGGACGGCGTGTCGGGCGTGACCTCGAACCCGTCGATCTTCCAGAACGCGCTGGCCACCAGCCCATATTACGCCGACGACCTGGCGCGGCTGAAGGCCTGCGAGCCGGATGCCGAACGTCGCTACGAAGCGCTGGTCATCCCCGACATCCAGGACGCCTGCGACCTGCTGCTGGCCGTGCATGAAGCCAGCGGCGGCAACGACGGCTACGTCAGCCTGGAAGTCGCGCCGCGCTGGGCCTACGACGCCGCGCGCACGGTGGAGGAAGCGCAGCGCCTGTCCGCCGCGGTAAACCGCCGCAACCTGTTGATCAAGGTGCCGGGCACGCCCGAAGGCCTCAGCGCGTTCGAGGCGCTGACCACGCTCGGCGTCAACGTCAACGTGACGCTGCTGTTTTCGGTCGCGCAGGTCCAGTCGGTGTTCGACGCCTATATCCGCGGCCTCACCGCGCGGTCTCGCGCCGGCGCCGACGTGCGCCGCAGCAAGGCGGTGGCGAGCCTGTTCCTGTCGCGCGTCGATACCCTGGTCGACTCGCAACTCACCACCATCGGCACGCAGGAAGCGCTGTCGCTGCGCGGCAAGGCGGCGGTGGCGATGGCCAGGCTCGCCTATCAACGCTATCTGAAAATCTTTCACGGCGAGGCCTTCGCCACGCTGGCACAGCAGGGCGCAACCCCGCAATATCTGCTGTGGGCGAGCACGGGGGTGAAGAATCCCGACTACCACGACCTGCTCTACGTCGAACCGCTGATCGGCCGCGAAACCATCAACACCCTGCCCGACAAGACGCTCGCTGCGCTGCGCGACCACGGCCGGCCGGCGCCGCGGGTGGAAGAAGGCATCGCCGAAGCGGAAGCGCAGCTGGCCGAACTGGCGCGGCTGGGCATCGACATGGACGCGGTCGGCAATACCCTGCAGGACGACGGCGTCAAACTGTTTGAGTCCTCGCTCCAGAAACTTCTCGCGCAGCTGGCCTGAGCCGCGGGCCTTCTCCCGCACGGCCGCAAAAACCCCGACATCGAGACGGATTCGCGCGCTGCCCGCGGTTCCCCAGCGGAGCATCTTGTGCTCAAATCGGAGGCTTCCGCCATTCCCTGCCGGGGCGTGGAACCCGGAGCGAGACCGCAGCATGCATAAAAACAAGTCATGAATATTTCCGTCAGCGAACTGATCGTCCGATATCTGGAGCGCCTGGGCATCGATACCCTTTTCGGCATGCCGGGCGCGCACGTGCTGCCGATCTACGACCGCCTGCATGATTCGAAGCTGAAGAGCGTGCTGGTGAAGCACGAGCAGGGCGCGGCTTTCATGGCGGGCGGCTATGCGCGGGTGTCGCACCAGCCCTCCGCCTGCATCGCCACCGCCGGACCGGGCGCGACCAATCTCGTCACCGGGATCGCCAACGCCTACGCCGAGCGGCTGCCGGTGCTGGCGATCACCGGCGAGACCTCCACGTATATCTTCGGCAAGGGCGGCCTGCAGGAAAGCTCGGGCGAAGGCGGCGCCATCGACCAGGGCGCGCTGTTCGCCGGCATCACCCGCTATCGCAAGCGGGTCGAACGCACCGACTATCTGGGCCAGGTGCTGAACCAGGCCACGCAGGCGCTGCTCGGGCGCGAACCGGGGCCGGTGCTGCTGTCGATCCCCTACAACGTGCAGAAGGAAACGGTCGACGACGACGTGCTCGAGCAGATTCATTTTCCGCGCAAGGCGGCGATCCGCAACACGGCGTCGGTCGCAGCGTTCGCCGAGCTGATCCGGGATGCGCGCACCCCGGTGATCGTCGCCGGCCACGGCTGCATCCGGGCGGGCGCGCGCGAGGTCGTCGCTGCGTTTTCCGAACGCTTCCACATTCCGGTCGCCACCAGCCTCAAGGCCAAGGGCGTGGTGGCCGAGGGCACGCCCCTGTCGCTCGGTTGTCTCGGCGTAACGTCCAATGGCGACGCGTACCGTTACCTCGTCGATCATGCCGACCTGCTGATTTTTCTCGGCGCCGGCTTCAACGAACGCACCAGCTATCTGTGGGACGCCAGGCTGCTGGCCGACAAGAAAATCGCCCAGGTGGATCGCGACCCCGCGCAACTCGGCCGCGTGTTCCAGCCGGACGCGGCGATGTGCGGCGACATCCGCGCCGTGATGGAGGACGTGTTCGCCGCGCTCGATGCGGACGGCATGGCGCCGAAGGCGCTGGATCGGCTCGACGATCACCGTGCCGCCGTCATGCCGACGGCGAACGATGAAGCGGCTGCGCAACAGGAAGCGTTCCACCTGATCCGGCGGTTCTACGGCGCGCTTGCCCGGCACTTCCCGCACAACGCGCTGGTGTTCGACGACAACATCGTCTTCGCGCAGAGCTACTTCGACGTTTCCGATCGCAACCACTACTTCCCGAATTCCGGCATCTCCTCGCTCGGCCACGCGATCCCCGCCGCCATCGGCGCGCGCTGCCATGCCAAGGACAGCCCGACCTTCGCCATCCTCGGCGACGGCGGCTTCCAGATGTGCTGCATGGAAATGATGACGGCGGTGAACTACGGCATCCCGCTCAACGTGGTGGTGATCAACAACGCCACGCTGAGCCTGATCCGCAAGAACCAGTTCCAGCTCTACGGCGAGCGCTACATCGACTGCGACTTCACCAACCCCGACTTCGGCCTGCTCGCGCGGTCGTTCGGGGTCGCGCATTACCGCGTCGAAACCGGGGCCGACCTCGACCGTCTGTTTGCCGAGGCCGACCTGACCGGCGCGATCAACCTCATCGAAATCCTGCTCGACAAGCATGCCTTCCCCCGCTACCTGTCGGCTCGCTAGCCCAGACGAACGAATCGCGGCGCAGCGCGCCGCCATCGCCCGCTTCGAAGCCGCGCTGTGGGACGGCGGCTTCGACGAATCGCTGCTGCCGTCGTACCAATCGGCCTGGCGGCGGCTGGAAACGCTGATCGCCGCGCGCGGGGCGGATCGCCGTCACCACTTCGTCGTCGTCATTCCGGTCGCCGACAGCCCGCAGCAGCTGCGCGCCTGCCTCGACAGCCTGCTCGATCTCTGCAATCTGTACGGCTACGGCGGGCAGCGCGGCGGGCGCTGGCAAAAGATTTCGGTGATGATCGCCGACGACACGCGCGACCCTGCCCTGATCGGCGCGCATCGGGCAATCGCCCGCGAGTTCGACGCGCGCGGGTTGGACGTGCACGTCTTCGGGCTCGACGAACAGCGTGCGCTGCTCGCCGCGCTGCCCGGCACCATCGACCTGTCGCGCATCGTCGGCGACCTGTTCCCCGAGGACTTCAGCCACAAGGGCCAAGCGATCATGCGCAACATCGCCTGGCTGAAACTGGCGCGGATGAAGCGAGCGGATGCGCCCCTCCTCTTCTACACGCTGGATGCCGACCAGACCTTCAGGGTGAAGGTCGCCACTGCCGACGGTGACCGCGACGTCTGCGCGGTGAATTTCCTCGCGCAGCTCGACGCCATCTTCAGCGCCACCGATGCCGAGGTGCTGACCGGCAAGGTGGTCGGCGACCCGCCGGTTTCGCCCGCAGCGATGGCCGGCAACTTCCTCGAGGACGTGGCCGGTTTCCTGCGCGAAATGGCCGGCTGCGATCCGCGGCATGCCTACCGGCAGCCCGGGCCCGGCACGCGGGGAGCGGGCGAAGCCGCGTATCACGACATGGCCGTCCTGTTCGGCTTCCGGCAAGCCGATGCCCCCCATCGCTACCGTTGCACGCTGGATGGCAGCCCCAGCAACGCCATGTGTTTCGACGACTTTTCGCGGCACCTGAGCCGCTTTTTCCACGGCGGACATCCCACCCGCGTCATCGGCTACCGGCATGCGGGCGCCATGCCAAGCGTGCAGCCCGCGCGCACCGTCTATACGGGCAACGCGGTCTTCCGCGCCTCGGCCTTGAACTGGTTCATCCCTTTCGCCCCGCTGCGTTTGAGAATGTCCGGCCCCACGCTCGGACGACTGATGAAGGCCGAACTCGGCGCACGCTTCGTCTCGGCCAACCTGCCCATGCTGCACAAGCGCACGGTCGACGCCACGGGTCAATCGGAATTCCGCCCCGGCGTGGTGGCGGAACGCGAGCGCATCGACCTGTGCGACGAGTTCGAGCGGCAGTTTCATGGCGACGTGATGCTGTTTTCCATCGAACGGCTGACCGGACTGGGCTACCCGCGGCACGCCATGGCGCCCGAGCAGATCGCCGCCACGCTGGAAAGCGTGCAGGCCGACGTGCTGGAGAAATATCGCGTCAGGCGTGCAATCCTCGAAGAAAAACTCGGCCAGATGCAGGCGCTGCTGGACGACCCGGATGCCTGGTGGAACCACGCCGAAGCGCTGGACGGCGCGCGCGCGAACTTTCAGGCGTTTGCCGACAACATCGCGCATAATTTCGGCGCGGAGTCGCCTTGCCATGCACGCATCGAATCGGCCGACGCCCGCGCCGCCTGGCGCACACGCCAGCTCCACGCCATCGCCCACTATCGCGCCGACCGGCACGCCTGGGACGATGCGCTGGCCGCGCTGACGCAGCCATGATCGAACGCCTGCGGCACGCGCTGCACCGCGGGCGCCATCCGCTGCGTTACGCCCATCTCGACCGGTTGCTGAACAATCAGGCACTCGACCGCGCACAACTGCTCGCCAAACAGCGGCAGGATCTGGCCGACATCGTCGCCTTCGCCGCGGCCCATGCGCCCTACTACACGGAGACGCTTGCGCCACTCGTAGAGCGCGGTCATTTTGATATCGCCGAACTGCCCATCCTGAACAAGGACGACGCCGTCCGGCGCCTCGACGACCTGCTGGCCGGCACCGCCGACCGCAGCCGGGCGAAGCTCGGCCACACCGGCGGCTCCACCGGCAAGCCTTTGGCCTTCTGGTACGACGACGCCAAGCACGAACCGGCACGCCTGGGACGATGCGCTGGCCGCGCTGACGCAGCCATGATCGAACGCCTGCGGCACGCGCTGCACCGCGGGCGCCATCCGCTGCGTTACGCCCATCTCGACCGGTTGCTGAACAATCAGGCACTCGACCGCGCACAACTGCTCGCCAAACAGCGGCAGGATCTGGCCGACATCGTCGCCTTCGCCGCGGCCCATGCGCCCTACTACACGGAGACGCTTGCGCCACTCGTAGAGCGCGGTCATTTTGATATCGCCGAACTGCCCATCCTGAACAAGGAC
>JAMCVR010000007.1 GCA_023475455.1 Thermoplasmatota archaeon | reverse complement strand
CGTTCGCGAATTCCGTCAGACTCGCCTGGATGGAACGCTGGAGGACCTCCCGTTCCGCCGCTTTCAGAAGCGCCAGGGCACTTTTCGCCTGCACCGCGTAAAACGCCCAGATGACCGCCGCCAGCACGATCCGCAAACATGAATCCCCATTCGTCCCCGGCGCGCGGGCCGAGCATCCAGTATCCGTCCGCATTCAGAAGCCAGATCCGGCCGGCGGTCCGATCCGTTCCGGAAATGTTGCGCAGATGGCCGAGCAAGTTCTCGCCCAGATAGTTCAGGACGATGATGCCGCGCTTGCGGCCCTGCTGGTCGAAAACCGGCGTGCCGAAGCGCATCGTGGGCTTCAGGGGCTGCTCGATCTTTCCGTGTTCGATATTGAGATCCAGCGGCGAAACGTAGATCTCGCCCCGCCTCAGGGAAAGCGTTTCGCGCACATAGTCGCGACCGGATTTGTCCTGCAGCCTGTCTGGCGGGACGCGCTCGGGGCGGCCGTCGTTCCAGTTGACGCGGACGATCTCGCGCCCGCGCGCGTCCAGAAATCGAACCTGATCGTAAAGCCCCTTGCGCGACGCGAAGGCAAGATAGCGGGTGGCGAGCGGCGCGTACCCCGGCGGAGTGTCGCGGGTTCCATCGTTCAGGAGCGTGTATTGGTCCGTCAGATAGAGCAGGTCGGAACGGACGTTCGCGAATTCCGTCAGACTCGCCTGGATGGAACGCTGGAGGACCTCCCGTTCCGCCGCTTTCAGAAGCGCCAGGGCACTTTTCGCCTGCACCGCGTAAAACGCCCAGATGACCGCCGCCAGCACCAGCATGACCGGCAGCCAGACGATCAGGAAGCGGCGGACGAGTGCAATGCGCCGCGCTGGCTTTTGACTGTCGAAATAGGCGTTGACGGTCTTCATTGGGTGGGCTCAGTCCTTCTCAAACCTTGAGGAAACTGCACGGGGGACGCAGGGACGCCCGTCCGCTCTACCAAACAACCAGATTCGCCGCTCAGATATCGTGTCTTTAATTGGTGTGTCCTCGCATGAAGGACGGTTTTCATCGGGTGCGCGTCGTGCGCACTTCCCTTTTTTTGGATGAAACACGACTTTGCGCACCCCTGCAAGAAGAAAAAGACCACTTCATCAGTATGGAAAAGAAGTCCCGGATTGGGCGCAAGGCGCTTCTGAGGTCGGCCGCAAGCGGCCTGAAGGGACAGAAAGGGGAGGAGGTGCCGCCTATTGTCTTTGCCCAGCCAGGCCAGTTTTGTGTCCGCGACTGCGGGTTGCAGCCATGCCAACGCCCTGGTGACCTGTAGCCTTTCCAGTCTCAACAATGCCTCGAATGCTTCTTTCCAGGTTGCGGTGCAGCCTGGCGCGGCGGCGACCCTGGATGCTTCGGCCAGCGTCTCCTCGGCAGTGTACGACCCCGATGGATCCAACAACTTCCTGCACGCGGGCGGCAGGCTCGGGGTCGCGGTGGCGCTGGGGATGGCGGGAGGGCGGCTGGTCCGGCGCAAAGCCGCATGAACCGGTCTGTTTCATCAATCCCCGGCCCTCTCCCCGCAACCTGGGACATGGCCCGTTCGGCTCATGAACACGCTTGATCGGGCGCGATCAGGCGTCACATTCGGCGCGTAGCCTCCCCTCTGTCCAGCCCCCGGGAGAAGGCTCGTGAACCACCTCGCCAAACTTTTGCCATGTCTGTGTCTTGTCGCCTCGATGGGCGTCGAGGCCGCGACCCCGGCGCAAATCGACGACGCCCGCGCCAAAGGCCTGGCCTGGCTGGTCAAGAACCAGAAGGGCGACGGCTCCTGGCAGGCGCATGGCGCGCTCAAGGTGCAATCCACCGCGGCGGCGCTGGAGGCGCTGATGCAGGCCGGCATGCGTTCGGGCGAGACCTATGGCGCGGCGGTGGGCTGGCTGTCCAACGTGGACGCCTCGAGCATCGATGCCAGGTCGCGCAAAGTGGCCGCGCTCGCCCTGGCGGGGCTGGATACCGCAAGCCTCGCCCAGGCTTTGCTCGCGGCGCGTCCGCAGACGGACAGACAAACCTGGGGCGCGTATCCGCAGTACGCCATGAGCTTTCCCGACACCCCGCTTGGGCTCGCCGCGCTGCGCCTGTCTGGCTACAGCTACACCAACCAGGACACGGAACTGCTCAATGCCGTGGCGTGCGGCGTGCTGCCGGCACAGCGCAGCGACGGCGGCTGGGCGCACGTCAACCCCGCCGCCAGCGCGCCGGACTCGGTCAAGGGCAGCGCCCTGCTGCCGACCGCGCTGACCCTGCTTGAACTGGCCGCGCAGAAAACCGCCAAGGGCTGGACCACCCTGAGCTGCGGCAGCGTCAACTATGACCTCGCCACGGTGCTCAACAACGGCGTGAGTTTTTTGCTTACGCGCAAGAATGCCGCAGACAACGGCTTCGGCGAAAAGAGCGTGAGCACCATACTCGACACGGCGCTTGCCTATATGGCCATCCAGGCAGTCAACCCCGCACACAGCGCGCTCGGGCCGGCGCAGGATTATCTGCTCACCGGCGCGGGCAAACCCGGAGCCGATGGCGGCTGGGGCGGCGACCCGCTGGCGACGGCCTATGCCCTCAAAACCCTGCCCGCGGTCGTCCTGCCGGACGGCGACGGCGACGGCATTCCCGACGCGGTGGAAACGGCTCTCAACAACGGCTCCGGCACCACCGTCGCCGACGGCCGCAGCGCCGCGCCCGGCAACGGCCAGGGCACGGCCGGCGTGAACAGCGTCAACTATGACCTCGCCACGGTGCTCAACAACGGCGTGAGTTTTTTGCTTACGCGCAAGAATGCCGCAGACAACGGCTTCGGCGAAAAGAGCGTGAGCACCATACTCGACACGGCGCTTGCCTATATGGCCATCCAGGCAGTCAACCCCGCACACAGCGCGCTCGGGCCGGCGCAGGATTATCTGCTCACCGGCGCGGGCAAACCCGGAGCCGATGGCGGCTGGGGCGGCGACCCGCTGGCGACGGCCTATGCCCTCAAAACCCTGCCCGCGGTCGTCCTGCCGGACGGCGACGGCGACGGCATTCCCGACGCGGTGGAAACGGCTCTCAACAACGGCTCCGGCACCACCGTCGCCGACGGCCGCAGCGCCGCGCCCGGCAACGGCCAGGGCACGGCCGGCGTGAACAGCCCGCTCTCTCTGCCCGCCGCGATCGTGGGCGAGATCTACACCCATGGCCTGGCGCTGGGCGGGCAATCCGGTTTCGTGCTGGCGAGCGGTTCCCTGCCGCCGGGTCTCACCCTCGATGCCAATGGCCAGTTGGCCGGCACGCCCACGCAAAGCGGCACGTACAGCTTCCAGTACCGCTACGACGCCACGCAGACCCGCATCGCGCAGCTTGCGGTGAGCGAACCGAACGACGGCGATGTGCCCGTGCTGCCCGCATGGGGGGTCATCGCCCTTGGCGCGGGGCTCCTGTCCGGCCTGCTGCGCAAACGACGCCACTAAACCAGCGACGCCAACAAGACTTCCAGGGAACCCTCATGAAATCATTCCTCGCATTGGTGCTGGCGGCATGCGCATGTCAAGCCCTGGCCGCCCCCAAAGATCCCGCCCCGCTGCCCGACGACGTGGTGGCGAAGCTCCTGCACGAGCCTTATCACCAGCCGATCGACCCGATTGCGCAGCAGTTGCAGCGGCGGCTGGACGAAACCGAGGCACTCGTGCGCCGCTGGCAGCGCGAAGCCGGTGGCGATGCGTCTGCGAACCGCGCACAACAGCTTGAGGCGCAAATCGAATCGTTGGCGCAAATGAAAGCGCCGGTGCGCCAGCGTCTGCTGGAACGCCAGGCCAGAACAGAGACCGCCAAGGGCAAGAAAGCGCAAGCAAGCGCGCTCAAGGCGCAGGGTCGATCCGCGGACAAACTGCTCGGTCAATTCGACTTGCTGCAACAGGCGCTCGGCAAGATCGAAACGGCCGCCACGCCGGAGGCGCGCAGCCAGGCGCTGGCGGGCGCGCTCGACCTGCTGCGCCA
This sequence comes from Thermoplasmatota archaeon, assembly GCA_023475455.1. The sequence continues at coordinate 2,982 of JAMCVR010000007.1, read as the reverse complement.
GACGCGCGGCAGGCTGCGCGACCGCGAGGAAGCGCCGTCCGCCGTGCCGTGGCCGACCGCCCGGCTGGGCGGCGAAGCCGGGCCCTCGCCGCGCAAGCGGGTGGATGCCGTGCCGAAGTACCTGGCGGAGCAGCAGGCGCGCTATCTCAACAGCGTGGCCTCGAACGGCGCCATCGTGCTTGCCGCCGCGCCCGCCACCCCGGCCGAGGCCGGACAGTGCTACACGGGCGGCACGGTGGACGCCGCCGATCTCGCCGCCACCCTCGATGCGCAGAAGGACGACCCCGAAATCGCCGCTTTGGCGGAAACCCTCGGCCACTCCCCCGCGAAGATACTCGCCTGGGTGCACGACAACATCCGCTACGAGCCCTACTGGGGCAGCCTCAAGGGCGCCAAGGGCGCGCTGGTGGCGGGCGGCGGCAACGCCACCGACCAGGCCTCGCTGATGATCGCGCTGCTGCGCGCCGCCAACATCCCGGCGCGCTATGTATCCGGCGAAATCCGGATCACCGACCCCGCGCCCGCCCAGCCCGGTGGGCGCGCCTTGCGCTGGCTGGGCGCCAAGACCTATGTGGCGGCGGCCAATATTCTGGCCAAGGGCGGCATTCCGGCCGGCCCCTACAGCCTCGACGGCCAGCAAGTTGGCATATATCTGGATCACGTCTGGGTCGAGGCCTGCGTGCCCTACAGCCATTACCGGGGCGCGGCGGTGACCAATGCCGGACATCGCTGGGTGCCGCTCGACGCGGCTTTCAAGGACAAGGCTTACCGCCAGGACATCGACGTCAACGTGAGCTTCGACTACGGCTTCGATAGCGGAGACTATCTCGCCGCCCGCAGCGACCAGCTGCCGCACGAACGCTATGCCAGGGACGTGGAAACGGCGGCGCTGGCGCAGGGCAAGGATCTGGCCGACCTCTCGCCGGAAGGCGGCATCCGGCCGCTCAAACTCGACATCCTGCCCGCCAGCCTGCCCTACACCGTCACCAGCTTCACCCTGCTTACCGGCGCCGCCAGCGTCGAACCCTCCACGCTGCCCGGCGCGCACCGCTACGCCCTGGACGTGACGGTCAAGAGCGGTTCCACCGCCTTGCTGACGCGCAGCGTGAGCTACCCGGACGCGGCGCTGAAGCGCCTGACGCTCTCGTTCACCCCGGCCGACGCCAGCAGCCAGACCTGGTGGGACGGCTGGAACGGCAGCTTCGCCACCCTGCCGGCGAGCGGCGTCAACGTCAAACCCGTGCTCAAACTCGAAGGCGCGGAAGTCGCCGGGTCCGCCGCGGGGTCCACCGCCCTGACATCAAGCAACCTGCTCACGACGATCATCAGGCTCAGCTTGCCGGATTCCGATTGGGGCACGCAATGCATCGCTGGGTGCCGCTCGACGCGGCTTTCAAGGACAAGGCTTACCGCCAGGACATCGACGTCAACGTGAGCTTCGACTACGGCTTCGATAGCGGAGACTATCTCGCCGCCCGCAGCGACCAGCTGCCGCACGAACGCTATGCCAGGGACGTGGAAACGGCGGCGCTGGCGCAGGGCAAGGATCTGGCCGACCTCTCGCCGGAAGGCGGCATCCGGCCGCTCAAACTCGACATCCTGCCCGCCAGCCTGCCCTACACCGTCACCAGCTTCACCCTGCTTACCGGCGCCGCCAGCGTCGAACCCTCCACGCTGCCCGGCGCGCACCGCTACGCCCTGGACGTGACGGTCAAGAGCGGTTCCACCGCCTTGCTGACGCGCAGCGTGAGCTACCCGGACGCGGCGCTGAAGCGCCTGACGCTCTCGTTCACCCCGGCCGACGCCAGCAGCCAGACCTGGTGGGACGGCTGGAACGGCAGCTTCGCCACCCTGCCGGCGAGCGGCGTCAACGTCAAACCCGTGCTCAAACTCGAAGGCGCGGAAGTCGCCGGGTCCGCCGCGGGGTCCACCGCCCTGACATCAAGCAACCTGCTCACGACGATCATCAGGCTCAGCTTGCCGGATTCCGATTGGGGCACGCAATGCATCGCCGATTCCGGCACCGGCAACGACCCCGATGTCACCTGCGTCAACAAGACCGTCTACGACAACATCAAGCCCGGCGGCTACCATGCCCTGCAGGCGCACGCGTTCCAGACTTCCGACCGCTATCTGAAAGAACGCGCGCAGCAGCTCATCGACGCCGTGCGCGCCAATCCCGCGCCCACACCGGCCGCGCCCGCCGCCTACGACGCCACGCTGGGCGAATTCCTCCATCTCGCCCTGGCGAAATACCTGCGCTACGGCGTGGACAGTTCGAAGCAGGTGGGCGACCAGATGAACGTCGCCGGCCAGCGCGGCAACGACATCGGGCTCACCACCGTCGACCTCAAGACCGAGTATCTCTTCGACCAGCCCTACGCGATCAAGGCGGGCGGGTTGCTGATCGACGTCAAAGGCGGCCAGTCCCGCTTCACCAAACTGGACACCGCCGCCACCACTGCCGCCGCGCTCAGGGACGAAATCTGGCCCGCCTTCAAGCTGGCGCTCTACAGCGGCTCCGCCTTCGAGCACTACATCTGGCAGGAAATGGCGCGCACCGACGCGGTGTCCACCGTGCGCGGCCTGCAATTCGCCCGCCAGGCCGGCACCGCCAGCGATATCGTCACCCTGAACGCCGCCAACATCGCTCAGTACGACACCCTGATGGATGCCTCCATGGCGCCCTACAAAACCCAGATCACCAACTACGTCAACGCCGGCGCCACCGTCACCGTCCCCAAAAAGAAACTCGCCTACAGCGCAGAAGGCAGCGGCGAGGTCTGGAACGGCGCGGTCTACATGGCCGAAAACCAGGGCCAGGGCAGTTTCGGTGCCTTGATCTCCGGCAACTTCGGCGGCGGCTACGGCGCCCTCACGCCTTCGCCCTTGCTGACCGACTTCAACGTCAACTATTCGCTGATCGACCCGGCCATCCCGAGCAGCCTCCTGGGTTCCGGCACCAGCTACTTCTCCCTCTAC
>JAMCVR010000050.1:4676-7017 GCA_023475455.1 Thermoplasmatota archaeon | reverse complement strand
TCCTTCGCCGATTCGATCTGATCCACACCACCAGCTTTGCGCGCCATGAATTTCCTCCCTTGAAATCATGGCAATATTATTAACATTTCTAACGCGAAATGGAATTAGTACTCCGTTTCAGAAGTTCGCACACGTATTGCTCAGGCCGCCAGTTTCAGGTGCTGGCTCTGCCAATGGCGTGAGCGCATGCGTGCGATCAGCGCGTTGAGGTCAGCGCGGGTGAACTTCCACTCGAATGGGTGGGCGATGCTCTCGAAGTAGCGCTCGAAGTTCGCCAGCCGCTCGGCGACCGCCTCCAGGCAAGGGAAGTCGTTGGGCGTGAGTACCTTGCGCTGGACGATCGAGAAATAGATTTCGATCTGGTTGAGCCAGCTCGCGTGGACCGTGAACCGGGACCACGCGAGGATGGGCTTGCGTGAGGCGCCGCACCGAAGCCTCGCCACGGTGCGACGAACCGTTGTCCATGACCCAGAACACTCGGCGCGCGGTGTTGTATGGCGGCTGGCTCATGACTTGATCGACCAGGCGCCCGAACGGCGCGATGCCGGTGGTGGCTTCGCAGCGTCCGAACACCCTGGCGCGGTGTACGTCCAGCGCCGCCAGGCAGGTACAGGCCCCGCCGCGTGCGTACTCGTGCTCCACACGCATCGGCTTGCCCGGTTCGGTCGGCAAGCTCGGATGGATACGCAGCCGCGCCTGGATGCCAGTCTTCCCGTCGATGGAGATGACGAACTCGTCCTCGCGCAGCCGCTGCCCTTGCCAGCAGCGCTCGTACAAGTCCAGGATGCGCCCGGCCTTGGCCTGGAAGTGCGGATCGCGAGGGAAGATCCAGCAGCGATGTTGCCAAGGGCGGATCGCGTCCTCGTGCAGCCAACGCCATACCGTGCTGTCACTGATACGCGCCACCAGGCCCGATTGCCGGGCATGCCGCGCCACGTCGGCCACGCTGAGTCGGGACAGCGGCAAGCCCAAGGTGGCCGGCAGCTCGCAGGCCAGCGCCTTGACCTCAACCGTGAGTTCTGGGGGGAAAGGCCCGAGGGCGTCCCGGGCGGGCTCTCTCTTCGAGGCCCGCCAATCGCTCCTTGAAGAAGCGCTTGCGCCATTGGCTGACCACCTCGCGCCGGGTGTCCAGGTGCGCGGCGATCTCGTCGTTGTCCAGGCCCTCGGCCGCCATCAAAATCATCCTGGCTCGCACAACCTCGAAGTAAGGCAACGTATATTTGGCTGCGCGCCGACGCAACTCGGCAGCCTCGTCCGGGGACAAATCGATGCGAAATGGACTCTTCCTTGGCATACGCGAACCCTCCTCGAAGGTTCGCAACAAGGTGCCATACGCGATCGAACTTAGCAAGCATATATGTGGCCGTATTTATGAAATAGCCTACTTAGGGTCGACCGCGCCAGTTCAGTGTCTCTTCAAAGCAGGCATTCGTGCGGTTTGTTGACGGTAGCCCTCTGACCGCTGCGACCGACTTCAGACCAAGATGGGGGACGCCGGGATCCTTTGTGCCATATCGCAGGTCTTGGGAGGCAAGATTCCCGCGCTCACTGTTCTGTCCCACTCCGGACCTGACCTCTTTGCTGATCAGCTTTAACCATATCATCACGGCCCAGAAATCAGGGTGCCATATTCGCCTTATATGCTCTTTCGCATCGTGCGTGAACATCTACGGGAGAGCGACATGGCAAGCATGGCAAGCAGCACAACCAGCATACGAGAAGCACGTCCCAGATTATTTCCACTTCCCATTTTTCTGCTGTTTTTCTTATCTAACGTTGCTATTGCCCAATGGACGCCGGGCAATTTTGAAATCCATATATTCGACGTCGAGCAACGCGATAGTCAACTCATCATCAGCCCGACCGGCAAGACGCTGCTGATCGACGCCGGCGAAGCCAGCTGGAATACCGGCAAGGGCGCCACCTATATCGCGAGCAAGCTGCGCGAGGTAATGGGCCCTAGCTTCAATCATATCGATTACGTGGTTCCCAGCCATTTGCACCTCGACCATATCGGCTATGCCGGTTATGGGGGCATCTGGGGCCTGGTTGAAACGCACGGTTTCACGATCGGTAAACTGGTTGATCGCGACGCCGGGCGTTGGGTCGATTCCAATACCGACGGCCTTTGCGATCCGGATACGGAAATCGTCTGGCATAACGCCGGCACGGTCTCGGGCACTGCGCGCAACTGGTTGTGCTATGCCACCGATCCGGCCAACACCGCGAAACTCAACCGCGAAATTGCGCTAGTCGGCTCGACCACGCAGATCGATCTGGGCGGCGGCGTGAATGTGACGGTAGTCGGCAGCGATGCGCAAGGCGTCAACATGGTAGACGG
>JAMCVR010000050.1:0-4528 GCA_023475455.1 Thermoplasmatota archaeon | reverse complement strand
TATACGTATAACGATGTCGAACGCATCATCGCGCCGCGCTTTGGCCGCGTCGAAGTGCTGCGCGCCAATCACCATGGCTCGGCGCATTCCAGCAATCAATTGTATGTCGACGCGCTGGACTCCGACGTGTCGCTGATTTCATGCGGCGCAAACAGCTATGGTCATCCGGCGCAAACCACGCTCGACCGGCTGCTTGCCACCGGTGCGGTCTATCTCACCAACCTCTGCGATACAACGCGCAACTATGGCAGCGCGATTATTGCCAATGGTGACGTCGTCATCCAGTCGAGCGACGGCGTCGATTATTCGGTCAATGGCACGCCGTATGTCGCGACGTCGGCACCGCCGCCGCAGCAATATACGGTCAACGACATCAAGCTCAACGAGGTCTTGCCCGATCCGGACGTCGCGTATTCCAGCGAATGGGTAGAACTTTATAATCCCACTGCGCAGAGCATTGATCTCGGCGGCGCGGTCATCGACGACATAGCAAACGCGGGCAGTGCGCCTTATACCATTCCCGCCGGCACGACGATCGCGCCCTACGGTTACTGGGTGCTCGACCGTACCAACTATTTCAACAACGCCGGCGACGATGTCCGCCTGGTCGCGCCGGATGGCGCTGTGGTGGATACGTTCACCTACACGTCCTCGGCCAACGACCAGTCATGGGCGCGCATGCCGGATGGCGGGCCATGGATGACGACGATGGATCCGACACCGACGCGGGGCGCGGCTAATCAGTAATGTCACTCACTTCTATCGGCTGTCGGGCGCCACGACAGACCGTGAGGGATAAAGGGGACGCTTCCCTTTATCCACTGCGCCTCCCAAGGCCAATTACCCAGATTACTCAAATCCCGGCTGCCGTGCAGCACGGTCAGGATGTCGATCCGGTTTTTAGGCAGGCGGTAAATGATGCGATACCCCTGGAACACAAGCTCACGGACGTCCGGCATATTGCTTTCCAGAACCACTCTCCCCAGTTCCGGGAACGATTTGAGATGATCGACATGCTCAAAAAGACGCTGAATGAAAAGCTTGGCACGGAAGGGGGAATCCTCCGCGATGTAATTTCGCAATGCAGCCATGTCCAGCATGGCGGGTTCGGACCATTCAATCCGCATCGCCGAGCAGTCGCTTCCTCGCTTCGTCGTGGGAGAGGGTGCGCCCCTCGTCCACGGCTTTCAATCCGGCCTCGATTTTTTGCCGCACATAAAATTCATACATGAGGTCGTCGAAAGTCGCTGTATCCGGCAAGTGCTCGATCAACTCGCGTGCCATTTCCTTGAATGACTGCATGGTATGTCCTCCACAAAAATCAATATTTGGATTTTACCCGCATCCCGGCAGGGCCACGCTTGCTTTATAAAGCTTGCTGATCAGCCTGGCAGCATCGCCAGCAACCCATTCAACCGCCGCACAATACTTGCCTGGTTGTAATCGATCTTCATGACTGCTCCCAATATTTCTCGATCTACACCGCGTCCCGATGGAGATCGGGCTTCGTGTTCTTTCGCCGTTTGTGATCGGCCGGAATCAGTTCGATTTTGAGCGTACACCCCACAGCCTCGGCATAACGTTTGAGCGAGGTCAGCGAGGGGGCGTGCTTGCCGGCGGATTCCAGGCGCGAGATCGCACTTTTGGTGGTGCCCATGCGGAAAGCGACGGCTTCCTGGGTGAGCCCGGCACGGGTGCGCGCGGCGAGCATTTCGTGGGCGAGGGCGTATTCGAGTTCCAGCGCTTCGTGGCTTCGTTGAAGCCGCGGCGCCTGGATGCCTTTTCAATGAACGCCTTGTGGTCGTGGCGCACGGGTTGGAATTTCAGATCAGCCTCGGGCCGCTTGGTTACCACTTAAACCATCAGGCCGCACGAACATGCTGGACTTCCAGCGGATAGGCGCCATTGGCACGGGCATCCAGCACCACCATCTCGACCGTGGTGCCATCTGCCGCATAGCTGATATGGGTGTTCCAGTCTTCCGAGACTTCGCGCACGATGGGCTTGTCGGACAGCCGAATCACCAGAATGTCGTCTTCATCGTAATAGATCGTGTGCATGTTCGTTTCTCACCGAATCTCGAAGTGGTGCATGACTGTTTTGACGACCAGCGCGTCTTCCAGTACCAGCACTGCGCAGAGCATGTTGTCCGCATGCTCGGGAAACGATTTGCAAGCCCAGAGATGGTTTTTGTCGCGGTAGCGCGTATCTCCGGTATCGATGACTTCGAGCAGCATGGTTTCGCTGATGTTGCGCTCGGCCATGCGGGCTCGGGCGTGCAGGGTAACGACAACCGGGCGGGCAAACCGTTTGCTGTGCATGCCTGCCATTGCAATGACAATGGGTCGGGCTGTCAAGGGCTGCGCCACCGGTGTCGACGCCCGCCCGCCGCTTTGTCAGCTGGGCAACATCGCCAGCAACCCATTCAGCCGCCGCACGAAGCTCGCCGGATCGTCGAGCTGGCCACCCTCCGCCAGCAGGGCCTGCTCGAACAGCAGATTGGCCCAGTCGGCGAAACGACCGTCGTCGGATTCGCTGTTCAGCCGCGTGACCAATGCGTGTGACGGATTGATCTCCAGCGTGGGTTTCACCGTGGGCGCGGCCTGGCCGGCGGCCTTGAGCAGGCGTTCGAGGTTGGCGCTCATGTCGCCTTCGCCGGTGACGAGGCAGGCGGGCGAGTCGGTGAGGCGGTGCGTGACGCGGACGTCCTTGACGCGCTCCCCGAGCGTGGTCTTGATGCGCTCGACCAGCGGCTTCAGCGATTCCTCGGCTTCCTTCTGCGCGGTCTTTTCGGCTTCATCTTCCAGCGCGCCGAGGTCGAGGCCGCCCTTGGCGACGGACTTCAGCGGCTTGCCGTCGAATTCGGTGAGGTTGCTCATGAGCCATTCGTCGACGCGGTCGGACAAGAGCAGCACTTCGATGCCCTTCTTGCGGAAGATCTCCAAGTGCGGGCTGTGCTTGGCGGCGGCGAAGCTGTCGGCGGTGATGGTGTAGATCGCGGGCTGGCCTTCCTTCATGCGGCCGATGTAGTCCTTCAGCGACACCACTTGCGCGTCGCTGTCGGTGTGGGTGGAGGCGAAGCGCAGCAGGCCGGCGATCTTCTCGCGGTTGGCGAAGTCCTCGCCCGGACCTTCCTTCATCACGCGGCCGAACTCCTTCCAGAACGCGGCGTACTGCTCGGGCTGGTTCGCCGCCAGGTCCTCGAGCAGGCCGAGCACCTTCTTCACCGAGCCGGCCTTGATGGCGTCGATGTCGCGGCTGTTCTGCAGGATTTCGCGCGAGACGTTCAAGGGCAGGTCGGCCGAGTCGATCACGCCGCGGATGAAGCGGAGATAAGCCGGCATCAGCTGTTCGGCGTCGTCCATGATGAAGACGCGGCGCACGTACAGTTTTATCCCATGCCGGCGCTCGCGGTCGTAGAGGTCGAACGGCGCGTGCGACGGCACGTAGAGCAGCGAGATGTATTCCTGCTTGCCCTCGACGCGGTTGTGCGACCAGGCGAGCGGCGGCTCGAAGTCGTGGGCGACGTGCTTGTAGAACTCGCGGTACTCGTCGTCGCTGATGTCCTTCCTGGCGCGCGCCCACAGGGCGGAGGCTTTGTTGACGGTCTCGTCCTCGTCGGTGGGGACTTCGACGCCGTCCTTCCATTCCGTCTTCTTCATCACGATGGGCAGGGTGATGTGGTCGGAATAGGTGCGGATGACCGACTTGATCTTCCAGTCGGAGAGGAACTCGTCCTCGCCTTCGCGCAGGTGCAGCACGATCTCGGTGCCGCGCGCGGGCTTCTCCACGGTTTCCAGCGTGTAGTCGCCGGCGCCCTCGGATTCCCAGCGCACGCCGTGTTCGGACGTGAGGCCGGCGCGGCGGGTGGTGAGGGTGACGCGGCCGGCGACGATGAAGGCGGAATAGAAGCCGACGCCGAACTGGCCGATCAGCGCGGCGTCCTTCTTCTGGTCGCCGGACAGCTGCGAGAAGAATTCGCGGGTGCCGGATTTGGCGATGGTGCCGATGTGGTCGATGACTTCCTGCCGGCTCATGCCGATGCCGTTGTCGGTGATGGTCAGGGTGCGCGCCTCGCGGTCGAAGGCGATGCGGATTTTCAGGTCGGGGTCGTTCTCGAACAGCGCAGGATCGGACAGCGCCTCGAAGCGCAGCTTGTCGGCGGCGTCGGAGGCGTTGGAAATCAGTTCGCGCAGGAAAATGTCCTTGTTGGAATACAAGGAATGGATCATCAGCTGCAACAGCTGTTTGACTTCGGCCTGAAAGCCCAGGGTTTCTTTGGTGCTGGTGGCGGACATGCCTTTAATCTCCCGTGGTTACACAACGTGAGGGCAGATGGGGTTGATGGCGGCGGGTTTCAAGCCCCGGTTATCGGGGACAAGTCCAATAATCCATTAGCCCGTCATTCCGGCCTGCGCCGGAATGACGTGGCTGCGGATTATTTCTGTCTGGTCAGCAGCGCCAGCAGTTCGGCCTGCGCGCTGTAGGGCTGGGCGCGGCGCGGGGTGCGGCGGCGGTAGCTGCCGTC
>JAMCVR010000151.1 GCA_023475455.1 Thermoplasmatota archaeon | reverse complement strand
ACCACCACCGAACCGGCGGCGCGGCCGACCGCTTCCATGCCCATCGCGCCGAAGAGATAAGGCACCATGCCGCCGATGAAGAGGCCGATGATGACCATGTGGCTGGACAGGTCGAAGCTCAATGCGGGGCCGCCCTGCGTGGTCAGCGCATGGGTGTAGTCGGCGAACAGCACCAGCGCGGCGAGGCCGGCCGAGCCGATGGCATAGCCCTTGGTGACGGCCTTGGTGGTGTTGCCGACGGCGTCGAGCGGATCGGTGATGTTGCGGATGCTGTCGGGAAGCCCGGCCATTTCGGCGATACCGCCGGCGTTGTCGGTGATCGGGCCGTAGGCGTCGAGCGCGACGATGATGCCGGCCATCGACAGCATGGAGGTGGCGGCAATCGCGATGCCATACAGGCCGGCCAGTTCATACGCGCCCCAGATGGCGGCGCAGACGGCGAGCACCGGCGCGGCGGTGGACTTCATCGAGACGCCGAGGCCGGCGATGACGTTGGTGCCGTGGCCGGTGGTGGAGGCCTGCGCGATGTGGCGCACCGGGCTGAATTCGGTCGCGGTGTAGTACTCGGTGATCCACACCATGGCCGCGGTCAGCGCCAGGCCGATCAGGGTGGCGAAGTACAGGTTCAGCGAGGTCACCAGTTCGCCGGCTATCATCACGCCCTCGCCCATCATCCAGTTGGTGATGGGATAGAACGCGACCGCCGCCAGCACGCCCGACACGATCAGGCCGCGGTACAGCGCGTTCATGATCTTGCCGCCCTCGCGCGCCTTGACGAACCAGGTGCCGACGATGGAGGCGACGATGGAGAAGCCGCCCAGCACCAGCGGATAGATCACCGCTTCGGGGGAACCGGTGATCAGCAGGCCGCCCAAGAGCATGGTGGCGATGATGGTCACGGCGTAGGTCTCGAACAGGTCGGCGGCCATGCCGGCGCAGTCGCCGACGTTGTCGCCGACGTTGTCGGCGATCACGGCGGGGTTGCGCGGATCGTCCTCGGGGATGCCGGCTTCGACCTTGCCCACCAGGTCGGCGCCGACGTCGGCGCCCTTGGTGAAGATGCCGCCGCCGAGTCGGGCGAAGATGGAAATCAGCGAGCCGCCGAAGGCCAGGCCCACGAGTGCGTGGGTCGCTTTCTCGGTGCTCTCGCCCAGCACCAGGGTGAGCACGGCGTAGTAGCCGGCGACGCCCAGGAGACCCAGGCCCACCACCAGCATGCCGGTGATGGCGCCGCCCTTGAAGGCGACGTTGAGCGCGGCGTTGAGACCTTGCGAGGCCGCTTCGGCGGTGCGCACGTTGGCGCGCACCGAGACGTTCATGCCGATGTAGCCGGTGAGGCCGGACAGCACGGCGCCGAGCGCGAAGCCGACTGCGGTTTGCCAGCCGAGCGAGGCGAAGATCGCGATCAGCAGGATCACGCCGACAATCCCGATGGTGGTGTATTGCCGGTTCAGGTAAGCGGAAGCGCCTTCCTGCACGGCCGCCGCGATTTCCCGCATGCGGTCGTTGCCGGTGGGCAACCCCAGTATCCATTTGATCGATATGATCCCGTAGAGCAGTGCGAGCATCGCCGCCACGAGGGCAAACAGCAAACCTTCATTCATGATCTTGATCTCCTCTAAAACCCAAAAAAAAACGGCAGCTTGCGCCACCGTTCCCTCACTACTCCTTACCCATTGCCAGTCCGCCTTCGAAGCGCGTGCCCTGCTCGAACCCGAAAATCCGGTCGAGCTCCAGTTCCCGGATGAGTTGATCGACCGCGCCCTGCCCATGCTCGCGCTGCACTTCCGACAGGATCAGCTTGGCTGAATTGCCGTTGTAGAAGCCGCCGAAATCGGCCTGGACTTTGAGCAGCTGTTTGGCGCGATCGAGTGTCATTTGGTTAGGGGCTAGGATTTAGGGGCTAGGGACTAGGGGTCGAGCGACCTATGGTCGCGTTTTCAAAAGGCGCGGGCTTCGCCCGCACATTCCCTAAATCCTAGCCCCTAGCTCCTAGCCCCTCTTCTCCCTCAAAGCTTGAACGCCGCCAGCTTCTTCGCCACCGCCGCGTTCTTCAGCGTCACGTACACCGGCAGGCCGTCCTTGTATTTCGGATAGTCCTCGCCCTGGATCAGCGGCGTGAGATAGCGCTTGCACTTGGGCGTGATGCCAAAGCCGTCCTTGGTGATGAAGTCGCGCGGCATGAACTTCTCGACGTTGGCGACCTTGGACAAGGGCGCCATGCCGATCTTGTACTTGTAGGGGCTGTCGGAAATGCGGTCGACCGTGGGCATCACCGAGTTGTGGCCCTTGACCGCGAGTTCGACGGCTTTCTTGCCGAGCTCGTAGGCCTGCTTCACATCCGTCTTCGAGGCGATGTGGCGCGCGGCGCGCTGCAGGTAGTCGGCGACGGCCCAGTGGAACTTGTGGCCGAGCGCATCCTTGATCATGTTGGCGACCACCGGGGCGGCGCCGCCCAGCTGCGCGTGGCCGAAGGCGTCGCGGGTGCCCTGCTCGGCGAGGAAGGTGCCGTCCGGGTAGTGGCAGCCTTCGGAGACCACCACGGTGCAGAACCCGTGCTCCTTCACCAGCTTGTCGACACGGGCGAGGAATTTCTTTTGGTCGAATTCGATTTCCGGGAACAGGATGACGACCGGAATGCCGTGGTCCTCGACCAGTCCGCCGGCGGCGGCGATCCAGCCGGCATGGCGGCCCATCACTTCGATGACGAACACCTTGGTCGAGGTCTTGGCCATCGAGCGCACGTCGTAGCTGGCTTCCAGCGTGGACACGGCGATGTACTTGGCGACCGAGCCGAAGCCGGGGCAGCAGTCGGTGATGGGCAGGTCGTTGTCCACGGTCTTGGGCACGTGGATGGCCTGGATCGGGTAGCCCATCGCTTCGGACAGCTGCGACACCTTGAAGCAGGTGTCGGCCGAATCGCCGCCGCCGTTGTAGAAGAAGTAGCCGATGTTGTGCGCCTTGAAGACTTCGATCAGGCGCTCGTATTCGCGCTTGTTGGCTTCCAGCGATTTGAGCTTGAAGCGGCAGGAACCGAAGGCGCCCGACGGCGTGGAGCGCAGCGCGGCAATGGCGGCGGCGGATTCCTTGCTGGTGTCGATCAGGTCTTCGGTCAGCGCGCCGATGATGCCGTTCCTGCCGGCGTAGACCTTGCCGATCTTGTCCTTGTGCTTGCGCGCGGTTTCGATCACGCCGCAGGCCGAGGCGTTGATGACCGCGGTGACGCCGCCGGACTGTGCGTAGAAGGCGTTCATTTTTTTCGCCATGGTGTTGTCTCCTAGTCTTCTTTCTCGGGTTTTTTCACAAAACAAAAAGCCAGCACGAGGCTGGCTTTTGAACCTCAACTGTTGCCGGACGCATCGCCCTCGGCCAGCCGCCTGGCTTCCTCGTCGGCCTGCATTTTCAGCAGCGTGGTGACGCAGTCGCCGATGTCGTCATATTCCTCGCGTCCGGTCGCGAAGCGGTCGCGGATGCGGTAGAAGAACATGCTGCGGTAGCGGGTGTCGCCGGTCTTCGACAGCACGAAATGGCAGCCGTGCTCGGTCCAGTAGAAGCCCGGACACAGCGCCAGCTCGCGGTCGTCGATGTGCAGGCGGATTTCGGTCTCGACGTCCTGCACCTCGACGTCCCTGCCGTAGCGCTCGTTCACCGCCTGCTGGACAACCCAGCGCTCGGTGGTGGTCATCGGGGCGATCTTCGCCGGCATCGTGTCCTCAGCCCAGCGCCTTGAAGATGGCGTCGCGGATCTCGTCGACCTTGCCGATGCCGGGGATCTTCACGTACTTGGGTGCCCCGGCTTCGCCGCGCGCGGCCCAGTCGCCGTAGTACTTCACCAGCGGCTCGGTCTGCGCGTGGTAGACGTCGAGGCGCTTCTTCACGGTTGCTTCCGTATCGTCGTCGCGCTGGATCAGGTCTTCGCCGGTGACATCGTCCTTGCCGGCCACCTTGGGCGGGTTGAACACGACGTGGTAGGTGCGGCCCGACGCCAGGTGCACGCGGCGGCCGGACATGCGCTTGACGATCTCCTCGTCGGCGACGTCGATCTCGACCACGTAGTCGATCGGCACGCCGGCGGCCTTCATCGCCTCGGCCTGCGGAATGGTGCGCGGGAAGCCGTCGAACAGGTAGCCGTTCTTGCAGTCGGGCTCCTGCAGGCGAGCCCTCACCATGCCGATGATGATGTCGTCGGAAACCAGGCCGCCCGCGTCCATGATGGCCTTGGCCTTCATGCCCAGCTCGGTGCCGGCCTTGATCTGCGCGCGCAGCATGTCGCCGGTGGAAATCTGCGGAATGCCGTATTTTTCCTTGATGTAATTGGCCTGGGTGCCCTTGCCGGCGCCGGGGCCGCCCAACAGAATCAAACGCATTGCATGTCTCCCTTATATGAATGTGCCAAACCGCGATAGCCTACGGCAAGCGCGATTCGAGCAACACTTAAAAAATTTTATTGGCGGATTCAAGAGGCTGCTATGCAGCCGCAAACAGGCTCCGCACCCGCTCCAGGTCTTCCGGCGTGTCGACGCCGGGGGCCGGCGCGGTGGGTGTGATGCCGAGGCTGATGCGGTGGCCGTGCCACAGCACGCGCAGCTGTTCCAGCATCTCGTAGCGTTCCAGCGGCGAACTGGCGAGGCCGGCATAGGCGCGCAGGAAGCCGGCGCGGTAGGCGTACAGGCCGATGTGGCGCAGCGCGCCGAGTTCGTGCGGCATCGCCTGCTGCACGGCGAAGGCATCGCGCGGCCAGGGAATCGGCGCACGGCTGAAATACAGCGCGTAGCCGGCTTCGTCGGCCACCACCTTGACGACGTTGGGATTGACGAAGTCGGCGTGGTCGTGGATCGGATGCGCCAGCGTGGCCATCACCGCGTCGTCGTGCAAAACGAGTTGCCTTGCGGCCTCGCGAATCAGCGCCGGGTCGATCAGCGGTTCGTCGCCCTGCACGTTGACCACCAGCGTATCGTCGGCCCAGCCCAGGGTTTCGGCGACTTCGACCAGGCGCTCGGTGCCCGACTGGTGATCCGGCGAGGTCATCAGTGCCTGATGGCCGGCGGCTTCGACCGCCTGCAGCACCCGCGCGTCGTCGGTGGCGACCACCACCGATTCGGCCCCCGCCTGCAACGCGCGCTCCAGCACGTGCAGCACCATGGGGCGTCCGCCGATGTCCGCCAGCGGCTTGCCCGGCAGGCGGCTGGACGCGTAGCGCGCGGGAATGACGACGCGGAAATGCACGGTCTGCCCTCAAGCCTTGCCGTGGATTTCGTCGGGACTCAGCGCGCGCGCCTCTTCCGGCAGCATCACCGGTATGTCGTCGCGGATGGGATAGGCCAGGCGGCAGGCCCGGCACACCAGTTCATGCTCGGGTCTTTTCCAGTCGAGCGGCCCTTTGCAGACCGGGCAGACGAGGATTTCAAGTAGTTTGGGGTTCATTCACGAGGCTCCTGTAATACGCAGGCGCACTGTCCGTTTCGGGCTGTTGCGACTTGCTTTGATAAAGATGGATGTCGGCGACCGACAGCAGCGTCTTCAGGTCGTGGCCGTCGCGCGGGGCCTGGCTGACACCCAGGCTCACCGCCATCGGCAGGCCGTTGCTGCTGCTCCATACCTGGGTGCGCGCTTCGATGCGCTCGAAAATCTGCCGGATGGCGGCGGCGTCGCGCTGCGGCAGGATGGCGACGAATTCGTCGCCGCCCCAGCGCCCGCACACGCCCATTTCGGCCGACTCGCTGAATATCTGCGCGAACTCGGCCAGCACGCGGTCGCCTACGCCGTGGCCGTAGCGGTCGTTGACCTCCTTGAACTGGTTCAGGTCGGCAAATAAAACGGTAGCCGGGATGCCTGCATTGGCCTTGTCGAAAATGCTGTCTGCCGCGGCCAGCAGGCCATGGCGGTTGAGCAGGCCGGTCAGCGCATCGAAACGGCTGTGGTAATCGAGCTGGCGCCGCTGGGTCTCGATGCGCCCCATCAGGATGTAGGCATACAAGGCCAGGGTGACCCAGAACACGCCGAAAAACACATCGCCCGCGCCGACCTCGAAGCCGCCCAATCGATAGCGCAAGGCAAAGGAAAGCGCCATGCCGAGAAAGGCGCCGCCGAGCACCTCGGCGAACAGGCGCATGCCGTAACGCATGCCGTTGCCCAGCAGCACCATCAAAAACGCCAGCGCCGACGCGCGGAATCGGGTTGGGGTCGTGGATCACGCACAGGGTGACGATAATCAGGTCGGCGCTCATGGCGCTGCGAATTTTCAGCAGCGTGACGCCTTGCAGCTGAATATCTGCGCGAACTCGGCCAGCACGCGGTCGCCTACGCCGTGGCCGTAGCGGTCGTTGACCTCCTTGAACTGGTTCAGGTCGGCAAATAAAACGGTAGCCGGGATGCCTGCATTGGCCTTGTCGAAAATGCTGTCTGCCGCGGCCAGCAGGCCATGGCGGTTGAGCAGGCCGGTCAGCGCATCGAAACGGCTGTGGTAATCGAGCTGGCGCCGCTGGGTCTCGATGCGCCCCATCAGGATGTAGGCATACAAGGCCAGGGTGACCCAGAACACGCCGAAAAACACATCGCCCGCGCCGACCTCGAAGCCGCCCAATCGATAGCGCAAGGCAAAGGAAAGCGCCATGCCGAGAAAGGCGCCGCCGAGCACCTCGGCGAACAGGCGCATGCCGTAACGCATGCCGTTGCCCAGCAGCACCATCAAAAACGCCAGCGCCGACGGCGGAATCGGGTTGGGGTCGTGGATCACGCACAGGGTGACGATAATCAGGTCGGCGCTCATGGCGCTGCGAATTTTCAGCAGCGTGACGCCTTGCAGCGCCTGGCGGAAGAACCAGCTGTTGAGGAAGAAATAAACGCCGAGGGCGATCAGCAGCTGCTCGATGCTGAACAGCACCGGCGGCACGTCTTTGAGCGTGGAGAAATAAATGACCGCCAGCGAAAAGAACAGATAGCGGGTGAAGAACTGGGTGACGATTTCGGAGCGGTCGGGCACCCAGAATCCGGTGTCCCCGGATTCGGCCTCCCAGCGGCAGGGGTGGCGGCGATCGCCCCAATCAGAACACGGTATTCCCATAGCTCCCTCCCTCGATGCGCATGCCTTGTTTTTATTGTGCGCCGATTAC
>JAMCVR010000161.1:5301-7124 GCA_023475455.1 Thermoplasmatota archaeon | reverse complement strand
CGATCACCGGCGAATCGCTGCCCCAGGCGCGCAATGCCGACCCCCATCCGGAAGTGTCGCCGCTCTTCGCCAAAAACATCGTGCTGGCCGGTACCGCGGTGGTGTCGGGGCAGGCGCGCGCGGTGGTGATCGCCACCGGCATGCGCACCGAGTTCGGCCGGATCGCGCACCTGACGCAGACGGCGGGCGAAGCCACCTCGCCGCTGCAGCGCGAGATCGTGCGGCTTTCCCGCATCGTGGCGGTTCTCGCCGCCGGCCTCGGCGGCGTGTTCTTCCTCATCGGCCGGGCGCTCGGCCTGCCGTTCTGGGAGAACCTGCTGTTCGCCATCGGCATCATCGTCGCCAACGTGCCGGAAGGCCTGCTGCCCACGGTGACGCTGTCGCTCGCCATGGCGACGCAGCGCATGGCGAAGCGCAATGCGCTGGTGCGCCACCTGCCCGCGGTGGAGGCGCTCGGCTCGACCACGGTGATCCTGTCCGACAAGACCGGCACGCTGACGCAGAACCGCATGTCGGTGCGGCGGCTGTGGCTGGGCGGCGGTTTTTTCGCGCCGGAGGATATCGCGGCGCAGCCGCGCCTGGTCGTGGATCACCTCGCGCTGTTCGTCAACGCCGCGCTCTGCCACACCCTGAAGGAAGTGAGCAACCAGGGCAGGCGCGAATGGCTGGGCGACCCGATGGAAGTGGCGCTGGCCGGCATGGGCCGGCAGACGGCCGGCGCGCTCGACGGCTTCACGCGCATCGACGAGCTTCCCTTCGACACCGACCGCAAGCGCATGTCGGTGCTGTGCGAGACGCCGCATGGGCGCATGCTGTACTGCAAGGGCGCGCTGGAAACGGTGCTCGCGGCCTGCGACTCGGTGCAGTTCGATGGCGGGGTCGCGCCGCTCGATGCCGCCGCGAAAACCCGTCTGCTCGCTGCGCAGGACGAGATGGCCGAGGCCGGCCTGCGGGTGCTGGCTTTCGCCCACGGTCCGGTCGACGGCGGCCTGCCCGCCGAGGAGCGCGGCCTGATCCTGGCGGGGCTGGTCGGGCTGGAGGACCCGCCGCGGCCCGAGGTGGCAGACGCCATCGCGCGCTGCGCCACGGCCGGCATCCGCGTCATCATGGTCACCGGCGACCACCCGCACACCGCGCTCGCCATCGCGCGCGAGATCGGCCTGGTCAGGGGCGCGCAGCCGGCCGTCATCGCTGGCGACGACCTGCGCCGCCTGTCGCCCGCGCAATTGCAGTTGGCGCTGGATGCGCCGGAAATCCTGTTCGCCCGCGTCGCCGCCGAACAGAAGATGCACCTCGTCGAGGCGCTGCAGAAAAAGGGCGAGATCGTCGCCGTCACCGGCGACGGCGTCAACGACGCGCCGGCGCTGAAGACCGCCGACATCGGCATCGCCATGGGCATCGCCGGCACCGACGTGGCCAAGGAGGCGGCCGACCTGATCCTGCTCGACGACAACTTCGCCAGCATCGTCACCGCCATCGAGGAAGGACGCGCGGTGTTCGCCAACCTGCGCAAGTTCCTCACCTACATCCTCACCTCGAACATTCCGGAGATCGTGCCCTATCTCGCCTTCGTGCTGTTCCGCATTCCGCTGCCGCTCACCATTATTCAAATCCTCGCGGTCGACCTCGGCACCGACATGCTGCCGGCCTTGGCGCTCGGCGCCGAAAAGCCCGACCCCGACGTCATGCGGCGCCCGCCGCGGGCGCGCCACGAGCGGCTGCTGTCGTGGAGCCTGATCGCCCGCGCCTACCTCTTCCTCGGCGTGCTGGAAGCCGCCGCCGCGATGGCGGTGTTCTTCCTGGTCCTCGACGCCGCCGGCTGG
>JAMCVR010000161.1:0-5076 GCA_023475455.1 Thermoplasmatota archaeon | reverse complement strand
CTGTTCGGCACGGCGCCGGTCGGCATGGAAGTCTGGCTGGTCGCCATGGCGCTGGCGGTGCTGATGGGGATGCTGGAGGAAGCGCGCAAGGCGTGGCTGCGGCGGTCGCCCGGGCGACGTGGCCCGATGCCTGAGCGATAGGAATTTAACCGACGGCAAGTGTCTGGCTGGTGCCGCGGGCGCGCCACGAGCGGCTGCTGTCGTGGAGCCTGATCGCCCGCGCCTACCTCTTCCTCGGCGTGCTGGAAGCCGCCGCCGCGATGGCGGTGTTCTTCCTGGTCCTCGACGCCGCCGGCTGGCAATACGGAGAATCCCTGGCAAGGACTGCGCCGCTGTACCTGCAGGCCACCACCGCCTGCCTGGCGACGATCGTGCTGACGCAGGTGGTGAACGTCTTCCTGTGCCGCCATCCGCTCAAGTCTTCGCTTTCCCTCGGCCTGTTCGGCAATCCGCTGATCCTGCTCGGCATCGCGGCGGAACTGGGCCTGCTGCTGTTCATCGTCTACACCCCGGCCGGCAACTGGCTGTTCGGCACGGCGCCGGTCGGCATGGAAGTCTGGCTGGTCGCCATGGCGCTGGCGGTGCTGATGGGGATGCTGGAGGAAGCGCGCAAGGCGTGGCTGCGGCGGTCGCCCGGGCGACGTGGCCCGATGCCTGAGCGATAGGAATTTAACCGACGGCAAGTGTCTGGCTGGTGCCGCTCGATGGTCTCAATTCGACCCTTTTCGATCTCTCAGGCCGAACACCCCGCTTGTCCGATCCCCGACCAAGGCTGACGCGCGAATTTGGGGGCGGTTCAGATCGACCCATGGCGAATGCTAGAATCCTTCTCCCATCAATCCGGGGTCGCGCGCCATGACGGCGATGGGCGGCTTCACTGTGGATATAGCGTTACTTCTGTTTCTCATCCTGCTCAACGGCGTTTTTGCCATGTCGGAAATCGCTGTGGTCTCTTCCCGCAAGGCTCGCTTGCAAAGGCTGGCCGACGACGGCAGTCCGGGTGCTCACTCGGCCTTGTCGCTCCATGCGGAACCGTCCAATTTCCTGTCCACCATCCAGGTGGGTATCACGACGATCGGTATTTTGAGCGGCGCCATTGGGGAATCGGCGCTGGCCGAGCCTTTGGCCGCATGGCTGTCCGGCTTCGCGCCGATCGCGCCCTATGCCGAGGGGGTCGCGCTGACGGTTGTGGTGGCGGGGCTGACCTATTTTGCCGTCGTGGTCGGGGAACTGGTTCCCAAGCGCCTGGCGCTGATGGCCCCGGAAGGCATCGCATCCCTCATGTCCCGGCCGATGATCTGGCTGGCACGGTCGGCGCGTCCCCTGGTGTGGCTGCTGTCTTCCTCCTCCGGCCTGCTGCTGCGCCTGGCTGGTGCGCGCCGCAAGGAGGAGCCGCCGGTGACGGACGAGGAAATCAAGGTGCTGATGGAACAGGGCGCCGAGGCCGGCGTGTTTCACGAGAGCGAGCAGGCGATCGTTTCCAACGTGCTGCGTCTGGACGAACAGCGCATCGAGTCGATCATGACCCCCCGCAAGGATATCTATTTGCTCGACCTTAACGAGCCGGACGCGGAAATTCGCCGCGGCATAGCCGAAAGTCCCTATACGCGGATCGTCGTGTGTCGCGATGGCCCGGACCATATCGTGGGCATATTGCGAACCTCCGATCTGCTCAAGTCCGCATTGGACGGCGAACCGCTCGATGTCGAACATTCGATGCGCCCGCCGCTCTATGTGCCGGCTGGGGTAAGCACTACGCAATTGCTCGAAAATTTCCGCAAGGCGCGGCTGCAATCCGCTTTGATCGTGGATGAATATGGCGAATTGCAGGGGCTGGTCACCCTCACCGACGTGCTGACGTCGATCGTCGGCGAGCTTCCTTCCGAAGACATCCATGAGGAGCAGGACGTCGTGAAACGGGAAGACGGATCGTGGCTGATGGACGGCGGTGTGGCGGTCGAACGATTCAAGTCGGTACTGGAAATCGATGAGGATTTACCGGGTGAAGAGGAAAACGCCTTTAATACCCTGGGCGGTTTCGTCATGCATATGCTGGGGCGCATCCCTGCCGCAGCCGACCATTTCGACTGGGGCGGTTGTCGCTTTGAAGTGATGGATATGGACAAGAACCGGGTGGACAAGGTACTGGTTGCCTGTATCGGCTTGCCGCCAGACGTACAGGTTTCGACCTGATCCTGGTTTTTTTGCGCCAGAGCAGGCGCACCAATTTGCAGCGCGCCATCCCTCCCGTGCACCGAGGTTGAGCGGATCGCGCCCACCGCGCGATCCGGAATTCCGCCAAGGTCTTGAATTCATTACGCTGTGGCACGCTGGCACAGACCCTGCTGACAGACTGGGACGAGGAGCCATCATGTCTGTCGTTTCGTCTGTCTGCTGTTATTGCGGCACCGGGTGCGGGGTGCTGATCGAGGCCGACGCCGGGAAGATCGCCGGCGTGCGCGGCGATCCCGCGCACCCGGCCAACCGCGGCAAGCTGTGCACCAAGGGCGCGGCGCTGGCGCTGTCGGCGCAGGCGTCGGGGCGCGCGCGGTTTCCCGAGATGCGTGCCGACAAGGCATCGCCGCGCCGGCGCGTGAGCTGGGGCGCGGCGCTCGACCATGCGGCCGAAAAATTCAGCACCGTCATCCGCGAGCACGGCCCCGACGCGGTCGCGTTCTACATTTCCGGACAGCTCACCACCGAGGCGTACTACGTTTTCAACAAGCTCGCCAAGGGGCTGATCGGCACCAACAACGTCGACACCAATTCGCGCCTGTGCATGTCGTCCGCGGTGGCGGGCTACAAGGCCACGCTGGGCGCCGATTCGCCGCCGGGCTGCTACGACGACATCGATCACGCCGGAACGATTTTCATCGCCGGATCGAACACGGCGTATGCGCACCCCATCCTGTTCCGCCGCATCGAGGCGGCGCGCAAAGCCAATCCCGCGCTCAGGCTGATCGTCGTCGATCCGCGCCGCACCGACACCGCGGCCGAGGCCGACCTGCACCTCGCCCTCCTGCCCGGCACCGACGTCGCGCTGTATCACGCGATGCTCAACGTGATGCTGTGGGAGGAACTGATCGACCGCGATTACATCGGTGCGCACACCGAAGGCTGGGAAGCCTTGCGCGACCGGGTGCGCGACTACACGCCGGAAAAGGTCGCGCCGATCTGCGGCGTGGCGGCGGGCGACATCGTGCAGGCGGCGCGCTGGTTCGCCGCCGGGCCGACGCTGTCGCTGTATTGCCAGGGCCTCAATCAATCCAGCTGCGGCGTCGACAAGAACGCCGCGCTGATCAACCTGCACCTGGCCGCGGGGCAGATCGGCAAGCCGGGCGCGGCGCCGCTTTCGCTCACCGGCCAGCCCAATGCGATGGGAGGGCGCGAGGTGGGCGGGCTGGCCAACCTGCTCTCGGCGCACCGTGACATGGACAACCCCGAACACCGTGCCGAGGTCGCGCGGCTATGGGGCGTGGACGAGGTGCCGGCGACGCCGGGCAAGACCGCGGTGGAAATGTTCGAGGCGGTGCGCAGCGGCGAAATCAAGGCGATCTGGATCGCCTGCACCAACCCCGCGCAGTCGCTGCCCGACCAGAACCGGGTCCATGAAGCCCTGCGGGCGGCTGAATGCGTGGTGCTGCAGGAAGCCTTTGCCGACATCGAAACCGCAGCCTATGCCGACGTGCTGCTGCCGGCCGCCAGTTGGGGCGAGCAGGATGGCACGATGACCAATTCCGAGCGCCGCATTTCGCGCGTCCGCGCCGCCGTGCCGCCGCCGGGCGAGGCGCGTGCCGACTGGGAAATCGTGTGTGATTTTGCGCGGCGGCTGATGCCGGAAAGGGGCGCTCGGCTGTTTTCCTACGACAGTGCCGAAGCCGTGTTCAACGAGCACCGCGAAACCACGCGCGGGCGCGATCTCGACATCACCGGCCTGACTTATGCGTTGCTCGACCAGGCCCCGCAGCAATGGCCGTTCCCCGAGGGCGCGACGGCGGGTGCCGCGCGCCTGTATGCCGACGGCATCTATCCGGCACCCGGCGGCCGCGCGCGCTTCCACGCCGCGCCATACCGCCCGGTGGCGGAATCCATCGACGCGCGTTATCCGCTGCACCTCAACACCGGCCGCCTGCGCGACCAGTGGCACGCGATGAGCCGCACCGGCCGCGTGGCGCGGCTGTTTTCCCACGCCGACACGCCGGTGCTGTCGATGGCGCAGCGCGACCTGGAGTTGCGGCGGCTGAAAACGGGCGATCTGGTGCGCGTGAAAAGCCGCCGCGGCGAGGTGGTC
Organism: Thermoplasmatota archaeon; assembly: GCA_023475455.1. Next base: position 785 of record JAMCVR010000161.1, on the reverse strand, counting down.
ATCGTCGCCGAAGCCAGCGACAGCCTGCGCCCGGGACAATGTTTTTTGCCGATGCACTGGGGCGCGCGCTTCATGGGCGGGCGGGGCATCAACGCGCTGACCCAGCCGGTGTTCGATGCGGTGTCGAAGCAGCCCGAACTCAAGCACGCCGCGGTGCAGGTGGCCAGGGCCGAGCTGCCCTGGCGCATGGCCGCGCTGGCGGTGGGCGACGGCGCGAAGCTGATCGACGCGGTGCAGCCCCTGCTGCGCGCCTGCGACTATGCCGCGGCGGGGCTGGCGGGGCGCGACCGGGACGTGCTGACGCTGCGCCTGGCGCACACGCAGCCGCTGCCGGACTCCCTGCTGGCCGAGCTCGATGCCGCGCTGGGGCTGGACGATCCGCTCGCGGTGATGCATTACCAGGACAGCCCGCGCGGCATTTCCAAGCGGGTGCGGGTGGACGGCGGCAAGGTGACCGCCGCGCGGCTCACCGGCGAGACCGCCGCCTTCGACTGGCTGCGCGACGTCATCGTCGAAGGCGTGGACGCGGCCTCGCTGCGCGCCTGGATGCTGGCGCCGGTGGCGCGCCCGCCGGCAGGCGGGGCGGGGCGCGGGCGCAAAACGCCGAATCGGCCATGCGTTTCTTCAAACTGCCCGTCAACCGCGTGGTTGAACTGGGTATGCGGTGCGCCGGACGCTCTACAATCTGTATCACATCCTCAACCACGCCAATCTGTTTGGCGGCGGCTACGCAGCGCAGGCGCACCGCATGATGGCGCAGCTGCTGGCCGAACTTCGATAGGGTC
>JAMCVR010000216.1:15669-30571 GCA_023475455.1 Thermoplasmatota archaeon | reverse complement strand
GCCGGGCCAAAACCCGCCTTCGGCGTTTTGGGCCGGCGCCTCCGGTGGCATAATCACAGCCACCCGTGCCACGCTCGCCAACATGGATCCCGACCGTATCCCCAGCGCCCCGCCCGACACCTTTGCCTCCCCACACCCGGTCACCCTCATGCAGTTGCGCTTCGCTTCGTTCGTCGTGATCAACTTACGGTGGGACTTCCACCCACAAGAGTGCGCCCGTGCCGGGCGCACACGGAAAAACGCCCGCCAGAAGGCGGGCGTGGCGTACGCCCCTCATCGGGACTGGCTTACCTGACGGGATGCACGAAGGGGAAGATATCGGTTGCACCGATCGCGTCGGTAATGATGAAAATAATGAAGATCAGCAGGATGACGCCCAGAACGTCGCCGCCGGCGGGCAATTCAGCGATCCGCTGGTTGATCCGGGCCACCTCGGCATCGGTCAGGCCGGCCACACGCTCCCTGGCATCCTTCAGGTCGACGCCCAGGGCCGACAACTGGCGCTGCAGGTCTTCACGCTCCAGCAGGGACGCCAGCCTGTCGCGATCGATCCGGCCCTGATCGGCGGCGAGCGCCCGACCGGTGCCGATCATTGCGGCCTGCACCGGTGCAATCTGCGCGCCCAGCAGCGAGGCGGCCAACAACATGGCGCCGAATTTCTTGATCGAACGGGATATATGCATGGAACCTCCTCTTGAATAAATGATGGATGGCTGGAGACAGCGCAATCGCCCTTGGTCATGGCGAAGCACGTGTTAAACATAGCACACCCCGGCTATGAACGCTTCATCCACGCCCCTGCGAGGCGAGGCGATCGCTTACGCCGCGCAGGCGGCGCAGCGGGCATTCTGCCGAATAGCCGGGCCAAAACCCGCCTTCGGCGTTTTGGGCCGGCGCCTCCGGTGGCATAATCACAGCCACCCGTGCCACGCTCGCCAACATGGATCCCGACCGTATCCCCAGCGCCCCGCCCGACACCTTTGCCCTGTCCGAAGGCGAGCTGATCGCGCTGCAGGTGAACACCGCGCATGCGCTCGGCCTGCCCGACGCGCATTTCCGGGACACCCTGTCCGACGGGTCGGCCGCGCCGGCGCTGGCCGTCATCCCCGCAGGCGCCTTCGAATACGGCGCCGCACCGCGGGAGGCCGCGCCGGCGCAGGACCGCCCGCGGCGCGCCGCGCTGATCGAGCGCAGCTATGCCATCGGCGTGTATCCGGTCACCGCGGAAGAATTCGAGGCCTACGCCCGCGCCACCGGCTGGCACCGCGCGCGGAACTGGTGTGGCTGTCCGGACGCAAGCCGGCGATCAACGTGCGGCAGCCCGAGGCACGCGATTACTGCGCATGGCTGGGCGAGCAGACCGGCCAGCGTTACCGCCTGCCCACCGAGCAGGAATGGGAATATGCCTACCGGGCCGGCATGGCGGGCGCTTATCCGCAGGGCGACCGCATCGCCCCGGCGGAAGCGCTCTATAACGCCAGCCAGGGGTACGACGCCGCGCGACCCAAACGCCCGCGCCTGCTGGCGCGCTGTTTTATTCGCTGCGGCGCGATGGAAGTCGGCAGGCTGCGTCCCAACCGCTGGGGCCTCCACGACATGCCGGGCAACGTGTGGGAATTCACCGCCAGCCCATGGACCCGCGACCACGCCAGCCTGCCCGAGCGCCCCCTGCCCGGCAGGCCGCCCGCCGTCGTCACCAAGGGCGGCTCCTGGTTCGACGGCCCCGAGGACTGCCGCGCGGCCGCACGCCGGCGCCGGCTGGAGAACGAACTGGACATCAATCTGGGCTTTCGGGTGGTGCGCGAGATCGAGTCCCCCGTCGTGCCGGAACCGCTGTCGGGACGCATATGAACCAAATCCGCCGGGTTGTTCGCCGCGCCGTGCGGCCGCTACGCTGAAAAGCACGGCGAGCCGCTGTATCGACATGGCGCGGCAGGGGCCGGGCGACTGGCGCGCACTCGCTACGCCTTCGCCGATTCGCCGAGTCCTGACGCGCTTGCCGGCGCGCTGTCCCGGCTCAGAGCGCCAGCTCTTCCTTCGACTGCAGGATCGCCTGCGCCAGCCGCAACCCGCTTTCCCACGCCCGTTCGACCCCAACTCCGGCGATGCCGTCGCCGATCAGGGCGACGCGATTTTCGCGATCGCCCAGCCAGAAACCCTCTGCCGGGGTTTCCGGCTGGGCGTGACGCCACAGGTGCGAGGCCTCGACTTCGACCGGCCACGGCAGCCCCAGCAGGCCCATCAGGGCCGAGGCCGCGCGGGTGCTGGCTTCCATCGCGGAGGCTTCGAGGTAGGTTTCGGCAAACTCATGGCTGCTGTGCACCGCCCACAGGCCGGGGCCGTCGGCAGTCTGGCGCACCGCCAGATTCAGCAAGTGGTCGTCGAACTTGATGACGTCCGCCGCGGGGCCGCCTTCCCATCGCATCAGGAAGGACCAGGTCGGGCGATAGCGCACCTCGCCCAGGTGTTCGCGCAGCAACGGCAACGCGTCGAGCATGGGGAGGGCCTGCGGCGTGGGCACGCTGCAGATCACGCAATCGTAGTCGCCGTGAACCTCGCCGTTTTCCAGAATGAGGGTGCGCCGATTCGCCGAGTCCTGACGCGCTTGCCGGCGCGCTGTCCCGGCTCAGAGCGCCAGCTCTTCCTTCGACTGCAGGATCGCCTGCGCCAGCCGCAACCCGCTTTCCCACGCCCGTTCGACCCCAACTCCGGCGATGCCGTCGCCGATCAGGGCGACGCGATTTTCGCGATCGCCCAGCCAGAAACCCTCTGCCGGGGTTTCCGGCTGGGCGTGACGCCACAGGTGCGAGGCCTCGACTTCGACCGGCCACGGCAGCCCCAGCAGGCCCATCAGGGCCGAGGCCGCGCGGGTGCTGGCTTCCATCGCGGAGGCTTCGAGGTAGGTTTCGGCAAACTCATGGCTGCTGTGCACCGCCCACAGGCCGGGGCCGTCGGCAGTCTGGCGCACCGCCAGATTCAGCAAGTGGTCGTCGAACTTGATGACGTCCGCCGCGGGGCCGCCTTCCCATCGCATCAGGAAGGACCAGGTCGGGCGATAGCGCACCTCGCCCAGGTGTTCGCGCAGCAACGGCAACGCGTCGAGCATGGGGAGGGCCTGCGGCGTGGGCACGCTGCAGATCACGCAATCGTAGTCGCCGTGAACCTCGCCGTTTTCCAGAATGAGGGTGCGCGGCTGCAGGGCGACCACACGCGACCCGGTGTGCAGACGGGCATTGCCGAGCAGGTGTCGAACCAGCTGCGACGGTTCGATAGTGGGACGGTAATGGTTCTGCAGTTGCGCCTGCGCCCACGAGAGGGTGGCCCGCCCCTGCAAGATGTTGCCGCGTACCGGAGCAATCCAGCCCTGGCGCACCCAGTCGCGCAACTGGCTGCGGAAGGGGTCGCGCCTGGCCGAAATGAAGGGAGAACCCAACGTGGCCCAGCCCTGTTCGGTGCGCCGGGTCGACAGGCGACCGCCCGCCCCGCGCGCCTTGTCGAACACGTCCACCTCCCAGCCCGCGGCGGCGAGCGTGCCTGCGCAGCTGGCGCCGGCAATGCCCGCGCCCACGATGCCTGCCCTGAGCGTCGTTCTTGACGCTTTGGTGTCTTTAGAGCGTGGTGGTTGCCGACTCGTCGGCCTTACAACCGCGGCTTCCCCCCTGCGGGGAGAACCACGGCCTGCTCCTTGCGGATGGCGTGTTGTCATGCTCTGCTTTCCCTTGTTGCGGCCGCGTTGCGGCCAGCGAGATGGTGGTCAACTTGTGGTGCTAACTTTATCAGTAAATTCTTGAGTGCCGATGCAATAACCCTGATCCGCTTGATGCCGTTGCGCTCAGTCCAGGTCTTTCTGCATGGCCACGTGCGGGATGCCGGCCTCGTCGTATTCCGCGCCCGCGGGGACGAAGCCTGCGCGCGCGTAAAAATCGGCGGCGCGCGTCTGGGCGCTGAGCCGCAGCATCGTGTGGCCGTGCATCCGTGCCGCCTCCACCGCCGCCGCCAGCAAGGCACGGCCGATACCGCGTCCGCGCCAGGCCGGCAGTACCGCCATGCGGCCGAGATGGCCGTCGGGCAGCAGGCGGGCGCAGCCTATGGGTGTGCCGTCATCCGCGACCGCCAGGAAATGCAGCGAGGCGGCGTCGTGCTCGTCCCATTCCATCTCTTCGGGCACGCCCTGCTCGTCGATGAACACCGTGCGCCGTATCGCGGCGAGGCGCGGCGCATCGTGCGTCCAGTCGGTCTCGGCGATCGCGAACGCGGTCATGTCCAGACGCGGGCGAACCTTCGCGCCGCGCGATGCCCGCGCGCCGCCTGCACGCCGCGCAGCGCCCACAGGCCGGCGACGAAATAACTGCCGGTGACCAGCAAAGCCTGGCGATGATTGCCCTGCGTGAGCCAGTTGGCCGCGCCGTAGGTCAGCGGGCCGAGGATCGACGCCAGCTTCACCGCCAGCCCCCACAGGCCGAAGAATTCGGCCTGCTGCGCCGGCGGCGCCAGGAGCCCGACCATGGCGCGTCCCGCCGACTGCGAGGCGCCCATGCACAGCCCGGCGAGGTTGGCCGCCAGCCAGAACATGCGCTCGTCGGGCGCAGCCCAGGCCAGCAGCACCATCGCGATCCAGCCGGCGAGCGTCAGGGCGATCGCCCGCACGTGGCCGATGCGGTCCTGCACATGGCCGAAGGCGAACGCCCCGAGCGCTGCGGTGACATTGACCACCAGCACCAGCACGATGGTCTGCTGCGTATCGAAGTGAAACACCTGGCTGGCATAGATCGCCGCCAGGGTGATGACCGCCTGGATGCCGGCCTGGTACAGCATGGTGCAGAGCAGAAAGCGCTTGAGGTCGGGCAGTTGGCTGAGGTGGCCGAGGGTGTAGCGCACCTGGCGCCAGGCGCTGCGCGGGGTGTGGTCGGGCTGCGGGGCGGCGCGCTCGCGCAGCATCAGTAGCGTGGGCAGGCTCGCCAGCAGGAAGATCGCGGCGGTAATCAGCATCGCCACCGGCACGAAATCGGCCGCGCCCTGCCCCCGGCCCTGCGCCCAGCCGATGTAAGCGAGGCTCGCGCCGAGCGACACCAGCCCGCCGACATAGCCCAATGCCCAGCCCCAGCCCGAGACGCGGCCGAGCGCGCGCGGCCGCGCCAGTTCGGGCAGGAAGGCGGCGACGAGGTTTTCGCCGGTGCCGAAGAAATAGTTGGAGAGGATAAGCGCGGCGATCGCCAGCGCCAGCGCGCCCGGCGCGGCGAAGTACAAGGCTGCGGTAAACCCGACGCAGCCCAGCGTGGTGAGCACCAGCCATTTTTTCTTGCTGGCGTGGGCGTCGGCCCAGGCGCCGATCAGCGGCGCGGTCAGCATCACCAGCGCATAGGACACCGACAGCGCCAGCGTCCAGGCGAAGGTCGCCCAGGAGGCGTTGCCGGCCACCACCGCGACGAAATACGCGCCGAACACCGCGGTGATAACGACCGTGGTGTAACCCGAGTTGGCGAAGTCGTACATCGCCCACGCCCACACTTCGCGCCGGCGCACGCCGGGCCGCAATAGATTCATGCTGGGGAAAACCTTTTCACCACAGAGGCACAGAGACACAGAGTTAAGACATGAATGGGTTTCTCCGTGTCTCTGTGCCTCTGTGGTGAAGAATTTTTGTTCATTTACCACCCTCCTCCTCAGCCTGCTGCTGCAGCGCCCACATGTGGGCGTACACACCGTTCTGCGCCAGCAGGTCGGGGTGGCGCCCACGCTCGACGATGCGGCCGCCGTCCATCACCAGGATTTCGTCGGCCTCGACCACGGTGGACAGGCGGTGGGCGATGATGAGGCTGGTGCGGCTGCGGGCGATTTCCAGCAGCTCGGCCTGGATGGCTTTTTCGGTCTTGGTGTCGAGCGCCGAGGTCGCTTCGTCCAATATCAGGATGGCCGGGTTCTTCAGCAAAGTCCGCGCAATCGCCACGCGCTGCTTCTCGCCGCCCGACAGCTTGAGCCCGCGCTCGCCCACCACCGTGTCCCAGCCCTGCGGCAAGCTTTCGATGAAGGAGAGGATGTGCGCGGCGCGCGCGGCTTCGATCACTTCGTCGCGGCTGGCATCCGGCCGGCCGTAGGCGATGTTGTAGTAGATGCTGTCGTTGAACAGCACGGTGTCCTGCGGCACCACGCCGATGGCGGCGCGCAGCGAATCCTGCGTCACGTGGCGGATGTCCTGGCCGTCGATGGCGATGCTGCCGGCGCCGACGTCGTAGAAGCGGAACAGCAGGCGGGCGAGCGTCGACTTGCCGGCGCCGCTCGCGCCCACCGCCGCCACCGTCTTGCCGGCGGGGATGGTGAAGCTGACGTCGTGCAGGATGGGGCGGTCGGGGTTGTAGGCGAAGCTCACGTGCTCGAACTTCACCTCGCCGGCGACGACATCGAGATCGCGCGCGTCAGCCTTGTCCTCGACCTCGCGCGGCCGCTGCATCAGCGCGAACATACGCTCGACGTCGGTGATCGACTCCTTGATCTGGCGGTACATCACGCCGAGAAAACTCAGCGGCTGGAACATCTGCAGCAGGAAGGCGTTGACCATCACCAGGTCGCCCAGCGTCAGCGTGCCCTCGACCACGCCGGCGGCGGCGCGCAGCACCATCAGCGTGACGCCGACGGCGATCACCCCGGCCTGCGCGGCGTTCAGCAGGCCCAGCGAGCGCTGCGATTTCAGCGCCATGTCCTCCCACTCGACGAGGCTCTTGTCGTAGCGCTCGGCCTCGTATTTCTCGTTGCCGAAATATTTGACCGTCTCGTAGTTCAGCAGGCTGTCGATGGCGCGGCCATAGGCCTCGGAGTCGAGCGTGTTGGCCCGCCGCACGAACTGGGTGCGCCACTCGGTGATGGTGACGGTGAAGCCGATGTAGGCGGCAAGCGTGACCAGCGTCAGCACGCCGAACACCCAGTCGAGCTTGACGAACAGGATGCCGGCGACCAGCAGGATTTCCAGCACCGTGGGGGTGATGCGGAACAGCAGATAACCGACCAGGCTCGACAGCGCCTTGGAACCGCGCTCGATGTCGCGGGTGATGCCGCCGGTCTGCCGCTCCAGGTGAAAGCGCAGCGACAGCGCGTGCAGGTGCTTGAACACCGCCATGCTGATGCGGCGCATCGCGCGCTGGGTGACCTTGGCGAATACCACGTCGCGCAGGTCGGCGAAGGTGGTGCTGGCGAAGCGCAAGATGCCGTAGCCCAGGATCAGGGCCAGCGGCAGCACCCGTTCGGGACGCGGCTGATCGAGCGCGTCGATGATCTCCTTCAGCACCAGCGGCACCGCCACCGACGCCAGCTTGGCGCCGACCAGCAGCGCCAGCGCCAGCAGCACGCGGCCGCGGAATTCCCACAAATAGGGAAACAGCCTGCCCAGGGAACGCAGGCTGGGGTCGCCGGGCGGCGGTGGCGCAGTATGGGAATGGACGGCTGGATGCATTAGCTTAGGGTGGCCATCAGGTCGGGTAGAATCTCATCTTTGTTTTTCCCGATTTTACGTCCATGCGGCGGATTCCGCCGCCGGGCGACCGACATAGCATGAAGCTCTACGGCATCCCCAACTGCACCACCGTCAGGAAAGCGCGCGCCTGGCTCGCCGGCCACGGTCACGACGTGCCCTTCCACGACCTCAAGAAACAGGGTGTCGAAGCGGCGTGGCTGCAGGACGTGGTCAAACAGACCGGCTGGCAGGCGCTGCTCAACACGCGCGGCACCACCTGGCGCAAGCTCAGCGATGCGGAGAAGACCGCCGCCGGCGACGAATCCGGCGCAATCGCCCTGATGCTGGCGCAGCCCAGCGTGATCAAGCGGCCGGTGCTGGAACGCGACGGCCGCTATCATCTCGGCTTCGCCGACGACCAATACCAAGCCCTGTTCGGAACCTGACCTGCATGTCCAATGAAACCCTCGAGGATGCAATCCTCGCCAACGAAACCGTGGCGCTTGCGGTCGAGTTGCTCAAGCGCCGCTCGCTGACTCCCGACGACGGCGGCTGCCATGACCTGATCGCCGCGCGTCTGCAGAAGCTGGGTTTCCGCATCGAGCGCCATTGCCACAACGGCGTCGACAACCTGTGGGCGCGCAGGGGCATCCGGTCACCGGTGGTCTGCTTCGCCGGCCACACCGACGTGGTGCCGACCGGCCCGCTCGACCAATGGCTGTCCGACCCTTTCGAGCCGACCCTGCGCGACGGCAAGTTGTATGCGCGCGGCGCCGCCGACATGAAAACCTCGGACGCCGCCTTCGTCACCGCCGCCGAGCGCTTCGTCGCCGCGCATCCCGATCATCAGGGCTCGATCGCCTTTCTGCTCACCTCGGACGAGGAAGGCCCGGCCACCGACGGCACGGTAAAGGTGGTCGAGGCGCTGAAGGCGCGCAATGAAACGCTCGACTACTGCATCGTCGGCGAGCCCACCAGCGCCGCCGAATTCGGCGACACCATCAAGAACGGCCGCCGCGGCTCGCTCTCCGGCACGCTGCGCGTGAAGGGCGTGCAGGGCCATATCGCCTACCCGCACCTGGCCAAGAACCCGATCCACCTCGCCGCGCCGGCGATCGCCGAGCTCGCCGACACCATGTGGGACGAGGGCAACGCCTGGTTCCCGCCGACCACTTGGCAGATTTCCAATATCCACGGCGGCACCGGCGCCACCAACGTCATTCCCGGCGTGGTCGAGATCCAGTTCAATTTCCGCTATTCCACCGCCAGCACCGCCGAAGGCCTGATGGATGCGATGAACGAGATCCTCGACAGCCACGGCCTCGATTACGAGATCGACTGGAATCTGTCGGGCAAGCCCTTCCTCACCCCGCGCGGCCCGCTGTGCGACCGGCTCAGCGAGGCGATCCGCGAAGTTACCGGCCTCACCCCCGAGCTGTCCACCACCGGCGGCACCTCGGACGGCCGCTTCATCGCCGACATCTGCCGCGAGGTGGTCGAGTTCGGCCCGCTCAACAGCAGCATCCACAAGCTGAACGAACACGTCGCGGTGGAGAACATCGAGCAGCTGACGGCGATTTACCAGAAGACGCTGGAAAAGCTGCTGACCTGAAACCCGCCAACCCATATTTCGTCATTCCGGCGAACGCCGGAATCCAGTGTTTTCCAGAACTGGACACCGGCTTTCGCCGGTGTGACAAACTCTCATAACGGCTACAAGCTTCTTTTTCGAATATGAAACATTTCGACGACACCGAATCCCTCATCACCGTGCGCGACTGGCTGCGCTTCGCGGTGTCGCGCTTCAACGAGGCCGGGCTGTTTTTCGGCCACGGCTCGGACAACGCGTTCGACGAGGCGGCCTATCTGATCCTGCACGCCCTGCACCTGCCGCTCGACCGGCTGGAGCCTTTTCTCGACGCCAGCCTCACGCATGGCGAATCGGAAGAAGTGCAGGCGGTGATCGAGCGCCGGGTGCGCGAGCGCCTGCCGGCCGCCTATCTCACCCACGAAGCCTGGCTGGGCGAGCACCGCTTCTATGTCGACGAGCGGGTGATCGTGCCGCGCTCCTTCATCGCCGAACTGCTGCACGAGCAGCTGGCGCCGTGGGTGGAAAACCCGGACGAGGTGACGCGCGCGCTCGACCTGTGCACGGGTTCGGGCTGTCTCGCCATCCTGGCGGCGCTGGCCTTCCCGAATGCCGAGGTCGATGCGGTGGATTTATCGGCCGAAGCACTGGAGGTTGCCGCGAAGAACGTCGCCGATTACGGCCTGCAGAACCGGATCGAGCTGATCGAGTCGGATCTGTTCGCGGCGCTGGACGGCCGCAGCTACGACCTCATCCTCAGCAACCCGCCCTACGTGAACGCCGCGTCGATCGCCGCGCTGCCGCCGGAATACCAGGCGGAGCCGGAGCGCTCGACCGGCTGGAGCCTTTTCTCGACGCCAGCCTCACGCATGGCGAATCGGAAGAAGTGCAGGCGGTGATCGAGCGCCGGGTGCGCGAGCGCCTGCCGGCCGCCTATCTCACCCACGAAGCCTGGCTGGGCGAGCACCGCTTCTATGTCGACGAGCGGGTGATCGTGCCGCGCTCCTTCATCGCCGAACTGCTGCACGAGCAGCTGGCGCCGTGGGTGGAAAACCCGGACGAGGTGACGCGCGCGCTCGACCTGTGCACGGGTTCGGGCTGTCTCGCCATCCTGGCGGCGCTGGCCTTCCCGAATGCCGAGGTCGATGCGGTGGATTTATCGGCCGAAGCACTGGAGGTTGCCGCGAAGAACGTCGCCGATTACGGCCTGCAGAACCGGATCGAGCTGATCGAGTCGGATCTGTTCGCGGCGCTGGACGGCCGCAGCTACGACCTCATCCTCAGCAACCCGCCCTACGTGAACGCCGCGTCGATCGCCGCGCTGCCGCCGGAATACCAGGCGGAGCCGGAGCTGGCACTGGGCTCGGGCGAGGACGGCCTGGACGCGACCCGGCGGATTCTCGCCACGGCCAAAAACCACCTCAAGCCCGGCGGCCTGCTGGTGGTGGAAATCGGCCACAACCGCGACGCCCTCGAGGCCGCCTACCCCGCCCTGCCCTTCACCTGGCTCGACACCGAAAGCGGCGACCAGTTCGTGTTCTTGCTGCGGCGCGAAGACCTGCCGTAAAAAGCTAAGCGTTGTCGGCAAGCAGAGGCCGGCCGAGCATGGCAGCCAGCGCGTCCGCCGGCTGCGGCCGGCTCATCAGATAGCCCTGGCCGAATTCGCAGCCATGCTCGCGCAGGAAATCATACTGCGCCCAGGTTTCGATGCCCTCGGCGACAACCTCCAGATCCAGCCCTTTTGCCAGCGCCAGAATCGTCGTGACGATCTGGGTGTCGCCCGGCTGCCCCGGGATCTTGCTGACAAACGACTGGTCGATCTTGAGCGAGTGAAACGGCAGCTGCTTGAGGTAGCTCAGGCTGGAATAGCCGGTGCCGAAATCGTCGAGCGACAACCGCACGCCCATGGCGCGCAAGGTGTCGAGGCTGCTGCGCACGTCGTCGTTCATGATCAGCATCACGTTCTCGGTAATCTCGAGTTCCAGGCATTCCGGCGCAAGACCGGTGCGTGACAACGCCTGCTCGACCGATCTCACCAGGCGCTGCCCCTCGAACTGCCGGGTCGAGACGTTCACCGACAGCGTCATTCCGTTTGCCTTGCCCTGCTTCTGCCATTCGCGCATCCGGGCGCAGCCGGCTTCCAGCACCCATTCGCCGAGCGGAACGATCAGGCCGGTGTCCTCGGCGGCGGAAATGAACGCGCCCGGCATCACCAGGCCCTGCTCCGGATCGTTCCAGCGCAGCAGCGCCTCGACCCCGACGATGCGCCGACTGCTCAGTTCCACGATCGGCTGGTAATGCAAAATCAGTTCGTCGCGTTCCAGCGCCTGACGCAGCCGGGTATCGAGCGTCAGCCGTTCGACCACGCGCGCGGTCTGCTGGGCGTGGTAGAACTGGTAACGGTTGCCGCCCTGCTCCTTCGCCTGATACATGGCCGTATCGGCATGCTTGAGCAGCGACTCCAGCGAATCCGCATCGTCCGGATACAGCGCGATGCCGATGCTGGCGCTGCTGTATATCTGGGTAGATCCGATGTCGATCGGCTCGGCCAGGCTTTTCAGGAGACGGTTTGCGACCAGTTCGACATCCGACGATTCGCCGATCTCGGACACCGCGACGACGAACTCGTCGCCGCCGAAACGGCTCAGATGATCGTGCGCGCGCAACACCGATTGCAGGCGCACGGCGATCTGCTGCAACAGCAGATCGCCGGCGCCGTGCCCCAGCCCGTCGTTGATGTTCTTCAGCCGGTCGACATCGATGAACAGCAGGGCCAGGCGTTCATCGGTGCCCTGCATGCCTTCCAGCACCTGGTTCAGCGCGATGCGGAACCCCTCGCGGTTCGGCAGGCGGGTCAGCCCGTCGAAATAGGCAAGCTGGTTCAGATGTTTCTGGACCTGCTTGCGCTGTTCGATCTCCGACTGCAACTGATCGGCGCGCCGCTGCAGTTCGCCGGTCTGCCGCTGCACCTGATGACGCAGGAAACCGGCAATCGCCAGCACCAGGCCGAGCAGGATGCCGACGGCGGCGGCGGCCCATGGCAGCCAGCGGGGAGTGCGGCTGGCAGGCGCCGCTTCGAGCCAGCGGCGCAAGGAATCGTAGTAGGCCGAATCGGTGTCCGCCTTGAGTGCGGCCAGATGCCGGTCGAGCGCATCCAGCAGGACCGGGCTGGCGTGCTTTGGCGCCGCGTAGTGAACGAAGATGGGGTTGAACACGATGCCTGTCACCGCCAGATCGGGTTGATACGCGTGCAGCGCGGCAAACACCCGGTTGACCGCGCCCGCGTCGGCGCGTTGCTCGACGATCGCTTGCAGCACCTGGGAATAGGTGTCGACGTAGACCGGTGTGAACGGTGCGTGGAACTGCGCCGCCAGTTCGATCAGGGCCTGGCTGTGGATGCCGCCGCGCATGAGCGCGACCCGCTTGCCCTTGAGGTCGGGCAGCGAATCGATATCGGCCTCCGCATGACGGAACACCATCCCCCAGTTGCCGATCAGGCTCTGCCGGCCGAACCGGAAACGTTTTGCGCGCTCGTCGCTGTAGGCGATGCCTACGAGCAGGTCGATATCGCCCTTGTCCAGGCGCGCAAGGAGATCGTCAAAGGTATCGGGAACATAGGTGACCTGCCAGCCTTCCCGCTCGGCCACCCAGCGGATCACGTCGATCGCGATGCCTTCGGGGGGCACGCCGGGCGCCGCAGTGACGATCGGCGAATTCTCGAATACGCCGACCCGGACCGGAATACGGTCTGGCGCGGCCCATGCCAGTGAAAACGACCCCAGCCAAAGCAGCCAGGCTTGCAGAAAAGTACGGCATACCACGCGATTATTGTCCTTGGAAATCGAGCCTCTGCATATTACGACAACCGCGAGGCTCACTTGATACTGTCGCAAGTATAGGGGCGAATCCGGCGCCGGCCATCGCAGGGTCACGCATCGCGCCGCAACAACAGCCCGACCGCGCCGAATCCATGGCTGAAGACCCCCTCTGTCATGTACGCCTGCTTCATGCTTACGTCACACTTTCCACTTGTCGTCCGTCGATTGTCTTCACCCATGGATTCGGCGCGGTGCGGGTCGATCCCATCCATTTCCACCACTATCGGAAGTGGCGCGCGCCGCCTCCGAAGCCAAGCACATGGCCAGGCGCATCGACGGCAGCAGCCTGTTCATCGACCAGCGCCGCATGCCCTTCGGCCGCAAGCTGGCGGACGAGGAACCCATGCCCGAGGCGGATTGCGCCTGAGCCGCCACAATCCATCGTCCGCACCGCGTGGGCTGCGCCCACCCTACCCACACTCTCGCGCCGACCGACGCGTGGGCTGCGCCCACCCTATGCATCCTCGCACTGGCCGTAGGGTGGGCGGAGCCCACGCGGTGCGATCCCCCGCCAGGCACCGGCATCCGTCGAAACGACATGACGGTGGGCTCCACCCGCAAGGGGCAGGCCGTGGTTGCAACAACCACGCTCCGCCCGCCCTACCCTTGAAATCCCCCCGCCCCACGCCAGACAGCGGGTGATGGACGGGAGCCGCCTCATGGAAAGCGCCTGATTCAGCCGCGCCATGGCTTGCCACGTGCCGAGCCGTTCCGCTCTGCCATGAAACGAGGCGCGTGCGGGGTTCCGGCACGCGCGTCGAACCCGTGAAGGGCGGAGAGCGACGGCGCCGGCCGGCCTGCGTCAGTCGAGGCCATCGGGTTTCGGACCTGAAACCAGTTCGGCAGCGATGATGGCGGCCAGTTGCAGCGCTGCGGCCTGAACCTCGGTGCCGGGTTGCGCGCCCTGCACCACACCGCCGATTTCGACGCCGTACAGGTCCAGCCTGGGCGGCATGCCGCCGAGCGCACGCGCCAGCAACAGCGCATCCAGCACGCCGAAGCCGTGGCTGGAAAATCCCTGCCCATAGGTGGGCCAGTCCTTCTGATCGAAACGCCGGATCCGGCCTGGCTGGTCGCCGTTTTGCACGGCATCGATCAGAATGACCCGGCTCGCATTTCCGAGATGGGTAATCAGGCCGGCGCCGGGGCGGTCCAGCTTCTCGATCGAGACGCCGTCGCCATGCTGCACGCCTGCGGCCAGCAGGGCATCGACGGTCAGCCAGCCGGCCTGGTCGTCGCCCGACGGCGAGCCGATGCCGAGGATGCGCACCCTGCTCATGTGCGCTCGACGCGCATCTTCAGGAAATGGGTGGCGCAGGAGATGCAGGGATCGTAGTTGCGGATGACTTTTTCGCAGTGCAGGCGCAGCGCGTCGTCCGGCTGGTCGAGCCCGAAGTTGAGCAGCGACAGCCGCAAATCCTCTTCAATCCGCGCCTGGTTCTGGCTGGTTGGCGGCACGATGCGCGCGTTGACCACGCAGCCTTCGCCGTCCATTTCGTAGCGGTGCCACAACAGGCCGCGCGGCGCCTCGGTGCAGCCGGTCGCCACGCCGGCGCGCGGGCAGACCGGCACCCAGGGCGAGTCCGGCACTTGATAGCCGTCGAGCAGGCGCAGCGCTTCGTGCAGCGCGAGCAGGATTTCCACCGCGCGCGCCGGCAGGCTGTGGAACAGGTTGCGGCTCGGCAGCACCATGCCGCTTTCAGCCAGCAGCGTTTTGACCCGTTCAGGCAGACGCGCGTGGTTGAGATTCAGCCGCGCCAAGGGACCGACCAGATAGGGTTGCTGGCGATAGGTGCTGAACAGCGCGGTGGAATGCGGCGCGTGCTGCTCGGCAAAGTGCGCACCAAAGGCTTCCGGCTCGATCTGCAGGCCGTCGCTGACGCCAATCCGGCCGCGCTCGATGGCATAGTCGTTCCCATCCTGCATCGCCACCGAAACGAATCGCTGGCCGTCCTGCGGCACCGGGATGGCGGCTGCCCAGCGGACCAGCGC
>JAMCVR010000216.1:0-15285 GCA_023475455.1 Thermoplasmatota archaeon | reverse complement strand
GCAGATGCGCGCCACCAGGTCGGGGATTTCGGTGTAGTGGCGCCCTTCGAGAAATTTCTCGAAGAAGCGCGGCGGCTCGAAAATGCGCAGGCGCAGCTCGGCGATCTCGCCGCCGTCGATGCGCAGGTCGAGCGCGCCCTCGCCTTCCACCCGCGCGAGCACCGGAACGTGGATCGCCACGCTGCGCCGTTCAGTCATGACTGCCGGCCCTGAGTTTGTCGGCGGCCGCGAGAAACACCGGCGCCTGGCTATTGATCGACCGGAAACGCCGCGCGATGGCCTGCGGCGCCAGCCCCAGGCTTGCGAACTGCGCCGCCAGCGCGTCGGCGTTGGCATTTTCCGCCGGGCCGTAGCAGCCGTAGCAGTCGCGGCCGAGGCCGGGGCACAGCGCACCGCAGCCCGCCCGCGTCACCGGTCCCATGCAGGCGATGCCGCGGCTCACCATCACGCAGGGAGTGCCCTGGCGCTTGCATTCGATGCACACCTTGTCGGCGTTGTCGCGCGGCGCCACGCCGAGCAGCAGCGCATTCACCACCGCCAGCATCTGCGGGCCGCTGACCGGGCAGCCCCACAGTTCGAAGTCCACCTTCACGTGGCTGGAAATCGGCGTGGAGCGTTCCAGGCTGGCGATCGCGTCGGGATGGCTGTAGATCTGCGCCACCCATTCCGCGACCCTGGCGCCGTTGCGCAAGGCCTGGATGCCGCCTGACGTGGCGCAGGCGCCGACGGCGATCAGCATGCGGCTGTGCCGGCGGATACGCCGGATGCGTTCCAGGTCTTCCGGTGTCGACACGCTGCCTTCCACAAACGCGACCTCCACGTCGGTATCCGGATCGAGCGGCCCGGCTTCGGCGAAATGCACCAGCTCGACGCGTCCGGCGAGCGTGAGCAGGTCCTCGCCGAGATTGAGCAGGGCCAGCTGGCAGCCGTCGCAGGAACTGAACTTGTGTACCGCGACGCGCGGCCTGGGGGGATGTTCCATCGGCGCGTTCATCAGAATCCCCTGTGCCCAAGCAATGACTTGACCTCGCCCCAGTTGAACACCGGGCCGTCGCGGCAGACGAAGCTGCCGCCGAACTGGCAATGGCCGCAGCGCCCGACGGCGCATTGCATATTGCGCTCCATGCTGAGGAACAGGCTCGATTCGGGCAGGCCGCGCGCCAGCAGCTGTCCGGCGGTGACGCGCATCATGCCTTCCGGCCCGCACATCATCGCCACCGCGCGCGTCGGGTTGAAGCGGGCGAGATCGAACAGTTCCGTCACGCGCCCGACATGCCAGGGCCAGAATGCCGCCCCCTCGTCGGCCGCCACCAGCACCTGGGTATCCGGCAGCTTCACCCAGCAATCGTACTGCTCGCGCCAGACCAGATCGTCGGCATGCTTCACGCCCTGGATGATGACCAGTTTGCCGAAGGCGCTCGCGCCGCCGCAGCACGTAATGAATCACCGACACCACCGGCGCGCAGCCGAGTCCGCCGGTCACCAGCACGACGTCGCGCCCCCCCATTTCCTGCAGCGGCCAGCCGCGTCCGAACGGCCCGCGCAACCCCACCCGGTCGCCCGGCTTGAGCGCGGCGAACCCCCGGGTGACGCGTCCGACCGCGCGCAGGGTGTGGCCGATGCCGTCGCGGTCCTCCGGGTCGGACATGATGGAAATCGGCACCTCGCCGACGCCATAGAGATACAGCATGTTGAACTGGCCGGGCGCGAAGCGGTAGGCCGCCCGCGCCGCCGCATCGTCGAGGCGCAGCTGCAAGGTGAAGATGGTGGGCGATTCCGGGGTGCGCGCCACCACGGTGGCGGCATGCGGCGCGCCGGCGTCGATCGGTTTGGGCATCACGTTATCCCCCTCTCCCGCTTGCGGGAGAGGGCCGGGGATAACCAGCGACTTGCCCGCTTGCGGGCTTAGTCGAATGGCGAGTAGTTCCATCAGAGGGTTGATCGGTACCACTCATCAGGGCGGCGACTTCTTCGGTCAGGTCGATACCCACCGGGCACCAGGCGATGCAGCGGCCGCAGCCGACGCAGCCGCTGCGGCCGAACTGGTCGTGCCAGGTGGCGAGCTTGTGGGTGAGCCACTGGCGGTAGCGGCTGCGGATGTCGGGCCGCACGTTGAAGCCGTGCAGATGGCCGTGCGATTCGCCGAAGCACGAATCCCAGATGCGCACATGCCCGCTCGACTGTCCGTCGAGGGCGGGCTCATCAATTTCGGCATGGCAGAAGCAGGTCGGGCACACCGCGGTGCAGTTGCCGCAGGCGAGGCAGCGCGCCGCCACCTCGTCCCAGCGCGGATGGTCCAGCCGGCTCATCAGGGCATCGCGCAGATTGCGTCCGGGCAGGCTGCGCGTCTGCGCGGCCGCAGCAGCCTGCCCCTGCTGGCGGGCCGCCTCGATCTGCTGCGGGGTCGCGGCGGGCAGCTGCAGCGAGTCGAAAACAGCCCGCCCCTTGTCGCTGCCCGCCACCGCGACGAAGCCCTCCGCCAGTTCCGCCAGCGCGAGATCGTAGCCCGTGGCCGGGGTCGGGCCGTCACCGGTGGACGCGCAAAAGCACGTTGCTGCCGGTTCGGCGCATTGCACCGCGACCAGGAACAGCTGTTCGCGCCGTCGGGCATAGTGCGCGTCGCGCCGGCCTTCGCGCAGGAAATGCGCATCCTGCAGCGCCAGCGCGGCGAGGTCGCAGGCGCGCACGCCGATGATGGCCTGAAGAGGCGCTGCCGGCTGCACGGCCGTGAACTGCAGGGCGCCCGCCGCGTCCCGCTCCACGCGCCACAGCGATTCCTGAGGCGCAAATGTCCGCGGCTTGATCGCCTGCGGCCCGTTGGCCCAGGCGAAATAGCGGTGACGGGGATCCCGCGTCAGCCGGATGCGTCCCGCCGACTGCTCGGCCTGCAGGCCGCGCGGCACAGCATTGGGCGCATCGAGCTCGCGCATCACGATGGCGCCGTTTTCCACGGCGGGGCCCAGACATCGGTAGCCCAGCCGCATGAGCCGGGCCACCAGCGCATGCAATCGATCGAGAGGCAGGAATCCGGCCGGGTCTGGCTGAGAGAGCATGGTCTGGAATGCGTCGTTTCCTACAGTGTAGGCACAAAGACCGACAGGGAACAGGCCTTTGCATTTTTTGTATCCGTAGGCTTCACGGCAATGAAAAAAACCCGCCTGAGGCGTTCGCTATAATGCGCCTTTCCGCAGCAATGAAGGAGTGTGTCATGCAGCAACAACTCGACGTGTTCGTCGCTTCCCTGACTTCTTTCTGGACGCAACTGGCCGGCTTCGTGCCGCAGTTGCTGGCAGCCCTGCTGCTGCTGTTCGTCGGCTGGCTGCTCGCCAATCTGGTGCGTACCGGCGTCATGAAACTGCTGGATCTGTTGCGCTTCGACAGCCTGGCCGCGCAAAAGCACGTTGCTGCCGGTTCGGCGCATTGCACCGCGACCAGGAACAGCTGTTCGCGCCGTCGGGCATAGTGCGCGTCGCGCCGGCCTTCGCGCAGGAAATGCGCATCCTGCAGCGCCAGCGCGGCGAGGTCGCAGGCGCGCACGCCGATGATGGCCTGAAGAGGCGCTGCCGGCTGCACGGCCGTGAACTGCAGGGCGCCCGCCGCGTCCCGCTCCACGCGCCACAGCGATTCCTGAGGCGCAAATGTCCGCGGCTTGATCGCCTGCGGCCCGTTGGCCCAGGCGAAATAGCGGTGACGGGGATCCCGCGTCAGCCGGATGCGTCCCGCCGACTGCTCGGCCTGCAGGCCGCGCGGCACAGCATTGGGCGCATCGAGCTCGCGCATCACGATGGCGCCGTTTTCCACGGCGGGGCCCAGACATCGGTAGCCCAGCCGCATGAGCCGGGCCACCAGCGCATGCAATCGATCGAGAGGCAGGAATCCGGCCGGGTCTGGCTGAGAGAGCATGGTCTGGAATGCGTCGTTTCCTACAGTGTAGGCACAAAGACCGACAGGGAACAGGCCTTTGCATTTTTTGTATCCGTAGGCTTCACGGCAATGAAAAAAACCCGCCTGAGGCGTTCGCTATAATGCGCCTTTCCGCAGCAATGAAGGAGTGTGTCATGCAGCAACAACTCGACGTGTTCGTCGCTTCCCTGACTTCTTTCTGGACGCAACTGGCCGGCTTCGTGCCGCAGTTGCTGGCAGCCCTGCTGCTGCTGTTCGTCGGCTGGCTGCTCGCCAATCTGGTGCGTACCGGCGTCATGAAACTGCTGGATCTGTTGCGCTTCGACAGCCTGGCCGAAAAAACCGGCATCGAAGCCTTCCTCAGGCAGGGCAATCTGGACGTGTCGCTGTCGCGGCTGCTCGCCAAGCTGGCCTACTGGATTGTCATTTTTGTCGTCATCGTCACCGTGGCCAACAGCCTCGGCCTGCACATGGTGGCCGAGCTGTTCAACAAGGTCGTGCTCTACATCCCCAACATCATCGTCGCCATTCTTGTGCTGGTGTTCGGCGTGCTGGTGGCGCGCTTCATCAACCGCATGGCGTTCGCCTACCTCAACAACATCGGCGTGCAGGGCGCGCTCACCATCAGCACGCTGTCGGAGTATGGGGTCATCATCTTTGTGGTATTCGTGGCGCTGGAGCAGCTGGCGATCGGCACCACGCTGCTGACCGCCGCTTTCCAGATCGGCTTCGGCGCGATCGGCCTGGCGTTTGCGCTGGCGTTCGGGCTGGGCGGCCGCGAGTGGGCGGCCGGCGTGATCAAGAAACTGACGGAAAAATAAGTCGTGTCCGGACGGGCCATGCCCGCCCGGACTAACGCATGCGCGGCTTGCGGGTGTGCTTGTCGGGCACGCCGCGCATCTGGCGGCGCGGCGTGGGCGTCATCCCCGCCCATTCCATCACGCGCGCGACCAGATCGTCGTCGAGTTCCATCTTCTGCCCGCGGCGCAATTGCGGCGGCAGCGCGATCGGGCCGAAGCGGATGCGCGTCAGCCGCGACACCGTCAGGCCAAAGTGCTCGAACAGCCGCCGCACTTCGCGCTTGCGGCCTTCCTTGATGATGACGCGATACCAGCGGTTGGCGCCCTCGCCGCCCGCGGCGAAGCAGCTTTGCAACCGCGCCGGACCGTCGTCGAGCTCCACCCCGGCCAGCAATTGCGCAATCATGTCCTCGGTCAGTTCGCCCAACACGCGCACGGCGTATTCGCGCTCGACTTCGAAGCGCGGGTGCATCAGTTGGTTGGCGAGCTCGCCCGAAGTGGTGAAGATCATCAGGCCGTCGGTGTTGTAGTCCAACCGGCCGATGGCGATCCACTTGGCGCCGCGCAGCCGGGGCAGCGCGTCGAACACGGTGGCGCGCCCCTTGGGGTCGTCGCGGGTGACGATCTCGCCTTCCGACTTGTGATAGATCAGGATGCGGGTGCGCTTTTCGTCAAAGCGCAGGTACACGCGGCGGCCGCCGACCTTGACGATGTCGCGCGGCCCGACCTTGCTGCCGATCGTGGCGGTTTCGCCGTTGACCTGCACGCGTCCCTCGGCGATCCATTCCTCCATCTCGCGGCGCGAGCCCAGCCCGGCCGAGGCCAGAGCCTTTTGCAGGCGTTCGCTGGGCGCCTCGGGGGCAATCGCCTGCTGCAGGCGGCTCGCCGCGCGCCCCATGGGTGCGGAGGGCGAACGGCGGATGGGGGATGCGGGACGGGCCATATTCAAGAAATCTCAGTGGAAGCGCTGACGCGGGCGGTTTCGATCACCGCGCCAAACGTCCGGGGGACGTCATTGTCCGGCAATTCCACGCGCAATTCAGGAATTAATGCGGTTTCGTCGGGCGTGACGAGATGGCCGAGCTCTTCCAGCGGCGGCAGTTCGGACAGCGTGCGCAAGCCGAGATCGCTGAGGAAATGCCCGGTGGTGCCGAACAGCGCGGGGCGCCCCGGCACGTCGCGATGGCCGATGGCCTCGATCCAGCCGCGCTCCTCCAGCGTCTTGATGATGTTGGGATTGACCGACACGCCGCGGATGTCCTCGATGTCGCCGCGCGTCACCGGCTGGCGGTAGGCGATGATGGCGAGCGTTTCCAGCACCGCGCGCGAGTAGCGCGGCGGCTTCTCGTTCTTCAGCCGCGACAGCCAGGGCTGCATCTCGGCGCGCGTCTGGAAGCGCCAGCCGTCGGCCACCTGCACCAGTTCCACCCCGCGGCCGTGCCACTGCGCGCGCAACTCCTCCAGCGCACGACGCAGCATGTCATTCGACAGGTCCTGCTCGAACATGCGCTTGAGCTCGGCCAGCGACAGCGGCTCGACTGCCGCCAGCAGGGCGGCTTCCAGCACAAGCTTCAAATCGTCGGGATGGTCATTCGGTTGCAGATTCATGGAGCTTCACGTAGATGGGGGCGAAGGGCTCGGCCTGCGTCACATCGAGCAGGATTTCCTTGGTCAGTTCCAGCACCGCCAGGAAGGTGACCACGAGTTCGTGCACGGTCGACGCGTCCGGGAACAGTTCCTTGAATTCCATGAACTCGCCTGGGGTCAGCCGCTTGAGGATGCGGCTCATGTGCTCGCGGATCGACAGTTCCTGGCGGCCGATGCGGTGGTGGGTGCGGTTTTTCGCCCGCGACAGAATCGCCAGCCAGGCCGCGGCCAGCTCCTCGGGATGGACGCTCGGCAGGCGCCTGGCCGCCGCCGGCAGGAACACGCTGACGGTGTCGAAGTCACGCCCGGCCTGCGGCAGGCTGTCCAGCGTCTGGCCGGCGAGCTTCATCTGCTCGTATTCCAGCAGGCGGCGCACCAGCTCGGCGCGCGGATCGTCGCCCTCGTTCGCCTCCTCGGCCTGCTCGCGGCGCGGCAGCAGCATGCGCGACTTGATGTCGATCAGCATCGCTGCCATCAGGAGGTATTCCGCCGCGGCGGCTTCTCGTTCTTCAGCCGCGACAGCCAGGGCTGCATCTCGGCGCGCGTCTGGAAGCGCCAGCCGTCGGCCACCTGCACCAGTTCCACCCCGCGGCCGTGCCACTGCGCGCGCAACTCCTCCAGCGCACGACGCAGCATGTCATTCGACAGGTCCTGCTCGAACATGCGCTTGAGCTCGGCCAGCGACAGCGGCTCGACTGCCGCCAGCAGGGCGGCTTCCAGCACAAGCTTCAAATCGTCGGGATGGTCATTCGGTTGCAGATTCATGGAGCTTCACGTAGATGGGGGCGAAGGGCTCGGCCTGCGTCACATCGAGCAGGATTTCCTTGGTCAGTTCCAGCACCGCCAGGAAGGTGACCACGAGTTCGTGCACGGTCGACGCGTCCGGGAACAGTTCCTTGAATTCCATGAACTCGCCTGGGGTCAGCCGCTTGAGGATGCGGCTCATGTGCTCGCGGATCGACAGTTCCTGGCGGCCGATGCGGTGGTGGGTGCGGTTTTTCGCCCGCGACAGAATCGCCAGCCAGGCCGCGGCCAGCTCCTCGGGATGGACGCTCGGCAGGCGCCTGGCCGCCGCCGGCAGGAACACGCTGACGGTGTCGAAGTCACGCCCGGCCTGCGGCAGGCTGTCCAGCGTCTGGCCGGCGAGCTTCATCTGCTCGTATTCCAGCAGGCGGCGCACCAGCTCGGCGCGCGGATCGTCGCCCTCGTTCGCCTCCTCGGCCTGCTCGCGGCGCGGCAGCAGCATGCGCGACTTGATGTCGATCAGCATCGCTGCCATCAGGAGGTATTCCGCCGCCAGTTCCAGCCTCGTTGCGCGGGCTGCCTCGACGTAGGCCATGTATTGCTTGGTCAGCGCCGCCATCGGGATGTCGAGCACGTCGAGGTTCTGGCGGCGGATCAGGTAGAGCAGGAGGTCGAGCGGGCCCTCGAAGGCTTCGAGAAACACCTCGAGGGCGTCGGGCGGGATGTAGAGATCCTGCGGCAGCTCGGTGAGCGGCTCGCCCCGCACCTTGATGACGGGTACGGGGGGCGTTTCCAGGGGCGGCGGATCGAGAAGCTCGGCTCCAGTCATGGTGGCATTTTACCCGACTCGACAGCCCCCACCCCAAGGGATTCGGCATAGTTGATCCGCTATCTGCGGATCGAAACAGAGACTGCTTGCATTTGACCGGTCGGTCTACTAAGATGCGGCGCATGAATATCGCAACCGACACACGCTCCCGCATCATCGCAGCCGCCAAGCCGCGTTTTCACTCGCGCAGCTACGCGAATGTAGGCATCCAGGAAATCTGCGAGGGCGCCGGGGTGCAAAAGGGCAGCTTTTATCACTTCTTCCCGTCCAAGCGCGATCTCGTCATGGCGGTGATAGACGAGTTTGCGGACGAATGGGCCAACGGCTTCGTGGCCGAAGCCTTCGATCCGGCCTTGCCGCCGATGGAGCGGATCGATTATTTGATCGATGCGGCCTACTTCTGGCAGAAGTCGATCAAGCAAGTGCATGGTCGCATGCTGGGTTGCATCTTTGGCAACCTGACGCTGGAGGTCAGCACCCAGGACGATATTCTGCGCGCCAAGCTGCTCGCCATTTTTACGCGCGCGAAGTCCCGCTTCAAGGAAACGCTGGAACAGGCCGTTGTTGCCGGCACCATTCCGCCCCTGGATGCGGGCCTGACCGCTGAAGCCATGCTGGCCTATCTCGAGGGGGTGATCTTGCTGGCCAAGGCGCAAAACGATCCCGAACTGCTCTATCGGCTGGGCCCGGCGATCAAGACGCTGCGTATCGAATTGAGCGGTGGCTGATTTTGATGCAATCAGGCCCCGCTTTTTTTGCCCTTGGATTGAGTCGACCCGTCTAGCGACAGATGTGGCCAATTGAATTCGAGCTCAGTCGCAGCGAATGCTGAGCCGATTTTCGCCCGGCAATTTTTTTGCCGATTTGCTTGACCGAACGGTCATCTACAATGAGGAGTGATTACAATGAATGCACCTGCCACACACATCCTGGATGCACGCGGCTTGAACTGCCCACTACCCATTTTGCGCACCAAAAAAGCCCTGTCTGAACTGGGTATCGGAGAAACGCTCGCCGTCATCTCCACCGACCCGGGTTCCCTGAAGGATATGCAAGCCTTCTGCAAGCAAACCGGGCATAACCTGGTCTCGTCCAGTTCGAATCAGGGCGAGTTCGAATTTCTCATTCGCAAGGCATAAGGAGACGACCATGGGCGCAGCAGACAAGATCACCCCGCCAATACTGGATCAGTCCCGATTCGATCAGTGGTTCGACCAGCGCTTCGAAGCCAGGATGGCCGAACGCGAAGCCGCGCATGTCCCATCCCTGTCCATTATCGCCACCAAGGGCACCCTGGATTGGGCGTACCCGCCGTTCATCCTGGCGTCCACCGCCGGAGCGCTGGGCTGGGACGTGTCCGTTTTCTTCACATTCTATGGGCTGGAACTCCTCAAGAAGGATCTCCACCTCGAGATCAGTCCGCTCGGCAACCCCAGCATGCCGATGAAGATGCCGTTTGGGCCGCAGTGGCTGAAAGACATCAACTGGAAGGTGCCGAACGTCGTCATGGCCGGTGTACCCGGATTCGAAAAAATGGCAACCGGGCTGATGGCGCAAACAGTGAAAAACAAAGGCGTGGCCACCATCGACGAATTGCGCAGCGCGTGCATCGAGGCGGACGCCAAGCTGTTTGCCTGCCAGATGACGGTGGACCTGTTCGGCTACTCGCAGGATGAGTTCATCCCCGAAATCGCAGGCTGGATCGGCGCCGCAAGCTTTCTGCCCGTCGCGCAGAAGTCCGACGTCTGCCTGTTCATCTGAAGTCGCACCAGGCGAGACAGGACAACCGGGAGGGATTGTAGTTGTCCTGTCCCGGGATCAGTCCGCGCCGAACACCACCGCTGCAACATCCTGATAGCGCCTGGCGAAATGCACCGTCATTCCGGCGCGGATGTGCGCGGGCAGCTTGTCGAAATCGCGCCGATTGGCATCGGGCAGAATGAGTTCGCTGATGCCGATGCGGCGCGCGGCGATGACCTTTTCGCGGATGCCTCCCACCGGCAGCACCTGGCCGGTCAGCGTGAGTTCGCCGGTCATCGCCAGCGGCCGGCCGATCTTGGCGTTTTTCGCCAGCGAGAGCAGCGCGGTGGCCATGGTGATGCCGGCGCTGGGGCCGTCCTTGGGGGTGGCGCCTTCCGGCACGTGCAGGTGGACGAAGCTGGTGTCGAAGAACGTGCGGTCCGCGCCGTAGGCTTTCAGGTGCGAGGCGACATAGCTGTAGGCGATTTCGGCCGATTCCTTCATCACCTCGCCGAGCTTGCCGGTGAGCTTGAAGCCGCGGTTGAGGGTGTGGACCCGCGTCGCCTCGACCGGCAGCGTCGCGCCGCCCATCGCGGTCCAGGCGAGGCCGGTGACCACGCCGATGCCGGTAATCGGTTTTACCCGGGTGAACACCGGCTTGTCGAGGTAGGCCTCGATTTCCTTCACCCCGATCCGGATCGGGGTCGCGGCGCCGCCGAGGATCTTGACCACGGCTTTGCGCGCCACCCGTCCCAGCTGCTTTTCCAGGTTGCGCACCCCGGCCTCGCGCGCATAGCCCTCGATGACGTGGCGGATCGCGCCTTCGCTGATGACGAGCTGGTTCTTCTTCAGCCCGGCACGTTCGAGCACGCGCGGCCACAAATGGTGCCTGGCGATGGCGATCTTTTCCTCGGTGATATAGCCCGACAGGCGGATGACTTCCATGCGGTCGAGCAACGCCGACGGAATCGAAAAATCGTTCGCGGTGCAGATGAACAGCGCTTTCGACAAATCGAAGCGCACGTCGAGGTAATGGTCGAGGAAATCGGCGTTCTGCTCGGGGTCGAGCACTTCCAGCAGCGCCGAGGCGGGGTCGCCCTGGTAGCTGGCGCCGATCTTGTCGATCTCGTCGAGCATGATGACCGGGTTGGCCGAGCCGACCTCCTTCAGCGCCTGCACGAACTTGCCCGGCATCGCGCCGATATAGGTGCGGCGGTGGCCCTTGATTTCGGCCTCGTCGCGCATGCCGCCGACCGAGAAGCGGTAGAACTTGCGCCCCAGCGCCTCGGCGACGGATTTGCCGATCGAGGTCTTGCCCACGCCGGGCGGCCCGATCAGCAGCAGGATCGAACCGGCCATCTCGCCCTTCATCGCGCCGACGGCGAGGAATTCGATGATGCGGTCCTTCACGTCTTCCAGCCCGTCGTGGTCGCGGTCGAGTATCCTGCGCGCGCGGTCGAGGTCGACCTTGTCCTGCGTGTGCACGCCCCACGGCAGCACGGTCAGCCAGTCGAGGTAGTTGCGGGTGACGGTGTATTCCGGCGAGCCGGTCTCCAGCAGCGACAGCTTGTGCATCTCCTCGTCGATGCGCTTTTTTGCCTGCTCGGGCAGCGTCAGCCCGGCGAGGCGTTCGCGGAAGGTGTCGAGCTCGGCGGTCTTGTCGTCCTTGGCGAGGCCGAGTTCCTTCTGGATCGCCTTCAACTGCTGGCGCAGGAAGAACTCGCGCTGCTGCTCGCTCATCTTCTCGTCGACTTTTTCGCGGATGTCCGATTGCAGCCGCGCGACGTCGAGTTCCTTCTTCAGCAGCACCAGCACCTTTTCCATGCGCTTTTTCAGCGCGAAGGCCTCCAGCACGTCCTGCAACTCCTGCTTCGACGCAGTGGTCAGGCTGGCGGCGAAGTCGGTCAGCTGCGAGGGCTCGTTCGGCCCGAAGCGGTTGAGGAAGAATTTCAGCTCCTCGGAATACAGTGGATTGAGCGGCAGCAGCTCCTTGATGGTGTTGATGATGGCGATCGAATACGCGCGGATTTCCTCGGAATCCGGTTTGCCCGGCTCGTTCGGATAATCGACCCGGACCTTGTAGGGCGCGGTTTCGGACAGCCATTCGACAATGCGGAAACGCCGCACCCCTTCGGCGATGAACTGCATCTTGCCGTCTGCGCGCACCGGATGATGGATGCGCACCACCGTGCCGACGCTGCGAAAATCCGCCCGCTTCACGTCGTCGGTGTTGTCGGGCTTCACCAGCACCAGGCCCACCATGTGATGCGGGGTGTTGCCGATGGCTTCCACGGTCGACAGCCACGGCGCTTCGTTCATCAGCAGCGGCAGGGTTTGCGCCGGAAAAAACTTGGCGAGGCCGAGTTCCTTCTGGATCGCCTTCAACTGCTGGCGCAGGAAGAACTCGCGCTGCTGCTCGCTCATCTTCTCGTCGACTTTTTCGCGGATGTCCGATTGCAGCCGCGCGACGTCGAGTTCCTTCTTCAGCAGCACCAGCACCTTTTCCATGCGCTTTTTCAGCGCGAAGGCCTCCAGCACGTCCTGCAACTCCTGCTTCGACGCAGTGGTCAGGCTGGCGGCGAAGTCGGTCAGCTGCGAGGGCTCGTTCGGCCCGAAGCGGTTGAGGAAGAATTTCAGCTCCTCGGAATACAGTGGATTGAGCGGCAGCAGCTCCTTGATGGTGTTGATGATGGCGATCGAATACGCGCGGATTTCCTCGGAATCCGGTTTGCCCGGCTCGTTCGGATAATCGACCCGGACCTTGTAGGGCGCGGTTTCGGACAGCCATTCGACAATGCGGAAACGCCGCACCCCTTCGGCGATGAACTGCATCTTGCCGTCTGCGCGCACCGGATGATGGATGCGCACCACCGTGCCGACGCTGCGAAAATCCGCCCGCTTCACGTCGTCGGTGTTGTCGGGCTTCACCAGCACCAGGCCCACCATGTGATGCGGGGTGTTGCCGATGGCTTCCACGGTCGACAGCCACGGCGCTTCGTTCATCAGCAGCGGCAGGGTTTGCGCCGGAAAAAACGGCTTTTCGGTCAGCGGCAGCAGGTACAACTCGGACGGCAAGGCCGGTGCGGCCGGCAACTGCCGTTCATCGGACAGGATTTCGCCTTCCAGGGCAGAATCGTTGGGCATGGTTGAGCATTTCAGTCCAATGGGCAGGAATTACAAGTATCGGGCCTGTCAGCCCATTTTCAAGGCGGGCCCGTGCCGGGACGTACCGGAATTTCCTCGATGGTATCCGGCAGCCCGGAGAGAATCATCAACTCGACCCGGCGGTTGCGCGCACGCCCTTGCGGCGTATCGTTGGAAGCAATCGGCTGGCTGGCCTCGCGCCCGATGGCGAGCAGGCGCTCGGGGGCGATGCCGTTGTCGACCAGCAGGCGTACCACGCTGGTGGCCCGCACCGCCGACAACTCCCAGTTGGAGGCGAACACCGAATTGCTGATCGGCACGACGTCGGTGTGGCCGGTGATTTCCAGCTTGAACGGCTCGTTCTTCAGGGTTTCCGCCACGGCGCGCAGCACAGCCAGCGATTGCGGCTCCAGCTCGGCGCGTCCCGGCTCGAACAGCACGTTGGCATTGATTTCGATGCTGACGCCGCGCCGGCTCTGGGTGACCCGCACCTTGCCCTCCTTCACCAGCGGCGCCATCACGTCGAGCAGGTTGCTCGCCACCTCGGTCATGTGCGCCTGCTCTTCGATCGCCTGCTGCTGCCTCAGCGTGCGTTGCCTGACTTCGGGCGGCAGCGCCTGCGGCGTCAGCTGCGGCACCGGAACATCGCCGGCCGACGTCCTGCCGAAGGCGTCCCCGAGCGCGCCGGCCAGGACACGGAACTTGTTTTCATTGACCGCCGAAATGGCGTACATCACCACAAAGAATGCAAATAGCAGGGTGATGAAGTCGGCGTAGGAAATCAGCCAGCGGTCGTGGTTGTCGTGATCGGAGGCGATGCGGCGGCGGCGGCGCATCACAGATATCCCTTGAGGCGCGCCTCGATGATGCGCGGGTTGTCGCCCTGGGCAATGCCGACGAGGCCGTCGCAGATGATTTCGCGCTCGGCGACCCGGCGCGCGATGGTGAACTTGATCTTGTTGGCGATCGGCAGGAACACCAGGTTGGCGAGGCCGACGCCGTAGATGGTGGCGACAAAGGCGACCGCGATGCCGGACCCCAGCTTGCCGGGATCCGCCAGGTTTTCCATGACGTGGATCAGGCCGATCACCGCGCCCAGAATGCCGAGCGTGGGGGCATAGCCGCCCGCCGCTTCCCACACCCGCGCAGCCTGGCGCTCGGCGGTCTCGAAGCCGACGATCTGCACATCGAGCGTGTCGCGCAGCTTGGCCGCATCGGCGCCGTCGACCAGCAACTGCAGGCCGGTTCGCTGGAACGGATCGTGCGTCAGGTTGAGGTGCTTTTCCAGCGCCAGCATGCCCTCCTGCCGCGCGGTGTGCGACCACTGAACCACGCGGCGAATCAGCACGCCGGCTTCCGGTTCGGGCGGACGGAACGCCCACTTCGCCATGCGCACGCCCTGGATGAAAACAGGCAGGGGGTAATGCAGCAGCACCGCAGCCAGGGTGCCGATCACCACGATGACGAAGGCGGCCGGCTGCAGGAACAGGCCGATCTGCCCGCCTTCCATCGCCTGGCCGCCGAGGATGGCGACCGCGCCCAGCCCAAGCCCGATCAGGCTGCCACGATCCATGCGTCTTCTTTCAGCTTGGCGCGCAGACGCGCGATGGCCTGGCCGTGCAGCTGGCAGATGCGCGATTCGCTGACGCCGAACACTTCGCTGATTTCGCGCAGGTTGAGTTCCTGTTCGTAATACAGCGACATCAGCATCTGCTCGCGCTCCGGCAGGTTTTCGATGCCGGCGATGATGCAGGCGCGCAGGTTGGCGTCGAGCAGCTGCGGCAACGGCATGGTGGCCGCGTCCGCCGACTGCTTGTCGAGGAAGGAATCGTCCTCGTCGGACTCGCCGAAATCCTCGAAATACAGCAACTGGTGGCCGCGCGCGTCGCCCAGCATGGCCTGGTATTCGGCCAGCGGAATTTTCATCGCCGCGGCGATTTCGGTTTCACTGGGCTGCCGCCCGAGTTTGTGCTGCAGCGCGCCGATGGCCTGTTCGATCTTGCGCATCGACTGGCGTGCGCTGCGCGGCATCCAGTCGGACTGCCGCAACTCGTCGATCATCGAGCCGCGGATGCGCTGGATGGCATAGGCCTCGAACTGCGCGCTCTGCGCTTCGTCGTAGCGGCTGACGGCGTCGAGCAGGCCGATCATGCCGGCCTGCACCAAGTCGTCTTCCTCCACGCTGGGCGGCAACCGCCCCATCATGTGATGGGCCAGCCGCTTGACCATGGGCATGTAGTGCGTCAGCAGGTCGCTTTTTTCGCTTTTACCTGTTGCGGTGTACATGGGTAATTACCCCCTTCTGTAGGCTTCCACCAGGCGTCCGCCCTGGATCACGCGCTGGATGAAGCCGCCGACGCTGCCCAGACTGGGGGGAGACGGCCAGCGCAGCAGGCCGTCGGCCAGTTTTCGGAACTGCGAAGTGGACTGGGCAACGGGAAACGCGTCCACCACCGAAGTGCGCAAGCGGTTCGCGCG
>JAMCVR010000257.1 GCA_023475455.1 Thermoplasmatota archaeon | reverse complement strand
CTCTGTGCCTCTGTGGTGAGGGGTTTTATTCCCCACGCGGATCACGGGGAGTAACGGTTATGCCCTTCTTCGACTACCGCGCCATCGACCAGACCGGCCGCACCGTCCGGGGCACGCTGTCGGCCGTCAACGACGTCGACCTCGAGCTGCGCCTGAAACGCATGGGGCTGGACCTCGTCACGCTGGCCGAGCTGTCGCGGCAATACGCGCCGCAGGGCCGCGAGCGCGTCACCCGTCGCGACCTGGTCACCTTCTGCATCCACATGCGCTACATCACCCGTGCCGGGATCCCGCTGCTGGAAGGCTTGCGCGACCTGCGCGACAGCATGGACAAGCGCGGCTTTCGCGACGTGCTGACCGCGCTGCTGGAAGACCTGGAAGGCGGCAAGGTGCTGTCGCAGGCGTTGGCGGCGCACCCGGCGGTGTTCGGCGCCGTGTTCGTCCACAGCGTGCGCGCGGGCGAGCAGACCGGCCTGCTGGACGCGGTATTCGACCGCCTGGCCGAATCGCTGAAGTGGCAGGAAGAGGTCGCCGCCAAGGCCAAGCGGCTGATGATCTACCCGGCGCTGGTGCTGGCCGTCGTCGGCGCGGCCATCCTGTTCCTGCTGTTGTATCTGGTGCCGCAGGTGCTCGCCCTGGTCGAGACCATGGGGGTGACGCTGCCGCTGCCGACGCTGATCCTGATGGCAGTATCGAGCGCGCTGCGTTCGTACTGGCTGATCGTCCTGCTGCTGGCGCTGGCGCTCGGCATCGGGCTGCCGCTGTGGGTGAAGAAAAGCGAGGCCGGGCGCGACTGGTGGGACCGCACCCAGTTGCGGCTGCCGATCGTCGGGCCGATCGTGCAGAAGATCGTGCTGTCGCGCTTCACCAACACGCTGGCGATGATGTACCGCTCCGGGGTCACCGTGCTCGACGCGCTGCGGGCGGGCGAGATGGTCGCCGGCAACCGGGTGATCGCCGGCGGCATCCGCCGCGCCGCGCTGCAGATCGCCGACGGCCGCGGCCTGTCCGAAAGCTTCCAGTCGCTGGCGCTGTTTCCGCCGCTGGTGATCCGCATGCTGCGCGTGGGCGAGACCACCGGCGCGCTCGACGAAGCGCTCGACAATGTCACCTATTTTTACAATCGCGAAGTGCTCGACTCGATCGAAAACGGCCTCCGGGTGCTGGAGCCGCTGCTCACCGCCATCCTCGGCCTGCTGCTCGGCGGCATCCTGGTGTCGGTGCTGCTGCCGGTTTACGACCTGATCGGAAACCTGCCGTTATGATTTCAAACCCCTCACCACAGAGGCACAGAGGCACAGAGAAACCCAGTTGTAGCGTGTCATCCGCAGCGTGGCCGTACGACATGCTGCAATTTCTCGCTTTTTCTCTGTGCCTCTGTGCCTCTGTGGTTAATGGTTTTTTTCCAGGATGATGTTCGACCACCGCCTGATCCTGCTTGCCACGCCACGCCAGATCGGCGTGCTCGACTGGCGTCCCGGCCACATGCACTGGCTGGGCGAGTTCGACGCCACCGAAGCGGGACTGGCGGCATTTCGCGCGGTCGTGGCCAGGCATGCGCAGTTGCCGACGCTGCTGGTGGCCGACACGGTGGACGAGGATTACCGCAGCGAGGTGATGCCGCACGTGCAGGGACGCGCGCGCGCCGAACTCGTGGCGCGCAAGCTGAAACAGGTATTCCGCAATGCGCGCTTCACCGGCGCCTGGCGGCAGGCGCGCGAAACGATGGGCCGCCGCGACGACCGTTATCTGCTGGCCGCCCTGCCCGACGCCGACTGGCTGACGCCGTGGCTCAGCGTGCTGCACCGCGAACGGGTGCCCCTGTCCGGCATCACCCCGCTGGCGATGGCGTGCCAGCATCTGCTGTCCAGACTGCGGGTGCAGGAGCCGCACACCCTGCTGGCATGCCGCCTCAACAACAGCTTGCGGCTGTCCTACTATCACAACGGCCTGTTGCGTTTTTCGCGCCTGATCGGCAGCGATACGCCCACCCAGCTGCCGGGCAATGCGGCCGACGAAATCGCCAAGACGCAGCTTTATCTCACCGGCCAGCGCATCCTGCCGCGCGAAGCCCGGCTGCATGTGCTGCTGCTGGACCCCAGCGGGCAACTCGACAGTTCGCAGGCGCCGCTCAATGCCGACCCGGCGTTCAACACGCGGCTGATCGACATGCCCTCTCTTGCGCGCGCGCTGCGCATTCCCGACGACTTCCTGGCCGCCACCCCCGAGGTCGCGCCGCTCGCCGCGCTTGCGGGCGAGGCCGTGCAACTGAATCTGGCGCCGCCCGAGCTGCTGCAGCGCCATCTCGAATTCCGCTGGCGGCGCGGCCTGAATCTGGCGGCCGGCCTCGTCGCGGCGGCCGGACTGACCCTGACCGCAGCGTATTGGCTCCACGCGCAAGACCTGCGCGACCAGGCATTGCAGGTTCAGGCAGAAGCGCAACGCGGTGACGCACACCATGCCGCCATCGTGCGGGGCTTCCCGGCCCTCGCCACGCGCCCCGATCAGCTCGCGCTGACCCTTGGCCTGGCCGCGCAGCTGAGTCGTGCGCCGCTCGACGTCGACGCGCTGTTTCTGCCGCTTGGACAAACCCTGTCGGCCCACCCCGACGTCGTGCTCAAGACCCTGACGCTGCAGGACACGTCCGGGGGCACGGCGGATATCACGCTGGATGCACGACTCAGCGACTTCGACGGGAACTACCGCGCCGCCATGTCGCGCATCGACAGCTTTGTCTCGCGGCTGGCCGCCACGCCCGGCGTGGCCGCGGTCGAGCGGCTGAGCAGCCCTGTCGACACCGCCCCCACCGCCACCCTGACCGGCAAGACCACAGGCGCAGCCGTGCCTGACGAGACCCGCTTCAGCCTGAGCATCCAGCTACGTCCATGATGAGCCACCCGCCGATCGCCTCGCTCAAAACATCGCTCCTGCTGCTGCTCGCCGCGGTCTCGCTGTCCACCGCCGGCATTTTCTGGAGCAGCATGCGGGACACGGAAGCGCGCGCCGAACTGCAGCGCCGGCAGGCCCTGCTCGATGCCGCCCGCGCGCGCCAGGAACAGGGCCGCACGGACGCACGCCTGATCGCCCGGCATCTCGATGCCTATCGCGCGTTGATTGCGCGGGGATTCGTCGGCGAGGAAAATCGCCTCGCCTGGATCGAGGCCGTGCAGCTTGCCAATCGGGACGCCCGACTATACGGCCTCACCTATACCCTGTCGCCGCGCGCTGCCGCCCCGCCCGCCCTGGCCGGCGGGCTGCCGCTCAAGCAAACCCGCATGGTGGTGAAAATGCCCTTGCTGGTGGAAACCGACCTGCCGCGTTTTTTAGAGGCCCTGCGCCTCCGCGCGCCCGGCCTGTTCCGCGCGGACCGGTGCCGTCTGAGCCGCCTCGCCGACACCCCGCCCCAGGCGGTCAACCGCCCCGAACTCGATGCCGAGTGCGAGTTGCTGTGGTTTACTGTTGCGACAGCGACCGAGGAAGTGCGATGAAAACCTGTTCACCACAGAGACACAGAGGCACAGAGAACAGCAAACCCGTTCGGCACGGGATGGGGCATCACCATTCAATCTGGGCTTTCTCTGTGTCTCTGTGTCTCTGTGGTTCGGGGTTTGCGGCGAGCGACTCACCCGGGCGCCTGTTCTACACTCCCGCCCAGCGCGCCCAGCTCGAAGCCGCGCGCGCCCGCAACGTCACCCAGGTCAGGCAGGCCGATCCCGCGCTCGCCCCGCCCCCTGTTCGCTTCGACGGCATGGTCGTCCGTTCCGACGGCAGCGGCACGAGCTGGGTCAACGGCCGGCCGCAGGCCGGCGCATCTGGCGTGGCCGGCCTGAAGCCCGGCCAGGTCCGCGCCGACGGCAAGGTGTATGAACCTTACCAGGTGTTGCGCCCCCGCCCAGCCGAGCCCGGCGTAAAGGAGTCACCATGACGGCCCAGCGCGGTTTCACCCTGATCGAACTGGCCATCGTGCTGGTCATCGTCACCATCCTGATCGGCGGGCTGGCGGTGCCGCTATCGGCGCAGATCCAGGCGCGGCGGATTGCGGAGACCAACAAGACGCTGGAGGAGGCACGGGAGGCAATCATCGGCTATACCATGAGCCATACAACCACCACATGTACATGCGCCTATACGTCCGGTGCCCTTGACAGTCCCCCCGCCACGACCTGCCCGACCAACTTGTGCCCCCCGCTCGTAACGGGCACAGCTACGCTCACCATCAGCCCTCGCCATTATTTACCCTGCCCTGATCTGAATGGCGCAGACCCGGAACCGGATCAGGACAACGACGGTGTGGATGGTCTAAGAGACATCAACAATGGCGTGGAAGACCGCTACAAGACGGGTTCCAACGTGGGCCGCTGCGCCGCTTCCGCCGGTCACCTGCCGTGGGTCACTTTAGGCACAGCCGCGCAGGATGCCTGGGGCAACCGTCTGCATTACAGCCTGACGGACATCCCGGCAGCGACCATGTACGGAAATTCGTCAACCGGTTTTTCCAACTCCAGCACGGGTAACAACCACGTCTGCATCACCGGTGCGGGGGGCTGTGGCACCGGCACGGTGGCAAGCAATGTGCCGGCGGTGCTGGTTTCCTACGGACCGAACAGCAGAGGAGCGCGCAACATAAACATCGCTGAAGGCAGCCCAACGCCCGCCCCCCCCCTCGAAACTAGCCCGGATGAATTGGAAAACACCGACGCCGACACCGGCTTCGTCAGCCGCGCCCCGACCAAGGCCGATAGTGCCAGCGGGGAATTCGACGATCTGGTGGTATGGATTTCAGATGGCCTGCTCAAAAGCCGGGTGTGTCCGTCGGGCGGCTGTCCGTAGCCAGCAACCTGAACGTCACCCACCCCGCCTGATTGTCGGCCAACTCCAGTCGAAACCCCGAGCGCGCCGCCTGACGCGCGGCCTGATACAGCCCCACCCCGAGGCCGAAATCCGACGCCACCGGACTGAGGAACAGGTTGCGCGCAACGTGCGCCGGCGCCGGCGCGCCGCTGTCGGCCACCGTCAGGCTCACCAGCGGCTGCAATGCGAGGCGCACCTCTATCGCCACCGCCGGTTCGTGCTGGCGCTTGCGCAAGGCGAAACGGTCAGACACGATATTTTATGTGCCCCGAGTTGTTAAACCCCGATAGGGACACAGTAGACACTCCGCGCATGTATTGCTACCATGCAATACATGCCGGCCGTTCTCGTAGCCAAAGCCAAGGAAGTTCGTGATGATGGCTCGATCGTCGAAGTGGCGATCTGGGCGCTTTCCGAGCCCCTGAAACCATCGACCCACAGCTACAAGTACCGGCTCTATTACGGTGCGGCTGGCGTGTGCCGGGTTCGGTACGACAACGAACGCGGCAAGGGTGACCACCGGCATCTGGGCGAGCGGGAGGAAGACTACGACTTCATTTCGCTTGAACAACTTTTGGCGGACTTTGAGCGCGATGTGAATGAGTGGAGTACACCATGAAGGCAATCATTGAACTGAGCCGCAGGGGTTCGATTTTTAACGCTGTCGCACAGCAGGTCGCCGACTCTCGCCGAGGCCGCACCCCCGACTACCGTTTGAGCTTTGAGTCGGCACGCTCGCTGTTTGCCGAGCTGACGCCGGCGCGCCTCGATCTGCTGGACACGCTGCGCCGGACAGGCGCTTGCAGCGTGAAGGCGCTTGCAAAGGCCGCAGAACGCAACTACTCGAACGTTCACACCGACGTGTCGCGCCTGGAAGAACTGGGGCTTGTTGAGCGTGATGAAGACGGCATGATTTTCGTGCCGTTCGATGCAATCGAAATTCGTTTCCCACTTGCGCGGGTCGCATAAAGACCGGCAAGGCCGACCCCTTGCGCCCGCTTGAATTCTCTGTGCCGCTGTGGCGAATGAACCGCGGTTTTTTGGCTCATGTATGCCCTACGGGTTCGGACTGCCCGCCATAGCCTGCAATCGAAACGTCACCCGCCCAGCCAGGTTGTCGGCCAGCTCCAGTCGAAACCCCGAGCGCGCCGCCTGCCGCGCGGCCTGATACAGCCCCACCCCGAGGCCGAAATCCGACGCCACCGGGCTCTGGAACAGGTTGCGTGCAACGTGCTCGGGGGCCGGCGCGCCGCTGTCGGCCACCGTCAGGCTCACCAGCGGCTGCAGCGCCAGCCGCACTTCCACCGCCACGCCCGGTTCGTGCTGGCGCTTGCGCAGGGCATTGGTCAGCAGGTTGTCGACCACGCTGTCGAACAGGTCCTGTGGCAGCGGCGTGTCGTCGACCGCGTCGGCGAAGAACTGCACGTCGTCGTGTTCGTAGCGCGTCTGCAGGGCCGTCCACCAGGCCTGCGCGGGAATATGCGCGGCATCCATTTCAGCCGGTTGCTTGAGCTTGTCGACGGTCTGCGACAGGCGCGACGCGAGCTGCGGCAGCTGGCGCTTCATCAGGGCGAGCAGACGCTCGCTGTCCTCAGGGGTGGACGTGTCGGCCGCGGCGAGCAGGGTTTTCATCGACTGCAGGATGTTCTTCACATCGTGGGTCAGGCGCGCGCCGGTGTCGTGGATCGCCTGGCTGTAGGCCTGTTCGCGCAGCGTCTGTTCGCGCACCTTGGACGCATAAAAGTACCCCAGCAGTTGCGACAGCAGCCGCACGTGCAGGGCCAGCGCCGGGGTGAGTGGGCGGGTGGATTGCCAGGTCAGGCTCAGGCCGTGGAAGGCGTGGGCGACGGCATGTTCGGCGGGCTCGCCGAACGTCCCCTCGCCGCGCGCCGCCTGCCAGCGGCCGCCGCGGATCCAGGTCAGTTCGTGCAGGTCGGCGAGCGCGTCGCGCACGAAGGATTCGGGATCGCGCTCGCGCTCGGCCAGCGTCGCCAGCCGCTGCGCCCAGCCTTCGAAGGGCAGCCCCACCGACAGCAGATAGCGCGAGGTGACCTGTCCCAGCCCGGCAAACCCGGCGCGCGGATTCCACAGCCACGACAGCGCCAGCAGCAGCGCCGCCATCCCCAATAAGGTCTGCACCAGCGCCCAGGCGTAGCTCACCCTGGCCACCGCCACCACGGCGAACACGCCTAGCGCCGTCACCATGATGAGCAGCGATAGCATCAGGCCGTAGATGAAATCGAGCGTCGACGATGACCCACCGCGCGCACGCCCCGTCGGCAAAAACAGGATCGCCAGCGGCAGCAGCGGCAGGCCATAGCGCACTGCAGCCTGCAACTCATCGGGCAGCGCGGTACCCCCCAGGCTTTGCGGCAGCACCCAGGTCAGC
>JAMCVR010000235.1:3218-7243 GCA_023475455.1 Thermoplasmatota archaeon | reverse complement strand
GGTCTTGTTGATGTGCTGCCCGCCCGCGCCGGAGGCACGGTAGGTATCGATGCGCAGCTCGGCCGGGTTGATGTCGACTTCGCCGACCTCGTCGGCTTCCGGCATCACCGCCACGGTGCAGGCCGAGCTGCGCATCGATACCTACCGTGCCTCCGATGCGGGCTGTGGCGTCGTCGAGCAGGCCGGCAACCGTCGCCACCTCACGCCTCACCCCTTGCCCCTCACGCCTCACCTCCGAGCGTCGCCAGCAGTTCGGCCTGATGCTCGGCCGCCAGCGCGTCGAGCAGTTCGGTGAGGTCGCCATCCATCATCGCGTCGATCTTGTACAGCGTAAGGTTGATGCGATGGTCGGTGATGCGACCCTGCGGGAAGTTGTAGGTGCGGATGCGGTCGGAGCGGTCGCCCGTGCCGATCAGGCTCTTGCGGGTGCTGGCCTCGGCGGCGTGCTGCGCCTGCATTTCACGGTCCTTCAGGCGGGCCGCCAGCACTGCGAGCGCCTGCGCGCGGTTGCGGTGCTGCGAGCGGTCGTCCTGGCATTCCACCACCAGGCCACCTCACGCCTCACCCCTTGCCCCTCACGCCTCACCTCCGAGCGTCGCCAGCAGTTCGGCCTGATGCTCGGCCGCCAGCGCGTCGAGCAGTTCGGTGAGGTCGCCATCCATCATCGCGTCGATCTTGTACAGCGTAAGGTTGATGCGATGGTCGGTGATGCGACCCTGCGGGAAGTTGTAGGTGCGGATGCGGTCGGAGCGGTCGCCCGTGCCGATCAGGCTCTTGCGGGTGCTGGCCTCGGCGGCGTGCTGCGCCTGCATTTCACGGTCCTTCAGGCGGGCCGCCAGCACTGCGAGCGCCTGCGCGCGGTTGCGGTGCTGCGAGCGGTCGTCCTGGCATTCCACCACCAGGCCGGTGGGCAGGTGGGTGAGGCGCACCGCGGAATCGGTCTTGTTGATGTGCTGCCCGCCCGCGCCGGAGGCACGGTAGGTATCGATGCGCAGCTCGGCCGGGTTGATGTCGACTTCGCCGACCTCGTCGGCTTCCGGCATCACCGCCACGGTGCAGGCCGAGGTGTGGATGCGGCCCTGCGATTCGGTTTCCGGCACGCGCTGGACGCGGTGGCCGCCGGACTCGAATTTCAGCCGCGAATAGGCGCCGTGGCCGACGATGCGGATGACGACTTCCTTGTAGCCGCCCACCTCGCCGGGGTTTTCCGACACGATCTCGACCTTCCAGCCGCAGCGCTCGGCGTAGCGCGTGTACATGCGCAGGAGGTTGCCGGCGAACAGCGCGGACTCGTCGCCGCCGGTGCCGGCGCGGATTTCCAGGAAGATGTTGCGCTCGTCGTTGGGGTCCTTGGGCAGCAGCGCGGTCTGCAGTTCGGCTTCCAGCTGCGCGATGCGCGCGGCGCTGTCGGCCAGTTCCGCTTCGGCCAATTCGCGCAGTTCCGGATCGGCGAGCATTTCGCTGGCAGATTTCTGGTCCGCTTCAACCTGCCGATACTGGCGATACAGCGCCACCACCGGAGCGAGGTCGGCATGTTCGCGGGTGAGCTTGCGGTAGCTTTCCATGTCGCCGGCGATTTCCGGCTGCGACAGCAGGGCGTCGAGTTCCTCCAGCCGCTCGTCGGCGCGAGCGAGCTTGTCCGCGAGCGAGGCTTTCATTCCGAGTGCAGCCCGTAGAGCTGGCTGATGAGGCGGACGAACTGATCGCGTTCGCTGCTGGTGGCGTGGTTGAGCGCGTGGGTGGGCGCATGCAGCAGCTTGTTGGCGAGCGCGTGGCTCATCGCGTCGAGCACCGCGCGCGGGTCGTCGCCGCGCGCCAGCGCCTTTTCGGCCTTTTCGATTTCGTGGCGGCGGTGGCGTTCGGCGGTGTCGCGCAGGCTTCGGATCACCGGCACCAGTTCGCGACCTTCCATCCAGTGGACGAAATTTTCGACGCTGGTCTCGATGATCGCCTCGGCCTGCGCCACCTGCGCCACGCGATTGTCCATGCCTTCGCGCACCACCTGGCCGAGGTCGTCCACGCTGTATAAAAACACGTCGTCCATGTCGGCGACTTCGGCCTCGACGTCGCGCGGTACCGCCAGGTCGACGATGAAGATCGGACGGTGGCGGCGCTGCTTGATCGCGCGCTCCAGCATGCCTTTGCCGAGGATGGGCAAGGGGCTCGCGGTCGAGGTGAGGATGATGTCGTAGCTGGGCAACTCGTCGGGCAGCGCGGTGAGCGGGATCACGCCGGCGTTGAAGCGTTCGGCCAGCGGACGCGCGCGTTCGGCGGTGCGGTTGGCCACGGTCATGCGGCGCGGGTGTTGCGCGGCGAAGTGGGTGAGGCACAGCTCGATCATCTCGCCGGCGCCGATGAAGAGGCAGGCCTGGTCGCGGATGCCGGGGAAGATGCGCTCGGCCAGGCGCACCGCGGCGGCGGCCATCGACACCGAATTGGCGCCGATCTCGGTGCTGCTGCGCACTTCCTTGGCGACCGAGAAGGTGCGCTGGAACAGCTTGTGCAGCAGGAGGCCGAGGGTGCCCGCTTCCTCGGCGACCTGCACCGCCTGCTTCATCTGGCCGAGGATCTGGGTTTCGCCGAGCACCATCGAATCGAGCCCGGCGGCGACGCGGAAGGCATGCTGCGCGGCCTTCTCGCGCGGCAGCGCATACAGGTAGGGCGCGAGTTCGCGGCGTTCGATGTGATGGAAGTCGGCCAGCCACTGCACCACGTCGTCGGGAGAGGGCGTGTTGACGTACAGTTCGGTGCGGTTGCAGGTCGACAGGATGGCGACTTCGGAGGCGCGCTGGCTCTGCGTCAGTTCGTGCAGCGCCTGCGCCAGCTTGTCGGGGCCGAACGCCACCTGCTCGCGGATCGCGAGCGGTGCGGTGTGATGGTTGACCCCGAGGGCGAGAAGCTGCATGACGGCTTTGGCCGAAAACGAAGACCGCTATTTTACCCGCTCCCGCTAAGCTGGGCGCGCGGGGGCTTTGCTCAAGTCAAAGCGCAGGCGGTCGTAATAGCGCCCGCGATAGAGCAGGCGGCGATGTTCGGGCGAATCGGAAAACCCGCTGCGGGTGTGCAGCACGTTGTTGCAGATGAGGCCCATGCCGGGGGCGAGGCGGGCGGTAAGAATGTATTCGGAACTGGCGAGGATGTCGGCCAGGGTCTTGACCGCGGCTTGCGTGAGCACGTCGTCCTTCCACACGATCGAGCGGGTGCGCGCGGTGTAGCGCATGGTCAGGAAGCCCTGTTCGGCATCGACTGCGAACACCGGGCCGCTCTGCTCGGGGCGCGCAACGTTGTCCTCGTCCATGCGCGCGGGGATGGTCATTGCGTCGGGCTGCATCAGCGCGGCGACATAGTCGGGGTTGACGTCGCGCAGCTGGATGTAGGCGATCTCGTGATCGAGCAGCGCGTTCTCGCCGCCGGATTCGGCGTCCTGCGCGCAGTGCAGCGTCATGCCGAGAATGCGGCGGTCCAGCGTGTTGTAGTAGCCGTCGGTGTGCCAGTTGATCGGCTTGTGGGTGTAGGGGATGAAGTCGCCGCGCACACTGCCGCCCTCGTCGCCTGCGGGGGTGATGCTCGACAGCCCGTCCTCGTCGGCGAGGTAGTTTCCCTCCAGGCGGACGAGGCCGAGTTGCAGCCCCAGTTGCCTGGGAATCGACTTGTCGGCAGCAGGCAGATGCGGCGCGCTGTAGATCGCCATGTTGGCGCGCGCGCAGCGGTTCTCGAGCGCAGCGAATTCGGCTGGCGTGAGGCGGCGCGGGTCGGCCAGGGGTACGATGAGTTCGTCGACGCTGCGCGGGTAGGCGGCGAGCCGGGCGTCGCGCCAGGCTCGGTAGCCGGGCTCGTTGGCCAGATCGAAGGGCGAACTGCTCAAGGGCTTATTCGGGCGGCAGCATGTCAGGCGAGCCGAAGCCGCGCTTGACCGGTGCGTCGGACAGCAGACCCTTGAAGCTCTTCCGCACCGTGCCCATCATCTCGGGCATTTCGATGTCCATGATCTGGTCCATGATCCAGGTCTTGTCGCTGTCGCCCAT
>JAMCVR010000235.1:0-3104 GCA_023475455.1 Thermoplasmatota archaeon | reverse complement strand
CTCGGCCTTGAAATTGCGGCCGGGGTCGGGGCCGACCACGCTGATGATGTTTTCCTCCATCACTTCGCCGAGCCGGTTGGCGACCGCCTGCAGCACCGCGACCCGGCGCTCGGGCGTGAGCGAGGCGTAGGCCATGCGGTCGCAGTAGTGCACCAGGAAGGCGAGGAATTCGGCGATCAGCTTGAAGCCGCGCGCCGGGGTGATGATGTCGTAGTTCTCGCGGCCGAGGTTGTCGACCGCCTTGTCGGCGACGCGCCAGGTGGTGGTGGCGACCGCCGAGGCGATTTCCTCGGCGCTGCGCTCGCCGTCCTTCTTGAACCAGACAGTTTTGACGCGGATGGGCATGGCCATGGGTGTTCTCCTTGAGTCGCCTAGGCGACGTCTCCTGTGGCGACGGGGCGGGCGGGATCGGTGATCCACTCGCTCCACGAGCCGGGGTAAAGCCGTGAACCGGGAAGGCCGGCGATTTCCATCGCCAGAATGTTGTGGCAGGCGGTGACGCCGGAACCGCACATGTGGATGACCTGCCAGGCCGGCTTGCCCTTGAGCAGCGCCTGGTAGTGCTCGCGCAGCGCCTCGGGCGGCAGGAAGGTGCCGTCCACGTCGAGGTTCTCGTCGAACGGATAGTTGATGGCGCCGGGCACGTGGCCGGCAACGGGGTCGAGCGGCTCGAATTCGCCGCTGAAACGGCGGTCCGGGCGCGCATCGATGATGAGCTGCTCGCCCGTCTGCGATGCGCGCAGAACCTCGTCCGCCGCCACGATCTGGGTCGGCTCGGGCAGGCAGGCGCAGGCTCCCCTGTGCGGCGTCGGAAGGTCGGCATCGACCGGGCGTTTTTCGCGCAGCCATTTGGGATAGCCGCCGTCCAGCAGGGCGACGCCGGGGTGGCCGAGCCAGCGCATCATCCACCACAGCCTGCCGGCCATGGCGCCGTAGCTGTCGTCGTACACCACCACCTGCTTGTTGACGCCGACGCCCCATTCGCAGAGCTTTTCGGTCAGCACGCGCGGATCGGGCAGCGGATGCCGTCCGGTGTTTTTTCCGATGGGGGCGGACAGGTCGTCGTCCAGGTGCGCATAGCGCGCACCCGGGATGTGCGCTTTCTCGTAAGCCTGGCGGCCGGCCCCGGGGTCGGTGAGGGTGAAGCGGCAATCCAGAACGATCCAGTTCGGATCGTTCAGCCGCGCGGCCAGGTCTTCGGTGGTAACGAGGGTGTTGGAATACATATCTCAGGACTTAGGAATTAGGGGCTAGGGCAATGAGGCTGACGTGCTGAGCCTCGTAAATCCTAGCCCCTAAAATCCTCGCCCCTAAATCAGTAGCCGCCCTTGCCGTAAGGTTTGGTCAGGCCGGCGATGCGAGCCGACTGACGTGCGGGCTGGTTGGGGAAGAGCTCGTACAGTTTTTTCTTCCAGTCGGTGCCCGGATGGAGGTCTTCCATTTCGGCCAGCATGTTGCGGAAGTTGGGGGTATGGCCGTCTTCCTTGTACTTGTCGCGCATGAAGTTGATGACCGTCCAGTGCTCGTCGGTCAGCTTGATGCCTTCCGCCGCGGCGATGACCGGGGGGACATCGTCGCTGAAGTTGGCTTCCAGCAGAAAGTCCTCTTCGCCGGTTTCGAGCTCTTCGCCGTTTACAACATAAGACATGTTTTCTCCTTTCGGGTTGGTCAATTTCAAAGAATGGCCGGAACGACCGGCGCGATGGATTTGTGCGGGATGAAAATCCCGCAGCCTAACAAACGATTGCGTCCCATGCCTTCGTCTTGCAGTTGCAGGGACTTGTGAGACGGCACGTCGTGCAGCATCAGACTATAGCCATGGATCGGGCCGGACGCGCTTTGCAGGGTTTGCCGCTTGCCGCAGATAAACCCGCAGCGCAGATGGAAATGACC
Source organism: Thermoplasmatota archaeon (assembly GCA_023475455.1). Next base: position 1,211 of record JAMCVR010000235.1, on the reverse strand, counting down.
GTCCAGTTCGCGCATCACGTCCTGCACGAATTGTTCTTCAGTGGCGCCGCCGGTGTCAACGAAGTGCGCATAGATGTTGGCGAACGCACTGAACGCGCGGGTTTTGAAACTGCCGATCTGCATGGTATGGCCGGCCAGGTCGAGCGTTTGCCCGACCAGGCGCTGCATGTCGTCTACCCGCGCCTTGGGCACGCGCAGGAAAAGCTTGGTGCGCCGGTTGATGTTGAGCGTCGCATCGCCGCTGTTGGTTTCGGCGCCCTTGAGGTGCTGGATGCCGATGCCGCCATCTTCGCCCAGCCATGGCAGCAGTCGTTGCAGCGCGTCGGACAGCAATTGCGCGTTGTCGGCCGGGATGGTCGTGCCGACCAGATCGAATTGCAGATCGATCATGCGGGGAGTGTACTCCTCCGGCCTGTTTTCAGGCCAGCCAGACCAGCTCATGGCGCGTCTCCGGCATGATCCCTGGCCCAGGCCTGCATCAGATCGGCCCATTTCTGCGCGCTGACCGGGTCGACGTCGAAAATGGTGAAGCGTTTGTTTTCACGGATACGGATGCGTAGAAAGGGCACGCCGCCCGACTCGTGGGTCAGGTGCTGGAATTCGACTTCCTGGCCGCCGAATGGCAGCCGCAGTTTGTCCAGGGGCGTAATCTCGGGCATGGAGTCTCGATCCGAACTGCTTGGTTTTTGATGGGCTTGCATTGCCGGAGCATCGCAAATCATCAGGTCTTGCGTTAATTGAGGATGTCGCGCAGCAATTCAACCCTGTTCATGCCAGGGGCTTGCGTTCGCAACAATATTTTAATACTCTTATTCGTTATTGTGCGGCACGTAATGTCGCATCCTTTGCGCGGATGAGGCATTACCGCGTTGGGGGAACCCATGTACTCCATTCGGGTAGGTTCATGCCTACCGCAATGGAGTAGGCGATTTACCCATGAGAATGATGGTGGCGCAGCTGCCTAGCCAATACGATGCTGAAATACCGTTGAGCTGTCGGCTGAACGGGCATTTCGAAATTTTCTAGGAGATGAAGAATGGCAAAGCAAATGATTGATACGCCCAATCTGGACGAGCTCGAGAAAGGCCCGTGGCCCAGTTTCGTGACCGGCCTCAAGCGTCTGGCCAGGGACAACGACATGATGGTCGACCTGATGGGTCAGCTGGAAACGTCCTACAAGACCAAGTTCGGTTACTGGAAGGGCGGCACGG
>JAMCVR010000063.1:4190-7283 GCA_023475455.1 Thermoplasmatota archaeon | reverse complement strand
CGAGGATGCGGCGAATCTCACCGTCGACTTTCTGCATGGTGGCCTCGCTCATGTTCTTGTGCGTGGTCACCGAACGGCCGAGGAACACCTCGCCCTCGTTTTCGCCGTACACCATGGGACCCAGGGCGCCGGCGCGCTCGGCTTGTCGCCGCCGCCTGCGGGCGGCTGCGGCGCGGCGGCCGGCTTGGGCGGACGGACCGGACGCCCCGCCATGATGTCGCCGATCTGCTCGGCGTCGATGGTCTCGTACTCGAGCAGGGCGGCGGTCATCGCCTCGACCTTGTCGCGGTTGTCGGTGAGGATCTTTTTCGCCAGCGCGTATTGCTCGTCGAGGATGCGGCGAATCTCACCGTCGACTTTCTGCATGGTGGCCTCGCTCATGTTCTTGTGCGTGGTCACCGAACGGCCGAGGAACACCTCGCCCTCGTTTTCGCCGTACACCATGGGACCCAGGGCTTCCGACATGCCGTAGCGGGTCACCATGTCGCGCGCGATGCTGGTGGCGCGCTCGAAGTCGTTGGATGCGCCGGTCGAAATGCTGCCGACGAAAATTTCTTCCGCCACCCGTCCGCCGAACAGCATGCTGATCTGCGACAGCATCTCGTCCTTGTACAGGCTGAAGCGGTCCATTTCGGGCAGCGACATGGTCACGCCCAGGGCGCGGCCGCGCGGGATCACCGTCACCTTGTGCACCGGATCGCAGCCCGGCAGGGTCATCCCGATCACCGCGTGGCCCGACTCGTGGTAAGCCGTTTTCTTCTTGTCCTCGGGCGTGATCACCATGGACTTGCGTTCGGCACCCATCAGGATCTTGTCCTTGGCCTTCTCGAAATCCTCCATGTCGACCAGACGCTTGTTGCCGCGCGCGGCGAACAGGGCGGCCTCGTTGACCAGGTTGGCGAGATCGGCGCCGGACATGCCGGGGGTGCCGCGCGCCAGGATGTCGGCGCGCACGTCGGGCGCCAGCGGCACCTTGCGCATGTGCACCAGCAGGATCTGTTCGCGGCCGCGGATGTCGGGCAGGCCCACCACGACCTGGCGGTCGAAGCGGCCCGGACGCAGCAGCGCCGGGTCGAGCACGTCCGGGCGGTTGGTCGCGGCGATCACGATGACGCCGGTGGTCGCCTCGAAGCCGTCCATTTCCACCAGCAGCTGGTTGAGGGTCTGCTCGCGCTCGTCGTTGCCGCCGCCGAGACCGGCGCCGCGCTGACGGCCGACCGCGTCGATCTCGTCGATGAAGATGATGCAGGGCGAATTCTTCTTCGCCTGCTCGAACATGTCGCGCACGCGCGCGGCGCCGACGCCGACGAACATCTCGACGAAATCGGAACCCGAGATGCTGAAGAACGGCACCTTGGCTTCGCCCGCAATCGAACGCGCCAGCAGCGTTTTACCCGTACCTGGCGGGCCCACCATCAGCACGCCGCGCGGGATATGCCCGCCCAGCTTCTGGAATTTGCTCGGATCCTTCAGGAAATCGACCAGTTCGGCCACGTCTTCCTTGGCCTCGTCGCAGCCCGCCACGTCGGCGAAGGTCACCGGATTGGCGTTTTCGTCGAGCAGGCGCGCGCGGCTCTTGCCGAACGAGAAGGCGCCGCCGCGGCCGCCGCCCTGCATCTGGCGCATGAAGAAGATCCACACGCCGATCAGCAGCAGCATGGGGAACCAGGAAATGAACAGGCTCATCAGGAACGAGGGCTGCTCTTCCGGCTTGGCTTCGACCGAGACGCCGTTTTTCAGAAGGTCGGACACCATCCAGGGGTCGCTCGGCGCATAGCTGGTGAAGCGCTGGCCGTCGCTGCGCTCGCCCTTCAGCACGTTGCCTTCGATCACCACCTTGGAGATCTGCTGCTGGCGCACCTCTTCGATGAACTGCGAGTACGGCATCTGCGTCTGCGCGGTGCGCTGCGCGCCGAACTGGTTGAACACCGTCATCAGGACGACGGCGATGATCAGCCAGACGGCGATGTTCTTGGACAAATTGTTCACGTTTACTCCTTGGTGCCGATTTCAGCACGTTTAATTAAGCGCAGCGCGTTTAGACTCATTCTAAACCTGTTCTTGCGGGCTTGTCACGGCGGTTTCCTGCGCCGCCGCCCTTGCCGCAACCGGGCGGCGTCCCAGCAGATAGACCTCGGTACTGCGATCGCGCGAGGAATCGGGCTTGCGGATCAGCACCTGCCCGAACGCCTGCCGCATCCGGGCCCGGAAATCCTCGAAGCCGACCCCCTGGAACGCTTTGACGAGAAAAGCGCCGTCGGGTTTCAGCCAGTTCGCCGCAAATTCGAGCGCCAGTTCGCACAGTTCGTAATGGCGCGCCTGGTCTGTCAGCATCACCCCGCTGATGTTGGGGGCCATGTCGCTTAATACAAGGTCGATCCGCCCGGATTGCAACTTTTCTTCCAGCCAGGCGAGCGCCGCCGGCTCGGTGAAGTCGCCTTCCAGGCTCTCGACGCCGGGCATCGGCGCCACCGGCAGCAGGTCGATCGCCAGCACCCTACCCTGCCGCTTCATTTTCTGCACCGCCACCTGGCACCAGCTGCCGGGCGCGGCGCCCAGATCGACCACCGTCATGCCGGGACGCAGCAGATGGTCGCGCTGGTCGATTTCCAGCAATTTGTAGGCGGCACGCGAGCGGTAGCCGTCCTGCTGCGCCTTCTTGACGTAGGGATCCGTCACGTGCTCGTGCATCCAGGCACGGCCCGACCTGGTCCGCTTGGGTTTCTGCGCCATGTCTATCCGCTCTATCGGCTACAATCCGCCCTCATTTGAAGGAAACCGCATGAAATCACTCACGCCCGCACAGCGGCAATATCTCAAAGGCCTGGCGCACAATCTCCAGCCGGTGGTCATGATCGGCAACCATGGCTTGACCGTTGCCGTGCTGAAGGAAGCCGAACGCGGGCTTGCCGCCCACGAGTTGATCAAGATCAAGGCCGCCAGCGACGAGCCTGACACCCGGCGCGCCTGGCTGGCAGAAATCTGCGCCGCCACCGGTGCCGCGCCGGTGCAGCAGATTGGCAAGATTCTGGTGATTTATCGCGCCGCAGCCAAACCCGTCATCGTCCTGCCGCGCTGATCGCTGCCGGGCGC
>JAMCVR010000063.1:0-4008 GCA_023475455.1 Thermoplasmatota archaeon | reverse complement strand
CGACCAGGGTCAGCGCCAGCATCACCGCCACCGCCCAGAAAAACAGGGTTTTCAGCGCCGCGCCGCCGTCGCGCGCAATACGGTACACCAGAAGATAGGCCGCGGCGGCAATGCCGATCCACGCCATCACCTCGAACAGCCTGCCGGCCAGCATGCCGGCCAGCTGCTTGTCGCCCAGGCTGGCAAACAGCACCGGTGCGGCGACGTAGCCGATCGCCCACATGCCGCCGATCCACAGCACCAGCATCGTCCCGGCGAGACCGTCCCAGAAACGCCGCATCATTATAGGTATTGCACGTCCAGCACTTCGTAATGGCGGACGCCGCCCGGCGCCTGCACCTCGACGCTGTCGCCGGCATACTTGCCGATCAGCGCGCGCGCGATCGGCGACGACACGGAAATCATGCCCTGCTTGATGTCGGCCTCGTCGTCGCCGACGATCTGATAGGTGACGGACTCGCCCGATTCTGCGTCTTCCAGTTCGACCGTCGCGCCGAAGACGATGCGGCCGTCCGCGTCCAGCGTCTTGGGATCGATGATCTGCGCGTTGGAAAGCTTGGCTTCGAGGTCGGCGATGCGGCCCTCGATGAAGCCCTGCTTTTCCTTGGCGGCGTCGTATTCCGCGTTTTCCGACAGGTCGCCCTGCGCGCGCGCCTCGGCAATCGCCTGGATCACGGCGGGACGTTCGACGCTCTTCAGGTGCTGCAGTTCGGCACGCAGCTTTTCGGCACCCACGACGGTGAGAGGGAATTTGTTCACAAGCTTGCCTTTTCAGTTCAGTGCAGGCGCTGATGCAGCGCCTGCAGGGAATACACTTCGAGTTCATTGCCGTGCCGCATGCCCATGCAGGCGGCATGCGCCCCGGCGAGGGTGGTGAAATACACGACCCGGCGCGCCAGCGCCTCGGCGCGGATGGCGTAGGAATCCTTCACCGCCTTCTTGTCCTCGACCACGTTGACGATGAAATCGATGTCGCCGTTCTTGATCATGTCGACGATGTGCGGACGGCCTTCCTTGACCTTGTTGACGACGGCCACCGGGATCCCCGCCGATTCGATCGCCTGCGCGGTGCCGCGGGTGGCGACCAGGTTGAAGCCGAGGTCGCGCAGCGCCTGCGCGCCGAAGACGATGCGGCCGTCCGCGTCCAGCGTCTTGGGATCGATGATCTGCGCGTTGGAAAGCTTGGCTTCGAGGTCGGCGATGCGGCCCTCGATGAAGCCCTGCTTTTCCTTGGCGGCGTCGTATTCCGCGTTTTCCGACAGGTCGCCCTGCGCGCGCGCCTCGGCAATCGCCTGGATCACGGCGGGACGTTCGACGCTCTTCAGGTGCTGCAGTTCGGCACGCAGCTTTTCGGCACCCACGACGGTGAGAGGGAATTTGTTCACAAGCTTGCCTTTTCAGTTCAGTGCAGGCGCTGATGCAGCGCCTGCAGGGAATACACTTCGAGTTCATTGCCGTGCCGCATGCCCATGCAGGCGGCATGCGCCCCGGCGAGGGTGGTGAAATACACGACCCGGCGCGCCAGCGCCTCGGCGCGGATGGCGTAGGAATCCTTCACCGCCTTCTTGTCCTCGACCACGTTGACGATGAAATCGATGTCGCCGTTCTTGATCATGTCGACGATGTGCGGACGGCCTTCCTTGACCTTGTTGACGACGGCCACCGGGATCCCCGCCGATTCGATCGCCTGCGCGGTGCCGCGGGTGGCGACCAGGTTGAAGCCGAGGTCGCGCAGCGCCTGCGCCACTTCCACAATGGCATCGCGGTCGCCCGAACGCACGCTGACGAAGGCGCGCCCGCCCGGTTTCGGCAGCCCGGAACTCGACGCCAGCTGCGACTTGACGAAGGCCTCACCGAAGTTGTCGCCCACGCCCATGACTTCGCCGGTCGACTTCATTTCCGGGCCGAGGATGGTGTCGACGCCGGGGAACTTGCGGAACGGGAACACCGCTTCCTTCACCGAGAAATACGGCGGGATGATCTCCTTCTCGAAGGCCTGCGACTTCAGCGAAATGCCCGCCATCGCGCGCGCGGCGATCTTCGCCAGCGGCGCGCCGATGGCCTTGGACACGTAGGGCACGGTGCGCGACGCGCGCGGGTTCACTTCGAGCACGTACACGATGTCGCCCTGGATCGCGAACTGCACGTTCATCAGGCCGATCACTTTCAGCGCCTTCGCCATCGCCACCGTCTGGCGGCGCAGCTCGTCCTGCACCTCCTTCGACAGGCTGTAGGGCGGCAAGGAACACGCCGAGTCGCCCGAGTGCACGCCGGCTTGCTCGATGTGCTGCATGATGCCGCCGATCACCACCTGCTCGCCGTCGGACAGCGCATCGACGTCGACCTCGATCGCGTCGTTGAGGAAGCGGTCGAGCAGCACCGGCGACTTGTTCGACACCTTGACCGCTTCGGTCATGTAGCGCCGCAGGTCGGCTTCCTCGCGCACGATTTCCATCGCGCGGCCGCCCAAAACATAAGACGGGCGCACCACCAGCGGGTAGCCGATTTCCCCGGCCATGCGGATGGCGCTCTCGGGATTGCGCGCGGTGCGGTTGGGCGGCTGCTTCAGGCCGAGGTCGTGCAGCATCTGCTGGAAACGCTCGCGGTCTTCGGCGGCGTCGATCATGTCGGGGCTGGTGCCGATGATGGGCACGCCGTTCCGTTCCAGGTCGCGCGCGAGTTTCAGCGGGGTCTGGCCGCCGTACTGCACGATCACGCCGAAGGGCTTCTCGATGCGCACGATCTCCAGCACGTCTTCCAGCGTCAGCGGCTCGAAGTAGAGGCGGTCGGAGGTGTCGTAGTCGGTCGAAACGGTCTCCGGGTTGCAGTTGACCATGATGGTCTCAAAGCCGTTCTCGCGCAGCGCCAGCGCCGCGTGCACGCAGCAGTAGTCGAATTCGATGCCCTGGCCGATGCGGTTCGGCCCGCCGCCCAGCACCATGATCTTCTTGGCGTCGGTGGGATGGGCCTCGCACTCTTCCTCGTAGGTCGAGTACATGTAGGCGGTCTGGGTGGCGAACTCGGCGGCGCAGGTGTCGACCCGCTTGTAGACCGGGTGCAGCGCCAGCTCGTTGCGGCGCGCGCGCACCGCGTGCTGGTCGGTGTTCAGAAGCTTGGCGAGACGGCGGTCGGAGAAACCGGCGCGCTTGAGCTGGCGCAGTTCGTCTCGCCCGAGATCGGGCAGCGCCCGACCCGCCAGCGAGGTTTCCCGCTCGATCAGGCCCTGGATCTGGTCGAGGAACCAGGGATCGATCTTCGACACCGCATGGATTTCCGCGAGGCTCATGCCGACGCGGAACGCGTCGCCCACGTACCAGATGCGCTCGGGGCCGGGCGACATCAGCTCGGCCTCGATCTCTTCCTGGTCGGTGGTCTTGGAGTCGAAGCCGTCGGCGCCGACTTCCAGTCCGCGCAGGGCTTTCTGCAGCGATTCCTGGAAGCTGCGGCCCATCGCCATCACCTCGCCCACCGACTTCATCTGCGTGGTCAGGCGGTCGTCGGCCTGCGGGAATTTCTCGAACGCGAAGCGCGGGATCTTGGTCACCACGTAGTCGATCGAGGGCTCGAACGAGGCCGGGGTCGCGCCGCCGGTGATGTCGTTCTGCAACTCGTCGAGGGTGTAGCCGACCGCCAGCTTGGCCGCGACCTTGGCGATCGGGAAGCCGGTCGCCTTGGACGCCAGCGCCGAGGAACGCGACACCCGCGGGTTCATCTCGATCACCACCATGCGTCCGTCTTCCGGGTTGATGGAGAACTGCACGTTGGAGCCGCCGGTGTCGACGCCGATCTCGCGCAGCACTGCGAGACTCGCGTTGCGCATGATCTGGTATTCCTTGTCGGTCAGCGTCTGCGCCGGCGCCACGGTGATGGAGTCGCCGGTGTGCACGCCCATCGGGTCGAAGTTCTCGATCGAGCAGACGATGATGCAATTGTCCTTGCGGTCGCGCACCACTTCCATCTCGTATTCTTTCCAGCCAAGCAGCGATTCCTCGATCAGCAGCTCATGAG
>JAMCVR010000020.1 GCA_023475455.1 Thermoplasmatota archaeon | reverse complement strand
AGTCTGGATTTCATCCAGAGTTCCATGCGCATCGACGATCCCTTCGCCCTCGATATTGCCTACACCCGCAAGATGATGGCCTTTCTGCTGTTCGTGCCCAAACCGGATCATGTGTTGATGGTCGGGCAAAGTGTCGGGCGAGCCGGTCAAGGTGCGCGTGCTCGAACCGGCGCAGAGCGACCCTGTGGCGCTCTATGAGCAGATACTGGCCGGCCGCTACGCCCGGCCTTTCATCATCGACGACGGCGAGACGCGGCAACTGTTGTTCAGTCTGGATTTCATCCAGAGTTCCATGCGCATCGACGATCCCTTCGCCCTCGATATTGCCTACACCCGCAAGATGATGGCCTTTCTGCTGTTCGTGCCCAAACCGGATCATGTGTTGATGGTCGGGCTGGGGGGCGGTTCGCTGGCCAAGTTCTGCCACCGTCATCTGCCTCGCGCACGTCTGACCGTCGTCGAGGTGAATCCCGATGTCATCGCGCTGCGTGAGGCGTTCGGCGTCCCCGGCGACGAACGCCTGGCGATCATCCAGGCCGATGCGGCCGAGTATCTGCCCGCCGCGGAAGGCGATACCGACGTTCTGCTGCTGGATGGCTTCGACGACAAGGGCATCGCCCCGACTTTTCTCGATCGCGGCTTCTACCGGGCGGCGCGCAACCGGCTCAGGCCGGGCGGCCTGCTCGTCGCCAACTTCGCCGGGCCAAGAAAATACTGGTCCAGGCACCTGGCCTTGATGAACGACGCCTTCGCAGGGCGCATCCAGGTGGGAACGGTTCCCGGGGGCGATAACCATATTGCTTTTGCTTTTGTCGAAGCCAGCTGTTCCCTTGATTGGGAACAGCTGGAAGCACGGGCGGGGAAGCTCGCCGAGCAATTCCCGCTCGACTTCTCGGCTATTCTGGACAGCCTGCGCGAAGGCGCCGAATTGCGCTGGGCGAAGACTGCCTCGGCTAAAGCCTTGCCAAACATCAAAACCAAGGAGTCACAGACATGCAGAAAATCCACGCCTACCTGAAAACCCGGGGCGAGCAGCTCGACTCCGAGATCGCCGCGGCGACACGCATTCCGCTGGAAGACGTGCGCGTTCACCTGTCCGAGATGTCGAAGCGGGGCGACATCATCGCGTGCCACTCGACGCGATTCATCAACGGCAGGAAAATCGAAGGCATGTTGGCTCGGGTGTCGGGATATATCCCGGCCGCCAGCCCCGGCAGGAAACCCAAGGCCACGTCCTAGCCCACCGCATCTTGCCTGCCCCCGCTGACGGCGGCGAGGATGCCCTGCAACAGGGCGACCGGGGTGGGCGGGCAGCCCGGCACCTCGACATCGACCGGGATGACGCTGGAGACTTTTCCGCACGTGGCGTAATTTTCTCCGAACATCCCGCCAGTGCATCCGCAGTCGCCCATGGCCACCACCCACTTGGGTTCCGGGACGGCCTCGAAAGCGCGTTTCAGCGCGATTTCCATATTTCGCGTCACCGGCCCGGTGACCAGCAGCAGGTCGGCATGGCGGGGACTGGCCACGAATTTCACGCCCATGCCTTCGATGTTGTAGTGCGGCCCGTTGAGGGCATGGATTTCCAGCTCGCAGCCGTTGCAGGAGCCGGCGTCGACGTGGCGGATCGCCACGGCCTGGCCGAAGACCTTGAGGATGTCCGCGTGCAGCGCCTGCTCGCGCGTGCGCAGCGCGGGATCCGCCTCGGGCGCCGGCTCGGAGACGATGCCAGTCTTGAGAATCTGCTGGAGGATCAGGAACGTCGCCATCTTACAAATCCGGTCCGCTGTAGGAGAGGTTGAACGATTTGTTGATGAGCGGGAAATCGGGAACGATGTTGCCGAGCACGCCCACCTCCACCAGCGGCCAGTTCTGCCATGAAGGATCGTGCGGATGCACGCGGTCGAGCCTGCCATCGGCGCCGATGCGTACCGCCACGATCACCGGGCCACGCCATCCTTCCACCCAGCCCAGGCCCTCGCAAACTCCCGCCGCTTGCGTGCAGGATGCACGAAGCGCGCCGGCGGGAAGCTGTTCGAGCAACTGGCGGATCAGCCGCAGCGACTCGAACACCTCGGTGAAGCGCACCTCGGCGCGCGCCAGGACATCGCCGGATTTCTGCAGCGCCATGTTCACGTCGAGCCGGTCATACGGTGCGCACGGGAACTGCACGCGCGCATCCCACGCCTGACTGCTGGCGCGCCCGGCCAGTCCGGTGGGGCCCAGGCGCGCGGCCATGTCCGGTGCAACGATGCCGGTGTTGGCGAAGCGATCCTGCAGGCCGGTGTGCTCGTCGTAAATGTGCCTGAGGGTCTGCACCTCCCCCGCGATGCGCTCGCACAGGGCATCCAGCTCGGCCTTGCCGCGCGCATCGATGTCCGTCGCGACCCCGCCGGGAAGGATCATGTCGAACAGGTAGCGATGCCCGAACAGCCTGGCCGACATGCGCATCCAGTCTTCCTTCAGCCGCCAGAACTGCACGAAGCCGAACGTCAGCGCGACGTCGTTGCCAAGAAAGCCGAGGTCGCCCAGGTGATTGGCCACGCGCTCCATTTCAAGAAACAGCGCACGCAGCCAGGTGGCGCGATCCGGCACGCTGCAGGCGATGGCCGTTTCCACCGCCATGCAATAGGCCCAGGCGAATGCCGTATGCGAATCGCCGGAGACGCGGCCGGCAAGTTTCGCGCCGGTTGCCAGGTCCAGGCCCTCGAAGCGCTTTTCCGTTCCCTTGTGCGTGTAGCCCAGCCGCTCCTCCAGCCTGAGGATGCGATCGCCGATGACGGAGAAACGGAAGTGTCCCGGCTCGATGGTGGCGGCGTGGATAGGGCCGACTGCAATCTCGTGCACGCCCTCGCCTTCGACGCGGATGAAGGGATAGGGGACGACTTGCGGGTGTGGCGAACGGCGGGCGGCGTGTGCCGGGAAATCCTTGCGCAGGGGGAACTCATCTTCGGTCCAGGCAGCGTGGCGCAGCCATGCACGGCCGTCCACTGCGTCCAAAGCACGAATCCCGAGCAGGTCGAAGGCCGCGCGCTGCATGCGATCGGCCTGCGGGAAAATATGGGCGAGGTCCGGATAGGCGGGTTGTTCGCCGTCGAGTTCGCTGGTCGTCCAGATCAGGCCGACGCTGGACAGGAAGGTGACGTGAACGGTGAAATTGCGTCCCAGGTGGCGGTCGTCCGAGCCCCACAGGGCGAGCAACTGGCCGCCTTCGTCCTGGATGGCGCGGGCAAACGCGGGCAGGCGCCCGGGTTCGAGCCGGTAACGCCAGACGGAGCCGCCCTCCGTCTGCGGGGTGAGAGCAATGTCGTCCAGGTGCTTTGGCATCTCAGCCTCCCAGCAATTGCGCGGCCTGGCGATACCAGGTCGCGAGATAAGGCGGGATGAACAGACCCAGCATCAGCACCAGGCCGAGGTGGACGAAGACGGGGGTGAGCGCGGGCATGTGCGGCAGCCGCGGCAGTCCGGTCTCGCCGAACACCATCGGCTGCACCTTGCCGAAGATGGAGGCGAACGCCACGCCCAGCGCAATGAGCAGGAAGGGCGTCGCCCAGGGGTGCTCGTGCATGGCGGTGGTGATGATCAGGAACTCGCTGGCGAACACGCCGAACGGCGGCACGCCGAGGATGGCAATGGTGCCCAGCATCAGCCCCCAGCCGATGGTGGGGTTGGTCTTGATCAGGCCGCGAATGTCGCTCATCAATTGCGTGCCGGCCTTTTGCGTGGCGTGTCCGACGGTGAAGAAGATGGCGGATTTGATGAGCGAATGCATGGTCATGTGCAGGAGCCCCGCGAAGCTCGCCACGGCGCCGCCCATGCCGAAGGCGAAGGTGATGAGGCCCATGTGCTCGATGGAGGAATAGGCGAACATGCGTTTCACGTCGGTCTGGCGATTGATCAGGAAAGCGGCGACTACGACCGACAGGAGGCCGAACCCCATCATCAGGTTGCCGGCCATGTCGTTGCCGAGCGCGCCATCGACCAGCACTTTGGAGCGCATCACCGCATAGAGCGCGACGTTGAGCAGCAGGCCGGAGAGCACGGCGGATACCGGCGTGGGGCCTTCGGCATGGGCGTCCGGCAGCCAGCTGTGCAGGGGAACCAGTCCCACTTTCGTCCCGTAGCCGACCAGCAGGAAGACGAAAGCCAACTGGAGCACCGTGGGTTCCAGTTGTGTCTTCACCCCGTTCAATTGCGTCCACAGCAGCGCAGTGCCGCCCGACCCCAGCACCTTTTCCGCAGCGAAGTAGAGCAGGATCGTGCCGAACAGCGCCAGTGCGATGCCGACGCCGCACAGGATGAAGTACTTCCAGGCCGCTTCCAGCGACGCCGGCGTGCGGTACAGCGAGACCAGCAGCACGGTGGCGAGCGTTGCGCCTTCCATCGACACCCACAGGATGCCCATGTTGTTGGTGGTCAGCGCCAGGATCATCATGCCGATGAAAATCTGATAGCTGCTGTGGTAGAGCCGCAGGCGGGCGGCGCTCAGACGGCCGTGTTCTTCTTCGATGCGCATGTAGGGACGCGAAAACAGCGCGGTGGTGAAGGCGACGAAGGCGGTCAGCGTGACCAGGAAGACGTTGAAGGAATCGATGAAGAACCAGCCGTTGCCCACCGTCATCGGCCCTTCCTCGACGATGCGCGCGGTCAGCAGCGCCGCCACGGCCAGAGTGAGCAGGCTGAACAGTGCGTTGATCTCCGGTGCATTGCGCCGGAAGCCCCACAGCGCCATGAAAATGCCGCCTGACAGCGGAATGCCGAGTAGCCAGTAAATTTCCACGCCTTATTTTTCCTTGAGCTTTTCCATGTGTTTCAGATCCAGCGAATCGAAGGTTTCGCGGATCTGGAAGATGAAGATGCCGAGCACGAAGACGCCGACCAGCACATCCAGGGCTACCCCCAGTTCCACCACCAGGGGCATGCCGTAGGTGGCGCTGGTGGCGGCGAAGAACAGGCCGTTTTCCATGGCCAGAAAGCCGATCACCTGGGGGATGGCCTTGGTGCGCGTGATCATCATGAGGAAGGCGAGCAGCACACATGCAATGGCGATGCCAAGGGTCGAGCGCATTACCGTGCCCGACATCTGCGAGATGGGCAGCGCCAGATTGAAGGCGAAGATCACCAGAACGATGCCGATCAGCATGGTGGTGGGGATGTTGATCATCGGCTCCACGACCCGGTTCACGTTCAGCTTTCTTATCAGTCGATAGAAGTACCAGGGCATGGCGATGACCTTGAGCCCCATGGTCAGGGCCGCCGAGTAATACAGGTGGTGCTGGCCGGTGGACCAGGCGACGATGGCCGTGGACAAAGCCAGGGCCGCGCCCTGCCAGGCGAACAGCGTCACCAGGCCGGCGACGCGGCGTTGCGAGAGCATGGCGAAAGAGATCAGCAGCAGCAGCGCCGCGAGCAGGTTGACGATCTGCAGGTGGTAGTTCAGCGCCATGTCAGACCTCCAGCAGGAAGTGGGTCAGCATGCCCAGCACTGCCAGCAGGAAGGCGGTGCCGAGAAATTCCGGCGCGCGGAACAGGCGCACCTTGGCGGAGATGGCTTCCATGAACGACAGCGCAGCACCGCCCGCCGCCAGCTTGGCCACCATGGCGGCAAGTGCCAGGGGCAGGGCCGCGACATCGCCCCGGGGTGCGATGCCCCAGGGCAGGAACAGGGCGATGCCCAGCACGGAATAGGTGAATAGTTTCAAGGCCACCGCCCACTCGATCAGCGCCAGATGCCGTGCGGAATACTCGAGGACCATGGCTTCGTGGATCATGGTCAGTTCCAGATGCGTGGTCGGGTTGTCCACCGGGATGCGGGCGTTTTCTGCCACCGAGATCATCCAGAATGCGACTGCCGCGAATGCCAGGCTGGGGTAGATGGCGAACTCCTTTTGTGCCAGGGTCTCGACGATGTGCGGCAGTTCGGTGGACTGCGAGATCAGGCTGGCGGTGAAAAACACCATGAGCAGCGCAGGCTCGGCCAGGAAGGACACCAGCATTTCCCTGCGCGCCCCGAGCGTGCCGAAGGACGTGCCGATGTCCATGGCGGCCAGCGCCAGGAACACCCGCGCCAGCGCAAGGATGCCCACCAGGGCGATGACATCCGCTGCCGGCGAGAACGGCAGATCGTTGGCGATGGTCGGCACCAGGCCGGCCGCCAGCACCATGCAGGAAAAGATCAAATAAGGCGCGAACCGGAACAGCGGGCTGGCGTTGCTGGCGATCACCGCGTCCTTGTGGAACAGCTTGCGCAGCGTGCGGTAGGGTTGGGTGAGGGGCGGCGCGGTGCGGCCCTGCAGCCAGGCACGGCACTGGTTGACCCAGCCCATCAGCAGCGGTGCCAGCAGGATGGCGATCAGGGTCTGGGCAATTTGCAGAAGGATTCCGGTGATCATGGCTTCAGCGCGATACAAAGACGAGCAGAACGATCAGGGTGACGAAGCCGTAGGTCAGGTACCACTGGATGCGGCCGTGTTGCAGGCGCCCGGCCTGTGCCGACAGCCATCCGACCAGGTCGGCGATGGGCTTGTAGAGGAGCAGCCAGAGCTTGTCGCGGCTGTCGCCGCGGTAGTGCGGGTGGCGATCGAAGGGGTCGGGCGTTTCCCGTTCGACCCGCATGAAGGAAACGAAGATATGGCGAATCGGCTGCCCGAAGCCTTCGGCGCTATCCTGGGTGCGGGCGTTCTGTTCGGGATAGCCGCAATCCCAGGGATCGGCGTGGCGCACGCGGCCGTGATAGACGCGGCGTACCCAGATGAAGGTAAACAGCAAAACCGCCAGCACCACCGCCAGGAAAATCAGCGGCGCGTAGCTGGCGCGCTCGGCGGCCAGCGGCGCGAGCAACAGCCAGTTGCCGTCGTTGGCCAGTGCCTGTCCCGTGAGGTGCCGCACGACCGGTGCAATCCAGGCGATGACCTGGGCGGGAAACAGGCCCAGCGCCACGCAGCCGGCGGCCAGCCAGAGCATGCCCAGGCGTTCCGGCCAGTTTGCCTCGTGCGCATGCTCGAGCGCCGGGTCGCGCGGCCGGCTGAGAAAGATCACGCCGAAATACTTCACCATGACATACGCGGCCAGCGCCGCCGCCAGCGCCACCGACGCTGCAGCCACCGGTATCACCATGTTGAGATAAGGCTGGGTCAACCCCGGCGTGAGCAGGAAGGCCTGCAGCAACAGCCATTCCGAAACGAAGCCGTTGAGCGGCGGCAACCCGGCTATCGCCAGGGCGCCGATGAGCGTCAGCCAGGCTGTCCATGGCATGAAGCGGATCAGGCCGCCGAGTCTGCCCATGCGCCGCTCGCCCG
>JAMCVR010000242.1 GCA_023475455.1 Thermoplasmatota archaeon | reverse complement strand
ATGGTTGAATCAACAATCCGGATCTTCATCACGCCTCCGACATTCGAGGCTCAGGACTTCAACAGGAGGTCTTGAGCCGCTCCATGCCGGTCGCACAGGCGACGCGCACGTTGCCGCAAAAAACGCACGTCCTTGTGCAGATAACGCTCAAGCTCTTCAAGCGCCAGGCGATAGACCTCGCGCTTGAAGTCGACCACGGCATCCATCGGCTGGATGCCGTGCCCCATCAGCGGCTCGAGGTTCTTGCCGTCGGTCGATTCGGGCTTGTCGGTGATGCCCAGCATGGTCGGCTGCGACGGGCCGTAGATGTCGGCGTCCAGCATGCCGACGCGCGCGCCTTCGGCGGACAGCGCCAGCGCCAGGTTGACTGCGGTGGTGGACTTGCCGACGCCGCCCTTGCCGGACGCCACGGCGATGATGTTCTTGACGTTGGGGATCAGCTTGACGCCGCGCTGCACGCTGTGGGAGACGATCCTGAAGCTGACGTTGGCGGTGGCGGCGGTGACGCCGTCGATGCTTTTCAGCTTGTCTTCGACCTGCTGCTTGATGACGGCGAGCTGGCTCTGCGCCGGGTAGCCGAGCTGGATGTCGACCGAAACGGCGCCGCCGTCGATCTTGATGTTGCGAGCGGATTTGGTCGAGACGTAATCCTTGTGGGTGTTGGGGTCGACCAACTCTTTCAGTGCGGTCTGCACCTGAAGTTCAGAAACGGCCATGGTTGCTCCAGCGGATAAATTAGCAATCGCTCATTTTAACGAATTCCGCCGCTTTGGGTGAACGGGAACGCAGAACGGGCGCGGGATTCCCTGCCATCCGCAGGGACATTCGGGACCGCCGGGCGGGCTTAACGGGGTTCAGCGTAATGCCCCACCAGCACCGCCTCGGGCACGCGCAGCCGGATCGCGGCGACCAGTTCGCCGATCGCCCCCGGCCGCGGGCGCAGCGACACCCACAGCAGGTTCAGCTTCAGGTTGAGGTCGGCAAACACGACGTCCTGGTGCAACGCCAGCACGGCCTGGATATCGCGTGAAGCATGCTCGATCTCGGCGCTCGACTGGCTGCGCAGGCGCGGAATCAGCATCATGAAATCGGTCAGCCGACGCCCGGCGCCGTCACGCGTGGGCGCAAGCTGCCACAAGGGCCGTCCCGGCATGGATTCGGCGATCGTCGGCATGGTTGAATCAACAATCCGGATCTTCATCACGCCTCCGACATTCGAGGCTCAGGACTTCAACAGGAGGTCTTGAGCCGCTCCATGCCGGTCGCACAGGCGACGCGCACGTTGCCGCAAAAAACGCACGTCCTTGTGCAGATAACGCTCAAGCTCTTCAAGCGCCAGGCGATAGACCTCGCGCTTGAAGTCGACCACGGCATCCATCGGCACCCAGTACTCGTTCCAGCGCCAGGCATCGAACTCGGGGTGATCGCTGGCGCGCAGCGAGACGTCGCAATCGCGCCCGGTCAGGCGCAGCAAAAACCAGATCTGCTTCTGGCCGCGATAGAGGCCGCGGCTGTCGCGCCGCGTCCAGTGGGGGGGCACGTCGTAACGCAGCCATTCGCGCGTGCGCCCGAGGATGCGCACATGCCCGGGCTGCAAGCCCACTTCCTCTTCCAGTTCCCGGAACATGGCCTGTTCCGGCGTTTCCCCCGCATTGATGCCGCCCTGGGGAAACTGCCAGGCGTGCTGGTTGACGCGCTTGCCCCAGAAAACCTGGTTGTTCGCGTTGCACAATACGATGCCTACGTTCGGGCGGTACCCTTCTCGGTCAATCATGGCCGCCACCATTCATAAAATACAATTACCTGCATTCTTTCATACCCGCCGGAAATTGCAAACCGGACGCAGCCGAAAACCCGAGCTTATGCATTGTTTTAATTGGGATTTCCGGGGCGCGGGCAAACGCCCGGTGCAGCCTGGCCGGGCGGGTTATCCCAGCAGCGGCGCAAGTCCCTCCGCCCACTGAAAATCGCGCGCGAATCCGCGCAGATCGAGGCCCCAGCGTTTCGACAGATCGGCCAGTTGCGGCCGCACCGCATCGAGCCTGGCCGGCGCGCCCGGCTCGGCAAACCCAAACACGATGACGTTGGTCTTGTTCTGCACCGCAATCCAGCCGACTTCGCCGTCGAATGCCCGCGTCAGGCGCGCGAAATACTCGGCGAATTCGCTGTCGTGCCCCCACAGATTCACCACCAGAATGCCGCCCGGCTTCAAAACGCGGCGGCAGGCCGCATAAAAGGTCTGGGTTGCCAGCGCCTCGACCTGGTTTCCCGCGTCGAAACCGTCGAGCAGGATGACGTCGGCACTGCCGGGATGCTGGCGCACGTACAGCGCGCCGTCGGCCTCGATCACGCCGAGCGTGTCGTCGTCCGGCGGCAGCTCGAAATGGCTGCGCGCGGCCGCGATCACCCGCGGATCGATTTCCACCGCGGTGATGTGCGTCTGCGGCCGCTGCTTGCGGATGAACTTGGCGAGCGAGCCGCCGCCCAGCCCGATCATCAGCACGTCCTGCGGCACCGGGTTGAACATCAGGAACCCCATCATCGCCCGCGTATAGGCAAGCTCCAGGTCCCACGGCCGGCTCACCCGCATCGCGCTCTGGATCGCGCGGCTGCCCAGATGCAGCACGCGCATGCCGCGTTCCTCGGTCACTTCCAGCCCGTCGTCCGTTGCCCGGCGTTTACCCAATTTCAGGCGCATGGCCATTTCACTCCAGAATCGAGCGCGAAAGATTACCCGCCCGCACGTTAAAATGCGCGCTTTCGTCCTGATTATTATTATTCCACCATGCGCGCCACCCGGTTCTTCATTTCCACCACCAAGGAAGCCCCGTCCGAGGCCGAACTCGTCAGCCACAAGCTGATGCTGCGCGCGGGGCTCATCAAGCGCCTGGGTTCGGGGCTGTATACCTGGATGCCGCTGGGCCTGCGCGTGCTGCGCCGGGTCGAGGCCGTGGTGCGCGAGGAAATGAACCGCGCCGGCGCGATCGAACTGCTGATGCCGGCGGTGCAGCCGGCCGAACTGTGGGAGGAAACCGGACGCTGGGCGCTGTTCGGCCCGCAGATGCTGAAAATCAAGGACCGCCACCAGCGCGATTTCTGCTTCGGCCCCACCCACGAGGAAGTCATCACCGACGTCGCGCGCCGCGAGATCAAGAGCTACCGCCAGCTGCCGCTGAATTTCTACCAGATCCAGATGAAGTTCCGCGACGAAATCCGCCCGCGCTTCGGCGTCATGCGCGCGCGCGAATTCCTGATGAAGGACGCCTATTCCTTCCACGCCGGCCGCGTCAGCCTCGCCGCCACCTACCAGACCATGGTCGACGCTTACACGCGGATTTTCAGCCGGCTGGGGCTGACCTTCCGCGCGGTGGCGGCCGACACCGGCGCCATCGGCGGCTCGGCTTCGCACGAATTCCACGTGCTGGCCGACTCCGGCGAAGACCTGATCGCCTACTGCCCGAATTCCGACTACGCCGCCAACGTCGAGCTCGCCGAGGCGCTCGCCCCCGCCGCGCCGCGCGCCGCGCCGCAGGAAGCGCTGCGCGAGGTGGACACGCCGAAACAGACCACCTGCGAGGACGTCGCCGCCCTGCTCGGCATTCCTCTCGACCGCACCGTGAAGCTCATCGCAGTGATGGTTGGCGAGCAGATGGTCGCCCTGCTGCTGCGCGGCGACCACATGCTGAACGAAGTCAAACTCGGCAAGCTCCCAGGCTTCGCGGATTTCCGGCTGGCGAGCGAAGCCGAGATCCGCGCGGCCTTCGATTGCCCGCCCGGCTTCCTGGGGCCGGTCGGGATCGATCGCAGCCGGATCAAGCTCATCGCGGACCGCACGGTCGCGGCGATGAGCGATTTCGTCTGCGGCGCGAACAAGCCGAAATTCCACCTGGCCGGGGTCAATTTCGGGCGCGACCTGCAGGAACCGGATGTTGTGGCCGATATACGGAATGTCGTCCCCGGCGACCCCAGCCCGGATGGCAAGGGCACGCTGCTGCTGTGCCGCGGCATCGAGGTCGGCCACGTGTTCCAGCTCGGCAGCAAGTACTCGCAAGCGATGAACGCCACCTACCTCGACGAGGCCGGCCGCGCCCAGGCGATGGAAATGGGCTGCTACGGCATCGGCGTGTCACGCATCGTGGCTTCCGCCATCGAGCAGAACCACGACGAGAAAGGCATCGTCTGGCCGGCGACGATGGCACCGTTCTTGCTGGTGATTGTCGCCATCGGCTACGGCAAGAGCGAGGCAGTTAAAAATGCCGCCGATACGTTGTATGCTGAATTGATGGCCGCCGGGGTCGACGTGCTGCTGGACGACCGCGACGAACGCCCGGGCGTGATGTTTGCCGACGCCGAGCTGATCGGCATCCCGCACCGCCTCACGATGGGCGAGCGCGGATTGAAGGACGGCGTGATCGAATACCAGCCGCGCCGGCCGGAAGCCGGGCAAAGCGGCGAGGCGCAAAAAATCGCACTGGCCGACGCAAGGGAATTTTTGACAGGATTGCTGGGACGCTGACATGAACAAGACCACGCGCATCGGCCTGCTGATCGCCGCCCTGCTGCTTGCCCTGCCCGCGCACGCGGGCGGGCAGCGCGAAGAGGCGCTGTCGGCCAATGTGCGCGCCTCGCTGCAGCGTGCGCTTGCCGACACCGCGGTGACGCGCACCGCGTTTCGCAACGTCGCCGACGAAGCGGCCTGGCTGAAGGACATGTCGCGCCGGCTCGCCAGGCGCATGCCTGACGAGGCCGAACGGCTGGAGTTCCTGACCACCCTGCACTGGGAGGCCTCGCGCGCCGGTGTCGACCCTCAACTCATGCTCGGCCTGATCCAGGTCGAGAGCGGCTTCCGCAAATATGCCGTGTCGCCGGTGGGCGCGCGCGGCTACACCCAGGTGATGCCGTTCTGGGTCAGGACCATCGGCAATCCGGACCACAACCTGTTCCAGCTGCGCACCAATCTGCGCTACGGCGCGCTGATCCTGCGCCATTACATCGACATCGAACGCGGCGACCTGTTCCGCGCGCTGGGCCGCTACAACGGCAGCCTGGGTCGCCCGGAATATCCCAATCTCGTCGTCGGCGCCTGGAAGCGCCACTGGGATTACACCCCCAGCACCCGATCGGCCGACGCATCCGCCGCATCGCGCAGCTGAAATCGAGCCGGCTCCAGGCCGGCCCGATCCCTGTCGGATTCCGCTTGATTTTCCCGACCGTTCGCATCTTGTAAACAGGAAGCGCGCCATCCCGGCGCCCGTCATTGCGGAGCAAATCACATGAAAAACCGACTGAGCGCATTTCTGGCCGTGGCAGCCCTGGCAGGACTGTCCGGTTGCGAAACCCACCCCTACTATGGCGACGTGCGCATGCACGATCGCGATTACGATGTGCGTGTGGTCTTCAGCGACCGCGACCGACCGATCATCCGGGACTACTACCGCGGTTATTACCGCAGTCTGCCGCCGGGTCTGGCCAAGCAGGGCAAGATTCCGCCGGGACATGCATTCAGGATGCAGCGCCATCAGGCTATTCCCCCCGGCGTGACCTGGGACCATCTGCCCGCCGACGTGGAAAGACGCCTGAGCCGCTTGCCGGATGGCTATGTGCGTGTCGTGATCGGGGCCGACGTGGCGATCCTGCACACCCGTACGCGCGTGGTGCTGGATGTGATCGAACCCCCCCGCGACTGATTCGCGCCCGCCTTGCCGAAATTTCAACCGGCCGTCATCCGTTCGACATTTTCGCTGCGCCCCGCCCGCCCGCCACGCCACCCGCCAGCCAGGCCGGAAGCCATGTCCCCCGGGATGCGGACGCGTGCCTCATCCTGGCACACGTCATGCTCGCCCCTAATCTCAGGCGATTCACTCACTAAACAACAACGGAGGCGACCATGGAAATGGCAATGCAATTGTCCCGCACGATCAAGGGGCAGGAGGAAATCTTCAACCACGGGCACACCTTGCGGCCCAAACAACGGCAAATCCTGTTCAGCGTTGGAAACGGCATTTCGTTTGGCGAACTGCGCAGCAAGCTGCCCAACTGTCCCGACCTGGAAACGATGGTGAATGACCTGCTGCAAAGCGGCTTCATCCAGTCGCTGCGCAACATGGCGACCGTACAGAGCACGCCGCCCGCCGTGCCAAGCAGCCCGGCTGCACCCGCGCAGGCCACGGACAGCCTGGGGGTGTGCCGCAACTATGTGCTGGAATTCATGGCGGCGCTGGTGGGAACCAAATCCCCGGCCTATCGGCAGATGAGCGAGGTGCGGGACATGGCGGGCTTTAATGCCATCCTGCCGATGTGCCGCAGGGTGGTCGCCGCGGTTGCTTCGCCGCACCAGGCGGCGGAAATGGAAGCCGAAGTCGCCAAACGCAGGGGGTGAAGGCCACGATCCGATCAGGGCTGCCCCGAACCCAGAATGATCAGCGGCTTCGGCTGGCAATCCGCCGCCACCACCGTGCCCGGCCGGCCCGGCACCGCACTGACCACCCCGTCGAAGGGCGCCTTCAACTCGGCGTCACGCAGGTTTTTTTGCGCAATCACGCGACGTGCATTGGCGCCCGACAGGGCAGCCTGCGCGCGCGTGTGACGCAGCATGGCCGCTTCGAGTTCGCTGGTCGACGACACGGTTCGGTCGAACAGTTCCTGCGCCCGCTCCAGTTCGCGTTTGGCATCCGCCTCGTCGGCCTGCGCGCGCGTCTGCTCCGCCGTCGCCTCGTCGAGCCGGGCCTGCAACACCGTCTTGTCCAGGCGCAACAGCACCGCGCCTTTCTTCACGCGCTGTCCGGGCTTCACCAGCACTTCGTCGACCACGCCGGACACGCGGGTGGTGAGTTCCACCTTCTCCGCCGCCCACAGCGGGCTTGCGCCCCCGAGACACAACCCGGCCAGTGCGATCGCCATCATGCGCTGCTTCATTACCGTGCTCCCTCAACAGGCGGCAGGCTGCCGCCGGACAATGCTTCCAGCCGGGCCAACGCCAGCGCCAGGCGGTATTCCACCTGTTTGCGCCGCAGCGCCGCCGCCTGGGTCTCCGCCATGCTGCTTCCAAGATTGGTTTTCAGTTCGAGCTCATACTCGGCCCGCGCGCGCTCCAGCGTCCAATCGCGATATTCCACCTGCTTGTCGGCGGCCGCGCGGCCGCTTCCGCGCAGCAAGTCGATTTCCTGCAAGGTGGCGAGAAGCGTGTCGGCAAGATCGAGCTTGAGCTTTTCCAGCTCGGCGGCGCAACAGCACCGCGCCTTTCTTCACGCGCTGTCCGGGCTTCACCAGCACTTCGTCGACCACGCCGGACACGCGGGTGGTGAGTTCCACCTTCTCCGCCGCCCACAGCGGGCTTGCGCCCCCGAG
>JAMCVR010000207.1:3502-7348 GCA_023475455.1 Thermoplasmatota archaeon | reverse complement strand
ACGCACCGATGCCGTTCGCCGCATTCGCCGCGCAACTCGGCGCCCACGGCCTGCGCTATGTCGGCGAGGCGGGGCCGCGCCCCGCAGTGGTCGAGCTCGAGGATGCCTGGGGCCTGATTCCCGAGGGCATGGTAGGGCGCTGGCACGATGCCGAGGCCGCGCTCGACGACGCGCTTGCCATTCGGTTTCGCCGCGCGCTGGTTGCGCGCGAAGATGCCCCCTGCGCGCAACCAGCGCAGGCTGCCGCCTTGAGCGGGCTGTCGTTCCATGCCGACTTGCGCAGCGACGAGGAAATCGACCTGGAGGCCGGCACCGAGCGGGTCTTCGTCAATCCCGCGGGGAACACCTTCCCGATTGCGCAGCCGGTGATGAAGGCGGCTGCCATGGTGCTGTCGTCAGCGTATCCCGCTGCGATCGGCTACGCAGCGCTGCTGGATGCCGCCCGCGCGGTGCTGGCCGAGCACGATGCCGGCATGCAGGCGGATGAAGCCGTGTTCCGCGAGGCGCTGTTTCAGCTGGTGACGATCCATGGCGTGATGCCGACGGTATGGGCCGGATCGTTTGCCGCCGAGCCGGGTGAGCGTCCCTGCGCGAACGCGCTGGCGCGGCAGCAGGCGAGCACGCCCGGCTGGGTGGTGAGCGGGGCGCGCCATGTGGCCATGGACCTCGACCCGGCGGGGCGTGCGTTGCTCGCCATGCTGGATGGCAGCCGCAGCATCGATGAACTGGCGGCCCGGATGCAGGCCATGTTGGCGCAATCGGAACAGGTGCTGCCGCTGGAGCGGGTGAAGGAATTGACCTGGCAACAAGTGTGGCTGTTCACGCGCCAGGGCCTGCTGCTGTAGCAAGAAACCCGCGCCGGTGAGTGGTCAGGGGGCGTTAGCGCGGCGCCTGCCAGCAGTTGTTGCTGATCTGCCAGCTCATCGAGAGCTGCTCGCTGGCGGGGTACAGCACGTATTTGATTCCCATGTAATCCGAGCTCTTGCGCCAGAACATCGCCAGCAGGTTCTTCTCGCCGCTGGCAACAACGCTGGTGTAGGGAATGACCTTGAGCGGATTGCCGTAGAGGTTGGAATAGTTCGACGCGATGACGACGAAGTGGCGGAAAGCCGGTTCGACCTCCTGCTCGAACGCCACCAGCTTGTCGTTGCAGAAGGTGAACAGAAAACGGCGGCCAGCCGGGCTGTTGGGGAGGTCGTAGACAAACAGGGCGTCATTGCCGACCGTCATGATCCGGTCGAAATTCCAGGTCTTGAGCGCCTGTTCAACTTCGTTGCGTGCCATGCCGTTCTTGAATTCGCCGACTTCCCAAGCCTGGGCGGGCAGGGCGAGCAGCAATCCGGCAAGCAGGCCCGGGATGGTCAGTTTCATTCGCATGGCGATCAACAGAGGCTGAGGGCTATGCTCACTTGCCGGTGACGGCGCCGAATACTTTCTTCAGCAGATCACTCCCGGCCTGCATGGGGTTGGCGCGGATCGCGGCTTCCTTTTCGCCGATCAGCGTATAGAGCCGGTCGAGCGACTGCTGGGTGACGTACTGCTCGACGCTGGCCTGCTCCTTGTCGATCAGGTTGAACTGCGCAGCGGCGCCGGCGTAGCGGTTGTACTGCTGTGCGAGGCCGACCTTGTCGGTGGTCGCCTTGACGATGGGGCCGAAGCGTTCGGTGAGTTGGGTCTCGGTTTTCTTGCGGAAGAAATCGGTGGCCGACGTCTTGCCGCCGGTGAGGATGCCCTTGGCATCTTCCAGCGTCATCTCCTTCACCGCGCCCACCAGGAGGGTCTTGGCTTCCGGCACCGCGGCCTCGGCGGCGCGGTTCATCGACAGCACCAGTTCGTCGGCCTGCTTGCCCATGCCGAGCATGCGCATGGCTTTTTCGGCTTTCTGCAGGCTGGGCGGAAGCGGAATCTTCATCGCGGCGTTGCCGAAGAAACCGTCCTTCTGCCCGAGCTGGGCGACCGCGGCTTCCGCGCCGCGGGTCAGCGCCTCCTTGAGGCCTGCATTGATCTCGGTCGAGGAGAGTGCATCGACACCGCTGGTCGTGGCGGTGTCGCCGGCAGGTTTGCCGAGCACGCCCTTCAGCATCTCGCCCCAGTCGACGGCGTGGGCGGGCAGGGTCAGGGTGAGGCCGGCGGCCAGGATCATCCAGTGCTTCATCGTGCGCCTCCTCGAGTGACAGGGTTACAGTACTTCTGCAGCATAGTCTGCCAGACGCGAACGTTCACCCCGTTGCAGGGTGACGTGGCCGTTGTGCGGCCAGCCCTTGAAGTGGTCGACCACGTAGGTGAGGCCGGAGCTGCCTTCGGTGAGGTAGGGCGTGTCGATCTGCGAGATGTTGCCCAGGCACACCACCTTGGTGCCCGGCCCGGCGCGCGTGATCAGCGTCTTCATCTGCTTGGGGGTGAGGTTCTGCGCCTCGTCGATGATGAGGAACTTGTTGAGGAAGGTGCGGCCGCGCATGAAGTTGAGCGACTTGACCTTGATGCGAGAGCGGATCAGGTCCTGCGTCGCCGCGCGTCCCCAGTCGCCGGCGTCGTCGTCGCTCTTGTTCAGCACGTCGAGGTTGTCCTCCAGCGCGCCCATCCACGGCGTCATTTTTTCCTCCTCGGTGCCGGGCAGGAAACCGATGTCCTCTCCCACCGGCACGGTCACGCGGGTCATGATGATTTCGTTGTAGAGCTTCTTGTCCAGCACCTGGGCCAGAGCTGCCGCCAGCGTGAGCAGGGTCTTGCCGGTGCCGGCCTGGCCGAGCAGGGTGACGAAATCGATCTCGGGGTCCATCAGCACGTTGAGCGCGAAGTTCTGTTCGCGGTTGCGCGCGGTGATGCCCCATACATTGTTTTTCTGGTGGCTGAAGTCGCGCACCGTGACCATTTCCGCCTGCTTGCCCTCGACCTTCAGCACCTTGGCATAGAGCGGGTTGGGGCCTTCCTGATAGACGAACTCGTTCGGTAGCAGGTTCGATACCAGCGGCCCCTTGACGCGGTAATAGGTGTGGCCGTTGGACTGCCACGATTCCATGCCCTTGCCGTGGCTGTCCCAGAAGTCGGCGGGCAGTTCGAGCAGGCCGGGGTAGAGGAGGTCGGTGTCTTCCAGCACCTTGTCGTTGAAGTAGTCCTCGGCGGGCAGCCCCAGCGCACGCGCCTTGATGCGCATGTTGATGTCTTTCGACACCAGGATGACCTGGCGCTTGGGGTGGTGGCGCGACAGGAACAGCACCACGCCGAGGATCTGGTTGTCGACCTTGGAAGTCGGCAGGCTCATCGGGATGTCGCCGCTGATCGCCTGGGTCTGCAGGAACAGCCTGCCGCTGGCGGCGTTGTGGCTGTGCGGGGCGAGCGGCACGCCATCCTCGATGGTGTCGAGCTTGCTGACGATTTCGTCGATGAAGCGGCTGGCCTGGCGGGCGTTGCGCGAGACTTCGGTCATGCCCTTCTTGTGCATGTCGAGCTCTTCCAGCGTGGCGATCGGCACGTAGATGTCGTGCTCCTCGAAGCGGAACAGGCTGGTGGGATCGTGCATCAGCACGTTGGTGTCCAAAACGAACAGCTTGGTCTGGGCGGTGACTTTTCTCGGCATGGCGTGTGTGACGGGAATGAGAATGCATTCATCCTACCTCAAGCGGATGGCTGCTTGTCGAGTGAAATAAGTAAAGCTGAAACCTGCGTGCCCGTGCGGATCGGGGGGCGGATTTCTCAGTAGAATGCTCGATTCTGAACCTGAGATCCGGATTCCCCATGCATCGTCGGCTGGCGTTGCTGTGTCTGGCCTGGGTGTGGGCGCAGCCGCTCCATGCCCAGGTCGCCGCGCACATCCTGCTGCAGGATTCGCCGCTGGCCGGGTTTCAG
>JAMCVR010000207.1:0-3414 GCA_023475455.1 Thermoplasmatota archaeon | reverse complement strand
GCGCGGTTCGGGTGGAGTGGCGGGGCCACAAGATCGGCTACGTGCCGCGCCGCGAGAATGCCGACGTGGCGCGTTTGATGGATGGCGGCCAGACGCTGGTGGCCCGCATCGTCCGCCTGGCCGAGGTGCGCGACCCGTGGTCGCGGGTGCGCTTCGAGATCCTGATTCCCCTGCGGCCCTGAAGGAGGAGGTCATGAAGCGACCGATCGTATTCGTCGTGATGGCGTTCGGCTGGCTGGCGCAGGCAGTTGCAGCCGATTTGCCGGTATCCCGCCTGAAGCTGCCCCCCGGATTCGCGATCGAACTGTTTGCCCGCGTGCCGAACGCGCGGCAAATGGCGCTCGGCAACGACACCCTGTTCGTCGGCAGCATGCGCGCCGGCAAGGTCTACGCGATTCCGCTGCAAGGCTCGCGCAAGCCGGTCGTGATTGCCGCCGGCTTGAGTCTGCCGGTGGGGGTGGCGTTTCGCGACGGCGATCTGTACGTGTCGGCGGTCAGCCGCATCCTGCGGCTGCGCGATATCGAAGCACGCCTGAACCAGCCGCCACGCCCCGAAGTCGTCAGCAGCGGCTACCCGGGCGACCCCCACCACGGCTGGAAATTCATCGCCTTCGGCCCCGACGGCAAGCTCTACGTGCCGGTGGGCGCGCCGTGCAACATCTGCGCGCCCGACCCGGACAAGTACGCTGTCATCACCCGGCTCGACGTGGCGAGCGGCAAGATCGAGGTGGTGGCACGTGGGGTGCGCAACAGCGTGGGCTTCGACTGGCAGCCGCAGAGCGGCGAACTGTGGTTCACCGACAATGGCCGCGACTGGCTCGGCGACGATGCGCCGCCGGACGAGCTCAATCGCGCAAGCCGGCCCGGCCAGCACTTCGGCTACCCGTATTGCCACGGCGGCACGATCGCCGATCCCGAGTTTGGAAAAACCCGGCGCTGCGCCGAATTCGTGCCGCCGGCGCAGAACTTGGGCGCGCACGTGGCCAGCCTGGGCATGCGCTTCTATACCGGCAGGCAATTCCCCGAGCGCTACCGCAATGCCGTCTTCATCGCCGAGCACGGTTCGTGGAACCGCAGCAGCAAAAGCGGCCACCGCGTCAGCGTGGTGCGCCTGCAGGACAAGCGTGCGGTGAGCTATGAAGCCTTCGTCAGCGGCTGGCTGCAGGGCGAGGCGGCCTGGGGCCGGCCGGCCGACGTGCTGGTGATGCCGGACGGCAGCCTGCTGGTGTCGGACGACCACGCCGGTGCGATTTACCGCGTCGTCTACCGCGGCAACCGGTAAAATTGCACGGATGAAATTGCTCGTACTCGATACTTCCACCGAATGGTGTTCGGCCGCGCTGTGGCTGGAGGGCCGCATCCAGACGCGCCGGGTGCTGGCCGAACAGCGGCATAGCTCTCTCTTGCTGCCGATGGTGGACGAACTGCTGCGCGAATCGGACATCAGCCTGCGCCAGCTCGACGGCATCGGCTACGGTGCCGGCCCCGGCTCGTTCACCGGCCTGCGCATCGCCTGCGCGGTGACGCAGGGCCTGGCGTTCGGCGCCGACCTGCCGGTGGTCGGCGTCTCCACGCTGGAATCGATCGCCGAGCAGAGCGGCGCCGGGCAGGTGCTGACCGTGCTCGACGCGCGCATGGCCGAGGTCTACTGGGCGGCGTACCGGCGCGACGGCGCAGGCTGGCGCGCCGTCAGCGAACCGCAGCTGGCGCTGCCCGGGTCGGTGGCGGTGCCGGCCGGCGGCGGCTGGGTCGGCGCCGGCAACGGCTTTGCCGCGCTGGGCGAGGTCTTGCGCCCGCGCCTGGCGGCGCAGCTCATTCGAATCGACGACACCCTCATGCCCGACGCCGCGGCGATGGCGCCGCTAGCCATCGTGGCTTTTGCGCGCGGCGAG
Organism: Thermoplasmatota archaeon; assembly: GCA_023475455.1. The sequence continues at coordinate 1,522 of JAMCVR010000207.1, read as the reverse complement.
GGCGGGGACGCCGCGCTCGCCGCGCCGATCTATCTGCGCGACAAAGTCGCGCTGACGGTGGACGAACGCCGCCGGAAAAAATCCGCATGAACGCCCCGCCAGACATTCCGGTCCACGAGATCGCGCACCGCCTGCGCCCGATGACCGAGGCCGACCTGCCGCGCATCCACCGCATCGAGCTGGCGAGCTACGAGTATCCGTGGACGTCCGGCAATTTTGCGGATTCGATCCATGCCGGATACAGCATGTGGGTGCGCGAAGCCGAGGGCGAGGTGATCGGCTATTACGTCATGATGGCGGCGGCGGGCGAAGCCCATCTGCTCAACCTCACCATCGCGCCGATGTGGCGCCGCCACGGCCTCGGGCGCGATCTGCTCGACCACTGCGTGGGACGCGCCTGCGACCACAAGGCCAGCAGCCTGTTTCTGGAGGTGCGGGCCTCCAACACAGCCGCGATCGCGCTGTATCACAGCAGCGGTTTCGTCGATCTGGCGGTACGGCGCGACTATTACCCGGCGCGCGACGGCCGCGAGGACGCGCTCATCATGAAGCGCGAACTGACATGCTGAGCCGCGACGACGTCTTCAACGAACTCGGGATCGGTCCCGTCTGGCGCCTGCGCGAGACATCCGCCTCACCCCTCACCCCTGACGCCTCACCCCCCTACACCTGGGACACGCTCGCCGACGCCGTTGCCCGCTGCACCGCCTGCAAGCTCTCCGCCACCCGCACCCGGGGCGTGCTCGGCGTGGGCGACCGCAATGCCGACTGGTTGATCGTCGGCGAGGCCCCGGGCGCCGACGAAGACCGGCTGGGCGAGCCCTTCGTCGGCCAGGCGGGCAAGCTGCTCGACGCCATGCTGGCATCGATCGGCCTGAAACGCGGCGACAACGTCTACATCACCAACGTGCTGAAATCGCGCCCCCCGGGCAACCGCAACCCCGAGCCGGACGAGGTGGCCGCGTGCCGGCCCTATCTGCTGGCGCAGATCGAACTCATCCAGCCCAAGCTCATCCTCGCGCTGGGGCGCTTCGCCGCGCAGAGCCTGCTCGACACCGACGAGGCGATCGGACGATTGAGGGGGCGCGTGCACCGGTTCCGGAACGTGCCGCTGGTGGTGACCTACCATCCCGCCTACCTGCTGCGCAACCTGCCCGACAAGGCGCGCGCGTGGGAGGACCTGTGTCTGGCGCGGCGGACGATGCAGAACTTGTAAAACCCTTCACCACAGAGGCACAGAGAAAACCGTTCAATCTATTTGTCTTTCCTCTGTGTCTCTGTGGTGAGATTTGTTTTTTGACCTGATATTTAAACCCATATGAAACTTCTGCATTCCGCGCTGCGTTTTCGCGTCAATTATTTTTCCGACCTCGGCCGCCATCAGGTGGTGGTGTGGCGGCGACAACGTCTACATCACCAACGTGCTGAAATCGCGCCCCCCGGGCAACCGCAACCCCGAGCCGGACGAGGTGGCCGCGTGCCGGCCCTATCTGCTGGCGCAGATCGAACTCATCCAGCCCAA
>JAMCVR010000201.1 GCA_023475455.1 Thermoplasmatota archaeon | reverse complement strand
GGCTGGACTGGGTGTTGCCCGCGTCGTCGATCAGCGTCTTGTAGAGAAAATCCTTGGAAAAGATATAGATGCCCATCGACACCAGCGCGATGCCGGGTTTGCCGGGAATGCAATCGGGTTTTGCCGGTTCGCGCCCTTTTTGCTTTCCAGTCGCCCCCCTGGCAGATTCAGCGTGTGATCCTGGGTGGGCCTGCCCTGCTTCAGCAACACGTCGAGCTGCTGCGCATAGTCGTCCAGCTGTTCCAGCAGCACCGGCACGAAATTCACCACCGCGCGCATCGCCGGATGGCGTTCCAGATGCGCGGCCATGTCGCTGTAATCCTTGATGCCGTGCAGATAGACCCAGGGCAGGTGATACGCCCCCTTGAGGCCCTCGCGGTAATACGGCTGGTGCATGTGCCAGCACAGCACCACGTTGAGTGAATTAGCCCTCATATTCGTCCTGCCACCTGGCATAAATGTTCTGGCCGAGCATGGCCGGCGTCACCAGCACGATGCCTTCGGGGGTGACGAGAAAACGCCTGGCGTCCTCGACCGGGTCTTCGCCGATGACCATGCCGTCCGGGATGACCGTGCCCTTGTCGATGATGGCGCGGTTGATGCGGCAGTTTCTGCCGATGTTGACCTTGGGCAGGATCACGCTGTCCTTGATCAGGCTGTAGCTTTCCACCGTGGTGGCGAAGAACAGCACCGAACGCTTGACCCGCGCACCCGACAGGATGCAGCCGCCGGCGATCAGCGAGTCGATCGCCTCGCCGCGCCGCCCCTCGTCGTCGAAAATGAACTTGGCGGGCGGGTATTGCGGCTGGTAGGTCCAGATCGGCCACTCGCGGTTGTACAGATTGAGCTCGGGCTCGATCGAACACAGTTCCATGTTGGTCTGCCAGTAGGAGTGGAGGGTTCCCACGTCGCGCCAGTAGGCCGGCTTGCCGTCCCGGGTGCGGAAAGGGAAGGCCATTGCGCGCGACTCGGCGATGCTGGCGGGGATGATGTCCTTGCCGAAGTCGTGGCTGGACTGGGTGTTGCCCGCGTCGTCGATCAGCGTCTTGTAGAGAAAATCCTTGGAAAAGATATAGATGCCCATCGACACCAGCGCGATGCCGGGTTTGCCGGGAATGCAATCGGGTTTTGCCGGCTTTTCGGTGAAGTGGGTGATGCGCATGTCCGCGTCGACCGACATCACGCCGAATCCGCTCGCTTCGGCCGCCGGCACCTCGATGCTGCCGATGGTGAAGTCCGCGCCGGTCTGCACGTGATACAGCAGCATCTCCGAATAATCCATGGTGTAGACGTGATCGCCGCCCAGCACCAGCACATACTCCGGATGATGGCGCTGCACGATGTCGATGTTCTGGAACAGCGCATCGGCCGTACCCTGGTACCACTCCTTCTTGTTGGTGCGCTGCTGCGCCGGGAGGATTTCCACGAACTCGCCGATCTCGGCGCGCATGAAGCCCCACGCGCGCTGCAGGTGACGGATCAGCGAGTGCGACTTGTATTGCGTCAGCACGCCGATGCGGCGGATGCCCGAGTTGACGCAGTTGGACAGCGGAAAGTCGATGATGCGGTATTTGCCGCCGATCGGCACCGCCGGCTTGGCGCGCCAGGCGGTCAGGTTCTTCAGCCGCGAGCCCTCGCCGCCCGCCAGCACCAGCGCCAGCGTCTTGCGCGTCAGCTCGCTCACCATTTTCGGTTCGGTGTAGTAGCGGTAGAGCCGCGCCTGTTCTTCCTTGGAAATCGTCATGTCCCGCTCCGGATTGCTGCTGGTTTGATAGATAATGCGACGCCCACAGATTGATCAGGGTTGGGCAAACGCAGTCGCAATCGCGCCCTGCACGCCCAGCCTGGGGTTGATGATAAGGAAAATCGGCGTGCGCTCGACCACGCCGCGCATCCGCCCCTTGTCGACGGCAGCGGCCATGAAGCGCGGCGACCGCATGCGCGCCCGCAGGCGGCCGGCAATGCCGCCCGCGACATACAGACCGCCGCGCGGCTGGAACAGCAGCGCCACATTGCCGACCCAGGCTCCGTATGAGTCGATGAACAGATCGAGCGCGGCCTCGGCCGCCGGATCGCCGGTTCCGGCACGCGCGACCAGGCCTTCGCCGTCGACCTCCCCGTCGGGCGGCACGGTGTTCTGCCCGGCACAGCAGAAGCGATACAGGTCATTCATCGCCGATCCTGACGCCACCCGTTCCCACGACACATGGCCATGGAGGGCACGCAGGTATTCGAGCAGGCGCGCCTGCATCGCGTTGGCCGGCGCGAAATCGATGTGCCCGCCTTCGCTGGCGAAATTTCGGGTGCGGCCGCTGCCATCGGCCACCATGAAGGCCAGCCCCAGTCCGGTGCCGGCGCCGGTGATCGCGCGCACCCCGCCGGGTTCGGCCGGCTGCGGGTTCAGGGCAAGCATATCGGCAGCCGTCAGCGTCGCCACCCCGGCCGCGGCCGCCTGAAAATCGTTGATGAAGCGCACGCTGGCTATGCCCAGCGTGGCTCCCATGTCGGCGGCATCGAGCGTCCAGTCCAGGTTGGTGAGTGTGGCGTGTTGGGCATGCACGGGCCCCGGCAGCGCCAGCAACAGGCGATCCGCGGAAACCGGCAGTCGGGCATCCGCAATGAACTGGCGAATCAGATCATCCGCCGTGACAAACGCGGCACTCGCATACTCACGTTCGACACGCAGCTGCCGCGCGCCTCCCGCCTCACCCGTCACCCAGGCCAGCCTGCTTTTTGTTCCCCCGATATCGCCTGCGATCAACTCCATTTTTTCACTATAGGCCAGTCATGCGCCGGCTCATGCGCCGATAGTAATTGATGAGCGCATTGGTCGAGGCATCGTGGCCGCCCACCGGCGCGACGGCGTGCAGTTCGGGCAGGATGCGGCTGGCGAGCTGCTTGCCGAGTTCCACCCCCCACTGGTCGTAGGAATTCAGGTTCCAGATCACCCCCTGCACGAAAATCTTGTGCTCATACAGGGCGATCAGCATCCCGAGCGCGTGCGGCGTGAGCTTCTGCAGCAGGATCGCGTTGCTGGGGTGGTTGCCGTCGAACACCTTGTGCGAGACGAACTGGCCGGTCTGCGCCGGGCTCCCCTCGGGCGAGCCCATTTCAAGCAGGGTCTCCTCGCGCGTGCGGCCGCGCATCAGCGCCTCGGTCTGCGCCAGGAAGTTGGCGATGAGGATGTCGTGGTGCTCCTGCAGCTCGGTGTGCGATTCGACCGACACGATGAAGTCGGCCGGAATCATCTTGGTGCCCTGGTGCAGCAGTTGGTAGAAGGCGTGCTGGCCGTTGATGCCGGTGGCGCCCCAGACGATCGCGCCGGTGGAATAGTCGACCACCCTGCCATCACGATCGACCGACTTGCCGTTCGACTCCATGTCGGCCTGCTCCAGATAGGCGGGCAGGCTGCGCAGATAGTGGTCGTAAGGCAGGATCGCTTGCGACTCGGCGCCGAAGAAGTTGTTGTACCAGACGCCCAGCAGCGCCAAAATCACCGGCATGTTCTGCGCCAGCGGCGCATGGCGGAAATGCGCGTCCATCTCTTGCGCCCCTTCCAGCAGCTCGACGAAGCGCTCCGCGCCGACCGCGAGCACGACCGACAGCCCGATCGCCGACCACAGCGAATAGCGACCGCCCACCCAGTCCCAGAACTCGAACATGTTGGCCGGGTCGATGCCGAACGCCGCCACCGCCTCGCGGTTGGTCGACACCGCGACGAAATGCCTCGCGATGTGCTTGACCGCCTGCGACTGCGCCAGAAACCATTCGCGCACGTAATGCGCATTGGTCATCGTTTCCTGCGTGGCAAAGGTCTTGGACGACACGATGAAGAGCGTCGTTTCCGGGTTCAGCGCCTCCAGCGTTTCCTTCACGTGGGCACCGTCGACGTTGGAAATGAAATGCAGCTTGAGGCGCGGATGACGATACGGCTTCAGCGCCTGATAGACCAGCTGCGGCCCCAGATCCGAGCCGCCGATGCCGATGTTCACCACGTCGGTGATGCGCTCGCCGGTGTAACCGCGCCACTGTCCGCTGCGCACCGCCTCGGCAAACGTGCCCATGCGCTCGATGACGGCATTCACCTTCGGCATCACGTCCTCGCCGTCGACCCGCACCGGATGATTGCTGCGGTTGCGCAGCGCCACGTGCAGCACCGCACGGTTTTCCGTGTGGTTGATTTTCTCGCCCGTAAACATGCGCTCGCGCCAGCCCGCCACGTCGGCTTCCTCGGCCAGCCGCACCAGCAGGCTCATGGTCTCGTCGGTGATGCGGTTCTTCGAGTAATCCAGCAGCACCTCGCCCACCTGCAGCGAAAACCGCTCGAAGCGTGCCGGATCATCCGCGAACAGGTCGCGCATATGCACCGCCGCCATCGCGGCCTGATGCGCTTTCAACTGCCTGCATACCGGACGGTGCAACGGCCCGGACAACTCCTCCTGCTGCTCTTTCACGCGCACCGACGAAGACATCAGCGTTTCTCCCTGAATACCGGTTCCTGCCGCGCCGATACTTCCGCGTGACGTTCGCTGTCATTTGTTCGTCCTCAAGCAACGGCTGTGCCATTGACGAAAAGAAGCGTCCTCTCCTGATTAACCATAGGAAAAATTGGTGATGGGCAGATGACAACCGGAAAGCCGCCCCGAAAATGCGCCCAAAAAGCCGCTGCCGCAAGAAATAGGGACAGGAATGCCCCCAAAAGCTGCCTTTGACGGTCCGACCACGATACCCGCCGAATTGGTACGCTCCTTGCAGTCATCCGGACAGGAGCGGCAATGACGGTCTGATATCCCAAAACAACCAAACAACTCATTGTTTTTATTGGGATTTTAATTTCGGCCTCACAACCGGCCTGTTCATCGTTCGGCAGGGACCGGCGAAAATTCGGAGAGGGGGCACGACATGCATGTTTTGATCACGGGCGGCGCAGGATTCATCGGATCGCATCTGGCGGAGCGCCATCTGGCGAACGGCGATCAGGTGCATGTGGTGGACAATCTGAGCACCGGCTCCCTCGCGAACATCGATCCCTTTCGCGGCCATCCCGCTTTCCGCTTTGCCGAGGCGGATATCCTCCATTGGAACGGCCTCGACAAGGCCGTCGCCTGGGCCGACCGCATCTACCACATGGCCGCCGTCGTCGGCGTGAAAAAAGTGCTGGAAGACCCGGTGGCGGTGATGGCGACCAACATGACCGGCACCGAGCGGATCCTGCGCGCCATCCACCGCGGCGGCTGGAATCCGCAGGTCATCGTCGCCTCGTCCTCGGAGGTGTACGGCTTCAATCCCGAGCGCAGCTTCGCCGAGACCGACCACATCGTGCTGCCGTCCGCCGGCCGCCTGCGCTGGACCTATGCCGTGACCAAGCTGGCGGACGAGTTCCTCGCTTTCTCCTATGCGCGCCAATACGGCCTCAATATCGTGGTCGTGCGCCTGTTCAACACCATCGGGCCGAACCAGGTGGGGCATTACGGCATGGTGGTGCCCAGCTTCGTCAAGCAGGCGGTGAAGAACGAGCCGCTCACCGTCTACGGCGAAGGCGACCAGACGCGCTCCTTCTGCGATGTGCGCGACACGGTGGTGGCGCTGGACCGTCTCGCCGGCTGCCCGGAGGCCTGGGGCGAGGTGGTGAACGTCGGCAACGACCAGGAAATCTCCATTCGCGACCTGGCCGACCTGATCGTGCAACGCGCCCGCAGCGCCTCGTCCTTGCAGTTCATTTCCTACAGGGACGCCTACGGCGAGGAATTCGAGGACGTCACGCACCGGCGCCCGGTACTCAACAAGCTGCGCGCACTCACCGGCTTCGAGCCGGAATGGCGCCTGAGCGACACGCTGGATGACCTGATCGAGAGGGAATGCCAAAAAAACCGGCAAGCTGCCTAGAGTGGCCTAGAATAGCCGCCCATGGCGACCACGCCCTATTTCATCCTCAGCCCGAACACGGTGCTGAGCATCATCGGCCTGATCCACGGGCCGGACAAAACCGTCCCCAATCCGGCGCAAGACTGGCGCGACGCCACCGTCGACGTGGTGATCCCCGCCTTCAACGAGGAAAGCAACATCCCGCTGTGCCTGGCCTCGCTGGCGCGCCAGACCCGCAAGCCCACGCGCATCATCCTCATCGACGACGGCAGCCGGGATCGCACGGTCGAATACGCCCAGACCTTCTGCGAACTGAACGGCATGGAGCTGATCGCGATCCGGCGTGCGCACTCCATCGGCAAGACGCCCACATTGAAACGCCAGTCGCGCGAGTTCGACTCCGACGTCGAATTCATCCTCGACGGCGACACGGTGCTGGAATCGGACGACTACATCGACCGCGTGGTGGAAGAGCTCTACCAGGGCGCCGGCATCGCCAGCGCCTGCGGCACCGTGCTGCCGCTGCGCGACCGTGACCGCCGCGCGATGCTGGATACGAAGGCGCTGCAAAAATTCCTGAGTGCTCACCCCGAAGCCACCGTCTATCCCAGGGTGGGCTGGTTTCACCACCTGCAGCGCGGCATCACCGACACGTACCGCGACGTGCTGTATTACTTCCTGCAGAAATTCGTGTACGTGGGCCAGATGGCCTTCTTCGGCAGCATCCTCAACCCGGTGGGCTGTGCCGTCGCGTATCGCCGGGACGTGCTGAAGACCATCGTGTTCGACCGCTACGAGCCGATCCTGGGCGACGACCTCACCAACTCGGAAGACATCTTCATCGGCTTCGCGATGAACGACAACGGCTACCGCAACATCCAGCTCACCGACGTCTGCGCCCGCTCGCAGGAGCCGGAAGTGGGCCGCGTGCCGGGGCAGATCTACCTGTGGTCCTCCTCCTTCCTGCAAAGCTGCCACTACTTCGACGAACTGATGAGAAGCCCGTTCAAGGCCTTCGAGCGCTACCGCCGCAAGAAACAGGAGCGCGTCGAACGGGCGGCGGGCCTTGCGGACAAGCGCATTCATCACGAGCAGTATCGCCAGCCCTTCGGCATCGACACCACCGTCCAATACGGCCGCCCCATCGGCTGGGTGCTGTTCATGTCGGCGTTCGAGAAAGTGGCATTCCCGACCGCCCTCTTGATCATGATCCTGCTACAGCTGTGGGAACCGCTGGCGATCACGGTGGCGGCGGAAACGGCCGTCGCCACCGGCATCCTGGTCACGGTGGCCAAGGGGCATCGGCCGGAATATTTGTTCAAGGGCCTGCTGGTGACGCCGCTGCGTTACGGCGTGCTGTTGTTCGACCTCGTCACCATCGGCCGCTTCGCCTTCAAGCGCTACCGCCGCAAGAAACAGGAGCGCGTCGAACGGGCGGCGGGCCTTGCGGACAAGCGCATTCATCACGAGCAGTATCGCCAGCCCTTCGGCATCGACACCACCGTCCAATACGGCCGCCCCAT
>JAMCVR010000219.1 GCA_023475455.1 Thermoplasmatota archaeon | reverse complement strand
GATGGCGCTGGCTGCCACATCACGGTCGAAGGCCAGCAGGTAGGTAATGTAGGGGAAGTCCGCCAGTGCCTTGATGACGGTGAACAGTTGTCGCACCTCATCGGGAGCCAGGCGGTCAATGTCGTCGATGACGACCAGAATGCGCTTCTTCTGTTCAATCAGCAGTTGCGAAAGTGTTTTCTTTAACGCCGGCACATCCTTGGGCTTGGTCGCCAGAAGCTTGGCACCTGCCGCGATGGCTTTGCCGCCCAGAGGAATGCCGAATGCTGCGCCCGCCACATCAGCAGCGCCCCCCAGTGCTCTGGAGAATTCGGATAGTTTGTTGCCCAGCGCCTTAAAGCCGGCGTACTTCTCTGGCAGCACAACCTGAAGTTGGCCGAGGAAAGCCCTGGCTAGGTGCTCTTGTCCTGAAAACCACCAAGGGTTGAATGGCACAACCACAGGACGGTCGCTCTCAGGGCCTTGTTCCAGTTCATGCTCGACGTAGGCTAGGGCAGTGGACTTGCCCGAGCCCCAAGGGCCATACAGGGCCAGGACGATGCCGTCGCTGCCTCGATAACCACGAATCGCGTTCGCGAGCGTTTTCGAAAAAGGGGCGTGACCGAAGAGGTCCTTCGCCGGGTCGGTGGACGGTCGGTCTGCTGACAGCGAAGCGATGTTGTCGTTCACTTGATGGCCTCAAAAGATTATGTTTCGGCGTGGTTTAGGTCCACAGTCTGGCTGAACTGAACGGGGTACTCATCTCTACAACAACAGAAAGTTTAAGAGAATCACAAAGGCTTTGGGGTCCTTAAGTTTCTTGCGCAGGCGCGCCCCAAGTAGACGCACGAAGTGTTCCACCGTTTCGCCGAACGTCCGCTTGCTGACTTGACCTGAAGGCCGCTTCGGGTCGAATCCAGCCTTTTTTCGCACTGCCTCAGCGCCGCTTTTGCCACCACACATACCCACCAATAATCAGCGCAACAAACGCGATGACGCCGACGGTGATGTGGTGCTGATATTCCTGGATGAGCGCTTCGTTGCCGCCGAGGAAGTAGCCGAACAGGGTGAGGACGAGCGACCACAGTCCCGCGCCGAGGCTGGTGTAGAACGCGAAGGCGCCGAGGTTCATGCGCGTCAGCCCGGCGGGGATGGAGATCAGGTGGCGGATGCCGGGGATGAGGCGGCCGGTGAAGGTCGAGACCGCGCCGTGACGGAAGAAGAAGGCATCGGTCTTGTGCAGCAGTTCTGGCCGCACGAAAAAAAAGCGTCCCCAGCGTTCGAGGAAGGGCCGCCCCACCCACATCGCCACGTAATAGTTGAACGAGGCGCCGACCAGGCTGCCAACGGTCGATGCCAGCACGATCAGCCCGAAGTTCATCTGTCCCTGGTGCGCGAGGTAGCCCGCCGGGATCAGCACCAGTTCGCTCGGCACCGGCAGCACGGTGGATTCCAGCGCCATCAGGATGAAGATGCCGGGATAGCCCCAGTCGTTGACGGTGGCGAGGATCCAGGCGATGAAGTCGTGGAGCATGGGCGTTAAGCGCGTGGTTTCAGGCCGTCATCGCGAGGCTCGAAGAGCCGTGGCGATCCAGCGGCGTCGGCTCGGCGAAAGTTTAAGAGAATCACAAAGGCTTTGGGGTCCTTAAGTTTCTTGCGCAGGCGCGCCCCAAGTAGACGCACGAAGTGTTCCACCGTTTCGCCGAACGTCCGCTTGCTGACTTGACCTGAAGGCCGCTTCGGGTCGAATCCAGCCTTTTTTCGCACTGCCTCAGCGCCGCTTTTGCCACCACACATACCCACCAATAATCAGCGCAACAAACGCGATGACGCCGACGGTGATGTGGTGCTGATATTCCTGGATGAGCGCTTCGTTGCCGCCGAGGAAGTAGCCGAACAGGGTGAGGACGAGCGACCACAGTCCCGCGCCGAGGCTGGTGTAGAACGCGAAGGCGCCGAGGTTCATGCGCGTCAGCCCGGCGGGGATGGAGATCAGGTGGCGGATGCCGGGGATGAGGCGGCCGGTGAAGGTCGAGACCGCGCCGTGACGGAAGAAGAAGGCATCGGTCTTGTGCAGCAGTTCTGGCCGCACGAAAAAAAAGCGTCCCCAGCGTTCGAGGAAGGGCCGCCCCACCCACATCGCCACGTAATAGTTGAACGAGGCGCCGACCAGGCTGCCAACGGTCGATGCCAGCACGATCAGCCCGAAGTTCATCTGTCCCTGGTGCGCGAGGTAGCCCGCCGGGATCAGCACCAGTTCGCTCGGCACCGGCAGCACGGTGGATTCCAGCGCCATCAGGATGAAGATGCCGGGATAGCCCCAGTCGTTGACGGTGGCGAGGATCCAGGCGATGAAGTCGTGGAGCATGGGCGTTAAGCGCGTGGTTTCAGGCCGTCATCGCGAGGCTCGAAGAGCCGTGGCGATCCAGCGGCGTCGGCTCGGCGGGCATTCTGGATTGCTTCGCTGACGCTCGCAATGACAAGCCGCCGTTAAACGACGGCTTCCTCTTTTTTCTCCGCCGGCTTGATGAAGTGCTCGCGCTTGACGCCGAACATCAGCAGCAGCGGGCTGGCGACCAGCACCGACGAGTAGATGCCGAACATGATGCCGATGGTGAGCGCGAGGGCGAAGTTGTGCAGCGCCTCGCCGCCGAAGAACAGCATCGACAGCACCATGATCTGCGTGGAGCCGTGGGTGATGATGGTGCGGCTCATGGTGCGGGTGATGGCATCGTCGATGATGTGCGGGATGGTCGCGCCGCGCATCTTGCGGATGTTTTCGCGGATGCGGTCGAACACCACCACCGACTCGTTGACCGAGTAGCCGAGGACTGCCAGCACGCCGGCCAGCACGGTGAGGGTGAACTCCCACTGGAAGAAGGCGAACACGCCGAGGATGATGACGATGTCGTGCAGGTTGGCGAGCATCCCCGCCAACGCAAAACGCCATTCGAAGCGGATCGCCAAGTAGGCCATGATGCCGAAGGCGACCACCAGCAGGGCCAGCGCGCCGTTGTCGTAAAGCTCCTTGCCGACCTGCGGGCCGACGAAATCGACGCGCTTCAGTTCGACCGTGGCGTCTACCGACTTCAAAGCGAGCATCACGCGGTTGCTGGTTTCCGCGGCATTGGCGCCGCCCCTGACTGGCAGGCGGATCAACACGTCGCGGCTGGTGCCGAAGTTCTGTACCGAGACTTCGGGCAGACCGGTCTTTTCCAGCGCAGATCGGATGGCGTGCAGATCGGCTGGCTGGCTGGTGCGCACTTCCAGCACCGTGCCGCCGGTGAAGTCGACGCCCAGATTCAGGCCCTTGTCCCACAGCGCCCACACCGAGAACAGGAAGGTGAGCAGCGAAATCGCGGTCGTCACCTTCCCCCAGCTCATGAAGGGGATGGTTTTCTTGAACGGGAAAAATTCCAGCATGGCGTGGCCTTAAATGGAAACTTTGGCGAGCCGCGGCTGGCGGCCGTAGGTGAGGTTGACCATGGCGCGCGATATGGTTACCGCGCTGAACATGGAGGTGAGGATGCCCAGGCACAGCACCACGGCAAAGCCGCGCACCGGGCCGGAGCCCAGCCAGAACAGCGCGATGCCCGCAATCAGCGTGGTGAGGTTGGAGTCGAGAATGGTGCCCCAGGCGCGATCATAACCGGCGTGGATGGCGGCCTGCGGGGTGGCGCCGTTGCGCAGTTCTTCGCGGATGCGTTCGTTGATCAGCACGTTGGCGTCGATCGCCATGCCCAGGGTGAGCGCGATCGCCGCCATGCCGGGCAGGGTGAGCGTGGCCTGCAGCATCGACAGCAGCGCGATCAGGAAGAAGCCGTTGATCGCCAGCGCGACCGACGAGAACAGCCCGAACACGCGGTAGTAGATGACCATGAAGGCGACCACCGCGAGGAAGCCCCAGATGTTCGAATGGATGCCCTTTTCGATATTCTCGGCGCCCATGCTGGGGCCGACGGTGCGCTCCTCGACGATCTGCATCGGCGCGGCGAGCGCGCCGGCGCGCAGCAGCAGGGCGACGTCGGAGGCTTCCTGCGCGGTTTCCATGCCGGTGATCTGCACCCGGCCGCCGCCGATTTCCTCGCGGATGACCGGCGCGGTGATCGCTTCGGCGCGGCCTTTCTCGATCAGCAGGATGGCCATGCGCTTGTTGACGTTTTCGCGCGTCACGTCCTTGAAGATGCGTGCGCCCTTGCCGTCCAGGCTGATGTGCACCGCGGCCTGGCCGCTGGTGTTGTCGAAGCCCGGCGAGGCGTCGGTGATCGAGTCGCCGGTCAGCACCACGTCCTTTTTCACCGCGATCAGGCAAAGCCGCGCACCGGGCCGGAGCCCAGCCAGAACAGCGCGATGCCCGCAATCAGCGTGGTGAGGTTGGAGTCGAGAATGGTGCCCCAGGCGCGATCATAACCGGCGTGGATGGCGGCCTGCGGGGTGGCGCCGTTGCGCAGTTCTTCGCGGATGCGTTCGTTGATCAGCACGTTGGCGTCGATCGCCATGCCCAGGGTGAGCGCGATCGCCGCCATGCCGGGCAGGGTGAGCGTGGCCTGCAGCATCGACAGCAGCGCGATCAGGAAGAAGCCGTTGATCGCCAGCGCGACCGACGAGAACAGCCCGAACACGCGGTAGTAGATGACCATGAAGGCGACCACCGCGAGGAAGCCCCAGATGTTCGAATGGATGCCCTTTTCGATATTCTCGGCGCCCATGCTGGGGCCGACGGTGCGCTCCTCGACGATCTGCATCGGCGCGGCGAGCGCGCCGGCGCGCAGCAGCAGGGCGACGTCGGAGGCTTCCTGCGCGGTTTCCATGCCGGTGATCTGCACCCGGCCGCCGCCGATTTCCTCGCGGATGACCGGCGCGGTGATCGCTTCGGCGCGGCCTTTCTCGATCAGCAGGATGGCCATGCGCTTGTTGACGTTTTCGCGCGTCACGTCCTTGAAGATGCGTGCGCCCTTGCCGTCCAGGCTGATGTGCACCGCGGCCTGGCCGCTGGTGTTGTCGAAGCCCGGCGAGGCGTCGGTGATCGAGTCGCCGGTCAGCACCACGTCCTTTTTCACCGCGATCAGGCCGCCGTCGCGGCTGGGCACGATTTCCGCGCCGAACGGCACCTGGCCCTGCGCCAGCGCCAGGGGGTCGGCCAACTCGTCCACCATGCGGATTTCCAGCGTGGCGGTGCGGCCGAGGATGTCCTTGGCCTTGGCGGTGTCCTGCACGCCGGGCAGTTGCACCACGACGCGGCTGGCGCCCTGCTGCTGGATCACCGGCTCGGCGACGCCGAGTTCGTTGACGCGATTGCGCAGGGTGGTGATGTTCTGCTGCAGGGCGAATTCCTGCACCTGCTTCTCGGCTTCCGGCTTCAGGCGCGCGGTGAGGGTGAAGCCTTCGGCCTGGTCCTCGGCGGTGAAGGCGAGATCGGTGAACACCGTGCCCAATTTGTCGATGGCGGCATCGCGCTGGTCGCGGGTGGCGAAATGCACGGTGACCGCGTTGCCTTCGCGGCTGATGCGGCCATAGCGAATCTTGGCGCCGCGCAGTTCGGTGCGGAAATCGTTCTGGTAGCGGATGGCTGCCTTTTCCAGTGCCGCCTTCATGTCGACTTCGAGCAGGAAATGCACGCCGCCGCGCAGGTCCAGGCCGAGGTACATCGGCAGTGCGCTGATGGAGGACAGCCACGCCGGCGAGGCCGATACCAGATTCAGCGCCACCGTGTAGCGCTCGCCCAGCCCGTTCTGCAGCACATCCTTGGCCTTGATCTGCAGGTCGGTGCTGGCAAAGCGTGCCTTGATGCTGTTGCCCGCCAGCTCAATTCCGCTGGTGGCTACGCCAGACGCCTTCAGCAGCGATTCCACCCGCCCCAGCAGTGCGGCATCGACTTTCTCCGTGGTGCGCACCGGCGACACCTGAACCGCAGGCACTTCGCCGAAGAAGTTGGGCAGGGTGTAAAGGAAGGCGACCACCAGCGTGATGCCGATGAGCACATATTTCCAGAGCGGGAAGCGGTTCATTTTTTTAGGGGCTGGGAATTAGGGGCTAGGGAATAGGGGTGAGGGTGAAGCTGGTGGCTAAACGGCTGCGTGGCCGAAGGCCACTCATCACCCTAAATCCTAGCCCCTAGCTCCTAACCCCCAACTATTACAGACCTTTAATGGTGCCCTTCGGCAGCAGGGTCTGGATCGACTGCTTCTGTACGTGGGTGATCACGCCGTCGGCGATTTCCAGCGACACGTACTGATCGCTGATTTTGGCGACCTTGCCGACCTGGCCGCTGGCTGTGACGACTTCGTCGCCCTTGGCCAGTTCGGCCAGCATTTTCTTCTGTTCCTTGGCGCGCTTCATCTGGGGACGGATGAGCATGAACCAGAACAGGATGAAGATGATGATGAGCGGCAGGAACTGCTCGAAACCCGGGCTGGCCGGTGCGGCGGTTTGTGCGTGGGCAAGCGAAATCATGGGTAAAAACTCCGAATCAGGACAGATTAATTGGAACCGTGGAATTCTACCATCCGCGCGTTTGCATCTCTTGAAACCGCGCCGCGAAGTCGGCAAAGCGCCGGGTTTCGATGGCGGCGCGCATCCCGGCCATCAGGCGATGGTAGTAATGCAGGTTGTGGATCGTGGCGAGCCGCGCGCCGAGGATTTCGCCGGCGCGGATCAGGTGGTGCACGTAGGCGCGGCTGAAATGGGCGCAGGTGTGGCAGCTGCATTCGTCGTCGATCGGCGCGGTGTCGGTTTTCCAGCGTGCGTTGCGGATGCGCATTTCGCCGCGCCGGGTGAACAGGATGCCGTGGCGCGCGTTGCGCGTCGGCAGCACGCAGTCGAACTGGTCGATGCCGGCAGCCACCGCCGCGACCAGGTCGGACGGCGTGCCGACGCCCATCAGATAGCGCGGCTTGTCGGTGGGCAGTTGCGGCGTGGCGTGGGCGAGGATGCGCGTCATGTCGTCCTTCGGTTCGCCCACCGAGAGGCCGCCGATGGCATAGCCGTCGAAATTCATCGCAATGAGTTCGCGCGCCGATTCGTCGCGCAGACCTTCGTACATGCCGCCCTGCACGATGCCATACAGCGCGTTGGGATTGCCGGCGTGCGCCGTCTTCGAGCGTGCCGCCCAGCGCAGCGAGAGCCGCATCGAGTCGGACGCTTCTTTTTCGGTGGCGGGATAGGGGGTGCACTCGTCGAAGATCATCACGATGTCGGAGTTCAGCGTGCGCTGGATCTGCATCGAGATTTCCGGCGTCAGAAACAGCTTGTCGCCGTTGATCGGCGAGGCGAATTTCACCCCCTCCTCGGTGATCTTGCGAAGCCGGCCCAGGCTGAACACCTGGAAGCCGCCCGAATCGGTGAGGATGGGCCTGTCCCAGCCCATGAAGCGGTGCAGCCCGCCAAATTTTTCAATCACCTCCAGCCCCGGGCGCAGCCACAGGTGGAAGGTATTGGACAGCACCATCTCGAAGCC
>JAMCVR010000190.1 GCA_023475455.1 Thermoplasmatota archaeon | reverse complement strand
CAGCCATCGTCAGCACGGCAGCACCCAGCGCCAGGAGGCGTTTCATTTTTCCGGCCACGCTCAGTCACCCATACCCATGACGATGTAGCCGGTCGGGCAGACGTCGGCACAGATGTGGCAGCCGATGCACTTGCCGTAGTCGGTGTCGACGTAGCGGCCCACGGTGGGGTTGTCCTTCTTCTTCACCTTGAACACCGCGGTCTGCGGGCAGTAGACCACGCAGTTGTCGCATTCGAAGCACTGGCCGCAGGACATGCAGCGCTTGGCCTCCTCGACGACCTCCTTGTCGGAGAGCGCGTGCAGACGTTCCTCGAAGTTGCCCAGCGCGGCCTGCTTGTCGAGCACGGTCACTTCACGGACGTGACGCGGCACATTGGGGAAGTGGCCGAGGAACAGTTCGTTGTGCGTAATGATGTGGCGCTGCGAACGGTCTTCGAAGTTGTGCAGGATGTCCTTGCGCTCCGAAGTGCCCCAGATCTGGCCGTGGACTTCGCTGTACTCGTGGCCGGATTCGAGCCATTTGCGGATTTCGTCGAAGTGGTGAACGTCCACCTTCGGGCGCTTGTCGAGTTCCTTGCCCTTGAGGAAGGCGTCGATGCCGTCGACAGCGATGGACGCATGGCCGATCGCGGTAGTCAGGAGGTGCGGGCGAATCACGTCGCCGCCGACAAAGATTTTCTCGCTGCCCGGGAAGCGGTAGTTCTTGTCGGCCTTGATCAGGCCGTTGTTGTTGTTGAACTGCTCGAGGCCGGTGAAGTCGACGCCCTGTCCGATCGCGGACACGATCAGGTCGGCCGGCAGGTCACGCTCGGTGCCCTCGACGATCTTGGTCTCTTTGCCTTCCATCACGAAGTCGGCCACGCGCAGCGCGGTGGCACGGCCGCGCTCGTCGACCACGACGCCCACAGGCGTCACGCCGCCGATGATTTCGATGCCTTCCTGCTGGGCATGTTCGACTTCATGCTTGTTGGCGGCCATCTTGTCGATGGTGGCACGCGACACCAGCACCACCTCGGCGCCTTCGCGGGCGGAAATGGAGGCCACATCCTGCGCCATGTGGCCCGCGATCACGGCTTCCGGACGATCGTCCGCGGTGCCGGGCTTGGTGATGTTGCCCAGACGGCGGGCGACGGTCGCGACGTCGATCGAGGTATCGCCACCGCCGATGACGACGACGCGGTTGCCGACGTGCTGCAGACGGCCTTCGTTGAACGCGCGCAGGAACGCCACGGCGGTCACGCAGTTGGGGGCCTCGGCGCCGGGAACCGGCAGTGGACGGCCAGCCTGGGCGCCCATGGCCATGAAGATGGCGTCGTAGTTCTTGTCCAGTTCCTCGAAGCTGATGTCGGAACCGACGCGGGTCTTCAGGCGGGTCTCGACGCCGAGGTCGATGATGCGCTTGATTTCGGCGTCGAGCATTTCGCGCGGGGTGCGGAAGCCGGGAATGCCGTAGCGCATCATGCCGCCGAGCTCTTCGTGCTCGTCGAAAATGGTCACGCCGTGGCCGCGCAGACGCAGCTGATACGCTGCCGCCAGGCCGGCGGGGCCGGCACCGATCACGGCCACTTTCTTGCCGGTTTCGGCTGCGGTGGAAGTATAGGCCATGTTGTTTTCGATACCCCAGTCGCCAATGAAATGCTCGACCGAGTTGATGCCGACGTGGTCTTCGATCATGTTGCGGTTGCAGCCGGATTCGCACGGGGCGGGACAGACGCGGCCCATCACACCGGGGAACGGGTTGGCTTCGGTAACGCGGCGGAAGGCGTATTCCTGCCAGGTCACGCCTGCGGGCGGCTTCTCGATGCCGCGCACGATGTTCAGGTAACCGCGAATGTCTTCGCCGGCCGGGCACGAACCCTGGCAGGGCGGCGTGGAGAGCATGTACTCCGGGCACTTGTGCGTCCAGCTCGACTGGAAAATCCTGTCCTGAGCGGAGCGGATGTCGGCTTCCGACTCGCCATCCTTATAACGACGCCATGTAACGCCTTCGGTTTTTGCTTTGTTCGTCGTGACAGCCATGTTGGTTCTCCTAACGCCTACGTAACTAAAGATAGATAAATCGCAATCGGCCTGGTCTGACTCAGTCCAGCTTGATCGCCTTGCTGACCAATTGATGCACTCCGCCCACCATGCTCATGTCGAAGCCATACTTGGGCAAAACCTTGGTGAACTGCGCCTTGCAGATGGCGCAGATGGTGGCCATGAAATTGACCTGGTGTTCCTTCACCACATTGTTCAATGCCGTGACGCGCGGCAACGCGCCCTTGACGCGAACTTCCATCAGGTCGTCGGTCAGGAGACCGCCGCCGCCGCCGCAACAGTAGGTGGACTCATAGATGGTGTCATCCGCCATGTTGTGGAAATTGTTCACGACCGACCGGATCAGTTCGCGCGGAATGGTGAACTGGCCGCCCGGCTCGGTCCCCATGCGCGACGCACGCGCCACGTTGCACGAGTCGTGGTAGGTCACCACCAGATCGTCGTTCTGCGACGGGTCGACCTTGATCTTGCCGGACTTGATCAGGTCGTTGGTCAGTTCGCAGATGTGCTGCGGCTGCGGATAGGCGGGATCGAGCTGCTTCTGCATTTCGATCGAGAACGGATCGTTGCCGCCGTAGCCGATGCCGGTCAGGGTGTTCCAGAAGCTGTAGGCGACACGCCAGGCATGGCCGCATTCGCCGACCACGATGCGCTTGACGCCGAGCTCCAGCGCGGCGTCGCGGATGCGCATGGCGACCTTGCGCATGGTTTCGTAGTTGCCGTTGAACAGGCCGAAGTTGCCGGCTTCCGACGCGTGCGAGGACAGCGTCCAGTTGATGCCGGCGGCATGGAACACCTTGGCGTAGCCGATCAGTGATTCCACATGCGGCTCGGAGAAGAAGTCGGCGGACGGCGTGACCAGCAGCACTTCCGCGCCTTTCACGTCGATCGGCATCTTGACCGGCACGCCGGTGTCGGCTTCGATGTCCTCTTCCAGGCCTTCCAGGGTATCTACCAGCGCGGGGCCGGGCAGACCGAGGTTGTTGCCGATCTTCTGGACCTTGCCCAGAATCTCGTTGGAATACTTCTGCCCCATGCCGACGTGGTTGAGGATTTCGCGGCCGGCCATGGTGATTTCGGCGGTGTCGATGCCGTACGGGCAGAACACCGAGCAGCGGCGGCACTCCGAACACTGATGGTAGTAGCTGTACCAGTCGTCGAGGATCTCCTTGGTCAGGTCCTTCGCGCCCACCAGCCTGGGGAACAGCTTGCCCGCGGTGGTGAAATAGCGGCGGTAAACCTGGCGCATCAGATCCTGGCGCGCCACCGGCATGTTCTTGGGATCGGAGGTGCCCAGGTAATAATGGCACTTGTCGGTGCAGGCGCCGCAGTGCACGCAGGCGTCGAGGAAGACCTTCAGCGAGCGGTATTTGCCGAGCAGGTCGCCCATCTTGTCGATCGCCCGCTCTTTCCAGTCCTCGCCCAGTTCATGCGGATAGCCCATGAAATCCTGGACCGGCTTGGGCGCAAGAAAGGACTTGGCATGCGCCATCGCACCTTCCCGCAACCTGGGAATCTCGATGTCGTCCTTGAGTTCCGGAATGTCAAATTCAGCAGCAGCCACCTGAGAGTCCTTTGTCCGTACTTGAGTGTTCGTTAATCGATGTCAACGAATCAGTTGTTCTGATCGAGGCGGGCCGCCCACGCCGCCAGATGGCGATGCTCGCGCGGATTGTCCACCTGGTTGCGCGTAGGGCTGAAGAACAGGCCCGGCGCATGCAGCAGCTTGCTGATCGGGAAGATCACCATCAGCAACGCCACCAGGGCGAGATGAACCAGCAGGATCGGATCCTGCGGAACGGGTTGCACGTCGAAATACATCAGGCCCATGAAAAAGGCCTTGAGCGCCACGATGTCGGTATGGACAACGAAGGTCATCAGCATGCCGGACGCGCCGATCGCGATCAGCAGCAGCAGCATCAGGTAGTCGGACGGCGTCGAGATATAGCGCACCCGGTCGACCAGGAAACGGCGCGCCAGCAGGCCGGCCAGACCCAACACCATCATGATGCTGGCGTATTTGCCGAACGGCTGCACGATGCCGACCCAGAACCAGACCGGCTCGGTGAAGTAGCGCAGATGACGCGCCAGCACCAGAAACAGCCCGAAGTGGAACAGCCAGCCGAACACCCAGATCCATTTGTTGGACTTGAACAGGGATTCGAACAGCACCACTTCCTTGGCCATCCGGTAGACGACGCCCGTTTGCGTCGTCGGCGCAGGGGTGGTCGGAATCTTCAGCGGCGCAGGCGTGCGGCTGTAATCAAATATCTTGTAAACCAGGCCCGCCACCAGCAACAGGGTGGCGACGTAAAACATCCCGGCATAAATCATCGTCACAGTAGACAAGCCCTATCTCCTAAAGGACTCCGATCAGCTACGCGCTGAAATCCCGCAAGGCGGGACGGAATCGTATGCCCCAACAACGTTGTGTTTGCGAATCAAACGCGAACTCCGGGACAGCCCAGGCGCATTCGATTGGGAAACACCGCCCGAAAATCGATGTCGCCCCGAAAAATCCCGGGGCGACCCGACGGGTTTACAGCTTAGATACAGCCGGTCGGCTTGGGCAGGCCGGCGATCTTGCAAGCCTGCTTGGCGGGGCCGTAGGGGAACAACTCGTACAGGTACTTGTTGTTGCCTTTTTCCGGGCCGAGCTTCTTGCCGATGGCCTTGGTCAGAACGCGAACAGCGGGCGCGATCTGGTATTCGGCGTAGTACTCACGCAGGAAGTTGACGACTTCCCAGTGGCTGTCGGTCAGGTCGACCTTTTCTTCGGCCGCCATGTACTTGGCGATGTCTTCGTTCCACTGCGACAGGTCGACCAGATAGCCTTCTTCGTCGACTTCGACTTCCTTACCGGCGATATTCACCATGGGCATAGCAATACTCCTTTGATTAAAAGTTACAGCCAAGACTGACAGTTGCTGTGCTCTGCGACCAGATCCACAAAACCGCCGTAATCCACGACATTGACTCCGTCCAGCACGCGCCCGGCCATGCCGCGCGCCGCCAGATCAGGACCGAGTGCGTAAATCTTGAGGTCAGCCGCCGCTGCCTGGATTTTCGCCGCCGCCGCGTTGCCGTTCGTCGCCGCGTACACCGCGTCTTCGATCAGCAATACGGCAGAACCTTTGGTGGCCATGTTGAGGCAGCTTTCCAGCGTGCTGCGCTCAGCGGCCGATTTGTTCACGATATGCAGCATGTCTATCCCCCTCAGAAGCTGATCACGACGTCTTGCTCGGCCATGAGATTGGCCATCTCATCGACGGAGAGCACCGTCACATCCACAATCAGGTCGTCTTCGGTCAGACCGCGTGCATCCAACGACGCCCGATCGACATACAGCTTCTCGATGTCGTAGCCCTCCAAGGCGCGGTAGGTCTTGGAGAAATCCTTGACCTCGATGCCCTTGGTGTCGATGCCCTTCATCAGCTGGAAGACACCGTCATCGGTGAACACCATGCTCACATCCTGATCGAAAGCGGCGGTAATCAGCACCACTTCCAGACCTTCCAGCGCGTACACGGTACCGTGCGGCGCCTTGCGGTTCAGGAACATGAATTTCTTGACGACGCCGGAGCCGTCATCCATATCGTCCATATCGCTCATCTCGAATATCTCACTCTTTGGCCATCAATCGCCGAACGTCACGAGACGATCGTACTGAATACCCATTTCCACCAACTGGCCCAGACCCGAGATGCGGAAGTTGTCGCCCAGAACGCCGTCCGTGATACCACGACGCTGCGCAGCCGCCACGCACACAACCAGATCCACACCATGGTCGGCCGCCAGCTTGGACCAGCGTGCGCCTACGTTACGATCATCCTGCGGCGGCGTTGCGAGACGCGAAGCGTTATAAACGCCATCGTGGTAGAAAAAAACACGCGGAACTTTGTGACCCTTCTCGATCGCCGCACGGGCGAAGAGATAAGCGGTATCACTGGCCTGATGGGTGTAAGGCCCTTCGTTTACAAGAATGCCGAATTGCATGGCTAGGTCAAACTCCGAAAAATCCAGTCATTATTTTCACTTCACCCGCCGCGGCCTGAACCGCGGCGGGGCCCACGCATCCTAGAAGCGGATGTGCGCCGAAGCGTTCAGGTTGGCACGACCGCCACGCCAGTTATCGATGTGATACTTGGTGAAGGGCAGACCGGTCTTCTCGAAGAATGCGGGCCAGCCGATCCGGTCGATCCAGTCGATCATGCGCTCCCACGGCTTGCCGTCTTCCTTGTAGGTGGCGAGGATCTTCTTGACCACTTCGCCCACTTCCGGCCAGCGCGGTGCGTTGTTCGGCAGGCCAGCAGCGACCAGCTTGTGGAAGGTCGGCTTGGAACGGGCGTTGGAGTTCTTGCCGCCCACCCAGATCGCGATCTTGGAATGCTCGGGATCGTTGATCTGCATCGGCGGGCAGGGCGGGAAGCAGGCGCCGCAGCAGATGCACTTCTTCTCGTCCACTTCCAGCGAGGGCTTGCCGTTCACCAGGGCGGGGCGGATCGCCGCCACCGGGCAGCGGGCCACGACGGAGGGACGCTCGCACACGTTGGCGACCAGATCGTGGTTGATCTTCGGCGGCTTGGTATGCTGAACGATGATGGCGATGTCGGCCTGGCCGCCGCAGTTGATTTCGCAGCAGGAGGTGGACAGCTTGACGCGGTTGGGCATCTCGCACTTGACGAAGTCGTCGTACAGCTCGTCCATCAGCGCCTTCACCACGCCGGAAGCGTCGGTGCCGGGGATGTCGCAGTGCAGCCAGCCCTGGGTGTGGGCGATCATGGACACCGAGTTGGCGGTGCCGCCGATGGGGTAGCCCTTGTCGGACAGCGCCTTGATCAGCGGCTCGACCTTGGAACCGTCGGCCACCATGTATTCGATGTTGGAACGCGCGGTGAAACGCACGAAACCGTCGCCGTACCGGTCGGCGATGTCGGCCAGCTCGCGGATGGTGTAGTGGTCCATCTGACGCTGGGTGCCGGCCTTGACGGTCCAGATTTCGTCGCCGGATTCAGCGCGGTGATACAGGACACCCGGCTTCGGATGGCTGTGGAAAGCCCATTTGCCATAGTTCTTCACCATCACGGGGTGCATGTAGGGCATCGGATCCGGTGCGCCGGATTCGATAGGCGGACGTAGTTCTGCCATAGTTTTATCTCCAACTGATTTAATGCACGAAGCTGTTCAAACCGCGGGCACGGGCTCGCACCGGGGCCCGCGGCAAGCAAAAATTAAGCGGCGGACTGCTTGTACTCGTTCCACTTCTCGACCTGCTCGTCCCAGTCGTCGGAGCGGAAGTAGGGGTTGGAACGCGGCTCCCTGATCATGTTGGGATCGACCGGGATGTCCAGACCTTCGAGGAAGTTGGCCAGGCCGATGCGCTCGATCATCTCGC
>JAMCVR010000114.1:23302-31298 GCA_023475455.1 Thermoplasmatota archaeon | reverse complement strand
ATAGGCGCCAGTTCATGGTGCAGCATCCCCAGTGCGAATACGAACAGCGACAGGCTGACCACGGCCGCCAGAAGATGACGATGGGGATAGAGCGTGTCCCTGAGATTCGCGAGTGCGGCTTTCAAGGCAACAACATCGGCTTCGTCCGCGACGCCATCTACGTGGACGTCTCGCACCGTGCCGTCTTCCGCGGCAACCGGCTGCACCACAGCCGCTACGGCACGCATTACATGAATTCCTACCACAACCTGTGGGAAGACAACGACGTCTACCTCAACCGCGGCGGGCTCGCGCTGATGGAAGTGCGCGACCAGGTCGTGCGCAACAACCGCGCCTGGGGCAATTCCGATCACGGCATCATGCTGCGCACCATCCAGGACACCGTCGTGGAGCACAACGTGGTGGCCGGCAATGCGCGCGGTTTTTTCATTTACGATGCCGAGTACAACACGCTGCGCGGCAATCTGGTGGTCGACAACCTCGTCGGCATGCATGTGTGGGCCGGGTCGAAGAACAACCAGGTCGAGCGCAACGCGTTCGTCGCCAACCGCGAGCAGGTCCGCTATGTCGCCGCGCGCGATGAGGTGTGGGGGGAAAAGGAAGGCAACCACTGGAGCAATTACCTGGGCTGGGACCGCAACGGGGACGGCATCGGCGACGTGCCTTACGAGGCGAACGACCTGGTCGACCGGCTCGCCTGGCGCCACCCCATGATGAAGCTGCTGCTCGCCAGCCCCGCCGTGCAGACCCTGCGCATGGTGGGCCGGCAGTTTCCCCTGCTGCGCGCCCCCAGCATCGTGGACCCGAACCCGCGCATGCGGCCCGATACCGACCATTGGAGAACCTGGCTTGGAAAGCATTACCCCGGGGCCCGCTGACACCCGCCCCGCTTCGGACGCCGAACCGGTCGTCGTCTCGCGCGCCGCCACCAGACATTACGGTGCGGTGCGCGCGGTCGACGGCGTCGATCTCGACATCCGCCGCGGCGAGCTGTTCGGATTGATCGGCCACAACGGCGCCGGCAAGAGCACCCTGTTCAAGCTGATGCTCGGCCTGATTCCGCTCGGTTCGGGCGAAATTCGCATCGGCAACGCGTCGGTCACGGGCAGCGGCTTTCGCGCGGTGCGGCGCACGATCGGCTACCTGCCGGAAAACGTGGTTTTTTACGACAACCTGACCGGACTGGAAACCCTGCAATTCTTTTCGCGGCTGAAGGGCGCGCCGTTGGCAGGATGTCTTCCGGCGCTCGAGCGCGTCGGCCTGATCCATGCGGCCAAACGGCGCGTCGGCGAATACTCCAAGGGCATGCGCCAGCGGCTCGGCTTTGCCCAGGCGCTGCTGGGCCGGCCGCGCATCCTGTTTCTCGACGAACCGACCACCGGACTGGATCCGGAGGCCATCCGAGAGTTCTACGCGATCCTGCGCGGGCTCCGGGCGGAAGGCGTGACGATGGTGCTGACCTCGCACATCCTCGCCGAGATCCAGGAGCGGGTCGACCGCCTCGCCATCATGGCTGCCGGCAGAATCCAGGCCACCGGGACGGTCCAGGCGCTGCGCGAGCAGATGGATCTGCCGCTGTGGTTCGACATCCGGCTCGCCCCCGGCGACTTCGACGCCGTGCGCGCCGTCCTCGGCCGCCTGCCGGTCAGCGCCATCGAGGCGCGCGACGGCCACATTGCGGTGCAGTGCCGCCGCGAAGCCAAGATGACGGTGCTCGAAGCCCTCGCCGCCCTCGACGGCAAGGTGCTCGACCTGCATGTGCGCGAACCCTCGCTCGAAGACGTGTTCTTCGGATTTTCCGATTAAGATCAAGAGGCGCCGCCCATGGAACTCGCACAAGTCGCCACCCTCGCCGGCAAGGAATTCCGGGACCGCATCCGCAACCGCTGGGTGCTCGCCGTGGCGCTGGTATTTACCGCGTTCGCGCTGGTCATCGCCTATTTCGGCGGCGCGCAGCAGGGGACGGTCGGCTTCCGCTCGATCGAATTCACCATCGCCAGCCTGGTCAGCCTGGTGATCTACCTGATTCCGCTGATCGCGCTGATCCTCGGCTTCGACGCCATCGTCGGCGAGCGCGAGCGCGGCTCGCTAGACCTGCTGCTGTCGATGCCGATCACCCGCTTCGAACTGCTGCTGGGCAAATACCTCGGCCTGGCGGCTGCCCTGACGTTTTCCACCGTGGCAGGCTTCGGCCTGGTCGCCATCGTGCTGGCCGCGCAACTCAATCCGGATGCGCTGTTCCACTACGCCGGCTTCGTGTTCAGTTCCGTCCTGCTCGGCCTGGCCTTCCTCAGCCTGGCGGTCATGGTGTCGGCGTTCGCCCCGGACCGGACCCGTGCCTCGGGCCTGGCGATCGCGCTGTGGTTCTTCTTCGTGCTGGTGTTCGACCTGCTGCTGCTGGGCGCGCTGATCGTCACCGGCGGCAGCTACGGCGGCGGGATTTTCCCCTACCTGATGCTGGCGAACCCGGCCGACGTGTTCCGCATTCTCAACATTTTCGCCCTCGACGACGTGCGTACGCTGTACGGACTGGCGACCGTTTTTCCCCGCGCGCTGGCCGATCCCGTGCTGCTGGGCCTGGTGATGGCCGCCTGGATCGTCGCACCGCTGGGGATTGCCACCTGGAGATTCCGCCTATGAACCCTGTACGACATCCACGCATCCTGGCCGTCCTGGCCGTCGCTGCGCTCGCGGCCTGCGGGCAGCAGGCCGATACCGCGACCGCGCCCGTTCCGCTGGAGATCACCCGCGGCACCGCCTGCGAGCTCGACGGCATGCTGCTTGCCGACTATCCCGGCCCCAAGGCGCAGATCCATTACGCCGGACAGGCGGAGCCGGCTTTCTTCTGCGACACGGTGGAAATGTTCCACCTCATCCTCAATCCCGAGCAGGCCCGGGCCGTGCGCGGCCTGTTCGTGCAGGACATGGGCCAGGCCGACTGGAACGAGCCCCGCGGCCACTGGATCGATGCGAAGACCGCGTATTTCGTCCACGGCAGCAAACGGCGGGGCTCGATGGGGCCGACCATCGCCAGCTTCGCGCGTGAAGCGGACGCGGCGAAATTCGCCGCCGAATACGGCGGCAAGGTGCTCCGTTTCGCCGACATCACGCCCGAACTGGTGGCGCTGGACGGCGGCGCGCTTCACGACAGCGGGATGTAGTCATGGCGAATTTTTTCGGAAACCTGGCGTACGGCGCGGCGATGGAACTTGAACAGCTGGCGCAGCTGATCCATGAACTGCGCGAGAACCGCAATGCCGTGCTCAAACATTACGAAGCGGCGGACGAGGCGGCGCTGCTGGCGCGGATCCGCAGCGGCGCCGTGGCCGAACATCCCGCTTACGAATACCACCTGGCGGCCCGGATTCTCGCCGACACCCTGGAAACGGCCCGCGCCGTGGCCACCGAACGCATGCAGGAGGCCGGCCGGACATGAGCCTTCATCTTGAACTCGGTGCCATGGTCGAACAGGTTTTCGGCAAGCAGCTCGATTCCCCGGTCGAACAGAAGCAGGACGCCCTGATCGTCCGCCTGAAAAACGGCGTGACGCTGACCGTGCGCTATGCCGCGCCCGACGCCTATTCGATGCAGTGGACCCATGGCGATGCCGGGGCCGGCATCGACACCGCGCCCCTGCATCACGGACTCGCAAGCTTCCCCAACCACTTTCACGACGCCGGCGGCGTCGTCGCGGCGGACCCGATCACGCATCCCGGGGCGCCCCCCGGAGACAACCTGCAACGGCTGATCCGCGCCCTGCTCGACGATCCGGCGCTCGCATCGAGCGCATAGCCTGGCGCGCGCCGGCCACACAAAAAAAAGAACGGGGGAGATGCCATCTCCCCCGTTCTTTTTTTGCGGAAACGTCCGGTTTAGCGCTTGCTCACCATGAAGTCCACCGCAGCCTTGACTTCCTCATCCGTCAGCGAGGCAGCGCCGCCGCGCGCGGGCATCATGCCTTTTGCGCCCGTGAACCCTTCGATCGCATGTTTGTAGAGCACGTCCATGCCCTGCGCGGCGCGGGCGCCCCAGTCTGCCTGGTCGCCGGGTTTCGGCGCACCGGCCACGCCGGCGGCGTGACACATTGCGCAGGTCTTGCTGTAGACGCCCTTGCCCAGCGTGTTCTCGGACACGGCCGGCGCTGCCGCCTCTGCCGGTGCCGGTGCCTCTGCCGGTGCCGGAGCGGACGTCTCCGGCGCGCTGCGCTCCTGCTTCCCGCAGGCGCTCAGCAAAGCCGCAAGCGAAACGGCCAGAACGAGTGTTGCTGCCTTTTTCTGCATTGAAATCTCCTGTCGTGGGGGGAAATTCGTGGGGGGAAATTGAAAGCCCCGAATGGGGAAGGGCGATGCGGCGGTTGCTTGACGTCGCCATGTGAAAGCCGGGACCGGATGTATCGACGGTTCGAATATAGCATGCCTCCCTCCGCCAATCCCCGGGAGACAAAGGTCTACCTCAAGTGCGCCGGACATGCCGCGCGGTGCCGGAGAATCCCCACCCAATCCCCACCAAAACATGAAGTTGGCGTTCTATCACCCATACCCCTTAGGGGGTAGTTATCCGATTCCGGCACGGAATACCCCGTCTTCCAATACCCGCGTGGACGCATACACTTGCCTCATGCATTTCGGATCGCCAAGTCTTTAACAGACCGTAAAGGATGCAACATGGCCACCCAGACCCAGAAGCAGATTTCCGTGCTCACCCTCAGCACGCTGGCGTTCACCACGTGTTTCGCCGTGTGGGTGATGTTCTCCATCATCGGCATTCCGATCAAGGCCACCCTCGGCCTGAACGAAACCCAGTTCGGCCTGCTCGCCGCCACCCCCATCCTCACCGGTTCGCTGATCCGCCTGCCGCTCGGCATGCTCACCGACAAGGTCGGCGGCCGCATCGTGTTCTTCGTGCTGATGATTTCGACCGTCGTCCCGATCTGGCTCATCAGTCTCGCCACCGCGTACTGGCACTTCCTGGTGCTCGGCCTGTTCGTCGGCGTGGCCGGCGGCTCCTTCTCGGTCGGCATCTCCTATGTCGCGCGCTGGTTTCCCAAGAAGCGTCAGGGTTTTGCAATGGGCATCTTCGGCGCCGGCAATGCCGGCGCGGCGGTGACCAAGTTCGTCGCGCCGGCGCTGGTGGTGGCTTACGGCTGGCAGGCGGTGCCGCAGGTGTACGCCGTCGCCATGCTCGCCATGGCCATCCTGTTCTGGATCTTCACCTACACCGACACCGCGCACCATGTGCCGGGCCGGATCACCATCAAGCAACAGCTTGCCGCGCTGAAGGATCCCAACGTCTGGAAGCTGTGCCAGTACTACTCCATCGTGTTCGGCGGCTACGTCGCGCTGAGCCTGTGGATGACCAAATACTACATTACCGAATACGGCTTCGGCATGCAGACCGCCGCGTTGCTGGCCGCCATTTTCGTGCTGCCGTCCGGGGTGATCCGCGCCATGGGCGGCTGGCTGTCCGACAAGTTCGGCGCGCACAGGATGACCTGGTGGGTGATGTGGGTGTCCTGGGTCTGCCTGTTCCTGCTTTCGTACCCGCAAACCGAAATGGTCGTCCAGACCACCAAGGGCGAAATGTCGCTGCACCTCGGACTCAACGTCTGGCTGTTCACTGCCCTGCTGTTCACCCTCGGCATCGCCTGGGGTTTCGGCAAGGCCAGCGTGTTCAAGTACATTTCCGACGAATACCCCGACAACATCGGCGTCATCTCCGGCATCGTCGGCCTGATCGGCGGCCTCGGCGGCTTCGTCCTGCCCATCCTGTTCGGCGCCATCGTCGACCTCACCGGCATCAACAGCGGCATCTTCATGCTGATGTACGGCGTCACCTGGGTGTCGCTGATCTGGATGTATCTGACCGAAGTGCGCAAGGTGCCGATGATCCGGACGGCCGCAACCGACACCCTCGAATAATTCCCGACCTTTCCAACCCAGGAGCAACTCATGCCCACCAATATCAAGGAATGGAACCCGGAAGACCCGACGTTCTGGGAGACCACCGGCAGGAAGATTGCCTACCGCAACCTGTGGATCTCGGTGCCGAGCCTGCTCAACGGCTTCGCCATCTGGCTCATGTGGGGAATCATCACCGTGCAGATGCTGAATCTCGGCTTCCCCTTCAGCAAGGAGGAGATGTTCACCCTGACGGCCATTTCCGGCCTGGCGGGCGCAACCCTGAGAATTCCTGCCTCGTTCTTCATCCGCATCGCCGGGGGGCGCAACACCATCTTCCTGACCACGGCCCTGCTGATGATTCCCGCCATCGGCACCGGCATCGCGCTACAGGACAAGACCACGCCGCTGTGGGTGTTCCAGTTGCTGGCGCTGCTCTCCGGCATCGGCGGCGGCAACTTCGCCTGCTCCATGTCGAACATCAGCACCTTCTTTCCCAAGCGTCTGCAAGGCACCGCGCTGGGCATCAACGCCGGCCTCGGCAACTTCGGCGTCACCACCATGCAGATCCTGATCCCGCTGGTGATGACGGCCGGCATCTTCGGCGCCGCCGCGGGGAGTTCGATGGAACTGTTGAAGGACAGCGGCTGGATCTTCGGCAAGATTCTCGCCGGGACCCCGACCTACATCCAGAACGCCGGTTTCGTCTGGCTGATCTTCCTGGTGCCGCTGGCCTTCCTCGGCTTCTTCGGCATGAACAACCTGCTGACGGTCACGCCCAACATCGGCTCCACGATCAGCGCCTTCGCCAAGATCCTCTGGCTGTACGGCCTGGCCTTCCTCACCGCGGCGCTCGGCCTGTATCTTTATCTGCCTGCGCCCACCGGACTCGGCCTGTTGAACATGTGGGTGGCGCTGCCGCTCATCATGATCGCCACCCTGCTGGTGATGAAGCTCGCCGCCTTCGGCGAGATGAAGGGCAACATCGCCAAGCAGTTCGAGATTTTCAGGAACAAGCACACCTGGTCGATGACCGCGCTCTACGTCGTCACCTTCGGTTCCTTCATCGGCTTCTCGATGGCGCTGCCGCTGTCGATCACCGTCATCTTCGGCGACAGCCATGCGCTTGATGCCGCCACCGGTCTGTGGACGCACGTCAAGAACCCCAACGCGCCTTCCGCGCTGCAATACGCCTGGATCGGCCCCTTCGTCGGCGCGCTGATCCGGCCGGTGGGCGGCTGGATTTCAGACAAGGTCGGCGGCTCCATCGTGACCCAGATCATCTCGGCCATCATGGTCGCCGCTTCCGCCTACGCCGGCTACATCATGATGCAGGCCTACCAGTCGGCCACGCCCGAGGTGTTCTTCACCCAGTTCCTCGTCACCTTCGTCGTGCTGTTCGCCGCCACCGGCATCGGCAACGGCTCGACCTTCCGCACCGTCGGCGTGGTGTTCGACCGCGTGCAGGCCGGCCCGGTGCTGGGCTGGACCTCGGCGGTTGCCGCCTACGGCTCCTTCATCGCCCCGGTGGTAATCGGCGAGCAGATCAAGGCCGGCACCCCCGAAAACGCCATGTACGGCTTCGCCGTCTTCTATGCCGTGTGCCTGGTGCTGAACTGGTGGTTCTACCTGCGCAAGAATGCCTATATCAAGAATCCGTGAATAGGGACTAGGAGCTTGGAACTGGGGGCTAGGGTTTGTGCGAAAGCGCACAAAACAATGTTCCCTAACTCCTAGCCCCTAACTCCTAACCCCTAGACAAGCGACTGTAAGGAGCAAAACAATGAGTCACTTCCTCGACCGACTGACCTTCTTCAGGAAGACCGTCGCCGAATATTCCAACGGCCACGGCGTGGTCAGCAACGAAGACCGCAGCTGGGAGAACGCCTACCGCAGCCGCTGGCAGCAGGACAAGGTGGTGCGCTCCACCCACGGGGTGAACTGCACCGGGTCGTGCAGCTGGAAAATCTTCGTCAAGAACGGCCTCATCACCTGGGAAATCCAGCAGACCGACTACCCGCGCACCCGCCCCGACCTGCCCAACCACGAGCCGCGCGGCTGCCCGCGCGGCGCCAGCTATTCCTGGTATGTGTATTCGG
>JAMCVR010000114.1:4919-22936 GCA_023475455.1 Thermoplasmatota archaeon | reverse complement strand
CCCAAGTGTGGGGCGAGCAGACCGACGTGCCGGAATCGGCCGACTGGTACAACTCGACCTATCTGATGGTGTGGGGCTCCAACGTGCCGCAGACGCGCACGCCCGACGCCCACTTCTACACCGAGGTGCGCTACAAGGGCACCAAGACCGTGGCGGTATCAAGCGACTTCGGCGAGATGGTGAAATTCGGCGACATCTGGCTGGCGCCCCGCCAGGGCACCGACGCCGCACTGGCGCTGGCGATGGGCCACGTCATCCTGTCCGAATTCCACGTCAGGAACCGCAGCGAGTATTTCGATTCCTACTGCCGCCAGTACAACGACATGCCGATGCTGGTGATGCTGAAGGAGCACGAAGGCACGCTGATCGCCGACCGCACCCTGCGCGCCTCCGACCTCACCGGCAACATGGGACAGGACAACAACCCCGAGTGGAAGACGGTGATCTACGACGAGAACACCGGCTATCTGGTGGCGCCCAACGGGTCGATCGGATTCCGCTGGGGCCAGTCCGGCGCATGGAACCTGGAAATGCGCGATGGTTACTCCGGCAAGGACGTGAAGCCGCAGATCACCCTGCTCGGCAGCCACGACGAAGTGGCCGAGGTGGCCTTCCCCTATTTCGGCGGCGACGACCATCCGGAACTGCTCACCCGCAACCTGCCGGTCAAGGTGATCAGCGTCGGCGGCCGCGACGTCCGCGTCGCCACCGTCTACGACTTGACGCTGGCCAACTACGGCGTCGACCGCGGCCTCGGCGGGCCGAACCTCGCCGCCAGCTACGACGACGACGTGCCCTACACCCCGGCCTGGGCCGAGAAGCACTGCGGCGTGCCGCGCGCCGACATCATCACGGTGGCGCGCGAGTTCGCCGACAACGCCGACAAGACCCACGGCAAGTCCATGGTCATCCTCGGCGCGGCGCTCAACCACTGGTACCACAACGACATGATCTACCGCGGCATCATGAATCTGCTCATGATGTGCGGCTGCATCGGCCAGTCGGGCGGCGGCTGGGCGCACTACGTCGGCCAGGAAAAGCTGCGGCCGCAGACCGGCTGGGCGCCGCTGGCCTTCGGTCTCGACTGGCATCGCCCGTCACGGCAGATGAATTCCACCTCCTTCTTCTACGCCCACACCAGCCAGTGGCGCCACGAGAAGCTGGCCGCCTCGGAAATCCTCTCGCCCACCGCGAACAGGAATCTGGGCGACTACCGGCTGATCGACTTCAATGTGCGCGCCGAGCGCATGGGCTGGCTGCCGTCCGCGCCGCAGCTGGAAACCAATCCGCTGGAGGTCACCCGCGCGGCCGACGCCGCCGGCATCGACCCGGTCAAGTACGCGGTCGAGCAGATCCAGAGCGGCGCCTTGAAGTTCTCCTGCGAGGATCCGGACAACCCGAAGAACTTCCCGCGCAATCTGTTCGTCTGGCGTTCCAACCTGCTGGGTTCGTCGGGCAAGGGCCACGAGTACTTCCTCAAGTACCTGCTCGGCACGCAGAACGCGGTGCTGGGGCCGGACCTCGGCGAATTGGGCGAGGCCAAGCCGAAGGAAGTGGTGTGGCACGACAAGGGCGCCGAAGGCAAACTGGATTTATTGGTGACGCTCGACTTCCGCATGTCGACCACGTGCCTCTATTCCGACATCGTGCTGCCGTCGGCCACCTGGTACGAGAAGGACGACCTCAACACCTCGGACATGCATCCCTTCATCCACCCCTTGAGCGAGGCGGTGCAGCCGCTGTGGGAATCGAAGTCCGACTGGGACATCTACAAGACCATCGCGAAGAAGTTCTCCGGAATCGCGGCCAAGCATCTGGGCACGCAGAAGGACCTAGTGCTCACCCCGCTGATGCACGACACGCCGTCCGAACTGGGCCAGAGCCTGGGCGCGCGCGACTGGAAGAAGGGCGAGGTCGACCCCATCCCCGGCAAGACCATGCCGACCATGACGGTGGTGACGCGCGACTACGGCGATACCTACAGGAAGTTCACCGCGCTCGGCCCCCTGATGACCAGGATTGGCAACGGCGGCAAAGGGATTGCCTGGAACACGGAAAACGAAGTGCAGCAGCTGGCGGAGCTGAATTACACCGTCACCGAAGAGGGCGTCGCCAAGGGGCTTCCCAAAATCGACTCGGCCATCGACGCCTGCGAGGTCATCCTCATGCTGGCGCCGGAAACCAACGGTCAGGTCGCGGTGAAGGCGTGGGAAGCGCTGTCGAAGATCACCGGGCGCGACCACACCCACCTGGCGCTGCCGCGGGAGGACGACAAGATCCGTTTCCGCGACGTCGTCGCGCAGCCGCGCAAGATCATTTCCTCGCCCACCTGGTCGGGTCTGGAATCGGAGCACGTGTCGTACAACGCCGGCTACACCAACGTGCATGAGCTGATCCCATGGCGCACCCTCACCGGCCGCCAGCAGTTCTACCAGGATCACCCGTGGATGCTGGATTTCGGCGAGGGCCTGTGCGTGTACAAGCCGCCGGTCGACACCAAGACGATCGCGCCGCTTTTGGGCAAGAAATCGAACGGCCACCATGAGCTGGTGCTCAACTGGATCACCCCGCACCAGAAGTGGGGCATCCACAGCACCTACACCGACAACCTGCGCATGCTCACGCTGTCCCGCGGCGGCCCGCACGTCTGGGTGTCCGAGCCGGAGGCGAAGCAGGCCGGGCTGGTGGACAACGACTGGGTCGAGGTGTTCAACGTCAACGGCACGCTCACGGCCCGCGTCGTGGTCAGCCAGCGGGTGCCCAAGGGCATGTGCCTGATGTACCACGCGCAGGAAAAGATCATCAACGTGCCGGGCGCGGAGGTCAGCGGCTTCAGGGGTGGCATCCACAACTCGGTGACGCGCACCATCACCAAGCCCACGCACATGATCGGCGGCTACGCGCAGCTGGCGTACGGCTTCAACTACTACGGCACGGTGGGCTCCAACCGCGACGAATACGTGATCGTGCGCAAGATGAAGAAGGTGGACTGGATGGAAGGTCCGCTGGTCGAGCGTGGATGAAAACCATGAACCACAGAGACACAGAGGCACGGAGAACCCCCTTGAGCCTTTTTGTTTTTCTCTGTGACTCTGTGCCTCTGTGGTGAAACGCTTTTAAGGTTTAAAGGAGTGACAACATGAAAGTGCGTGCGCAAATCGCGATGGTGCTGAATCTGGACAAGTGCATCGGCTGCCATACCTGCTCGATCACGTGCAAGAACGTGTGGACCTCGCGCGAGGGCATGGAATACGTGTGGTTCAACAACGTCGAGTCGAAGCCCGGCATCGGCTATCCGAAGCAGTGGGAGAACCAGGACGTGTGGAACGGCGGCTGGAAGCTCAAGGGCGACGGCAAGCTCGAGCCGCGCCAGGGCAGCCGCCTGAAAATCCTCGCCAACATCTTCGGCAACCCCAACCTGCCCGAGATCGACGACTACTACGAGCCCTTCACCTACGACTACCAGCACCTGCAGAAGGCGCCGCTGTCGCAGACGCCGCCGACCGCGCGTCCGATCTCCGCCATCACCGGACGAACGATGGAGAAGATCCACTGGGGGCCCAACTGGGAAGACGACCTCGGCGGCGAGTTTTCCTCGCGCGGGCGCGACAAGAACTTCGACAACGTTCAGAAGGAAATGCACTCGACCTTCGAAAACACCTTCCTGATGTATCTGCCGCGGCTGTGCGAGCACTGCCTCAACCCGACCTGCGTCGCCTCCTGCCCCTCCGGCTCGATCTACAAGCGCGAGGAGGACGGCATCGTGCTGGTGGACCAGGACAAGTGCATCGGCTGCCATACCTGCTCGATCACGTGCAAGAACGTGTGGACCTCGCGCGAGGGCATGGAATACGTGTGGTTCAACAACGTCGAGTCGAAGCCCGGCATCGGCTATCCGAAGCAGTGGGAGAACCAGGACGTGTGGAACGGCGGCTGGAAGCTCAAGGGCGACGGCAAGCTCGAGCCGCGCCAGGGCAGCCGCCTGAAAATCCTCGCCAACATCTTCGGCAACCCCAACCTGCCCGAGATCGACGACTACTACGAGCCCTTCACCTACGACTACCAGCACCTGCAGAAGGCGCCGCTGTCGCAGACGCCGCCGACCGCGCGTCCGATCTCCGCCATCACCGGACGAACGATGGAGAAGATCCACTGGGGGCCCAACTGGGAAGACGACCTCGGCGGCGAGTTTTCCTCGCGCGGGCGCGACAAGAACTTCGACAACGTTCAGAAGGAAATGCACTCGACCTTCGAAAACACCTTCCTGATGTATCTGCCGCGGCTGTGCGAGCACTGCCTCAACCCGACCTGCGTCGCCTCCTGCCCCTCCGGCTCGATCTACAAGCGCGAGGAGGACGGCATCGTGCTGGTGGACCAGGACAAGTGCCGCGGCTGGCGCATGTGCATCTCCGGCTGCCCGTACAAGAAGATCTACTACAATTGGAAAAGCGGCAAGGCCGAGAAGTGCATCTTCTGCTACCCGCGCATCGAGGCGGGCCAACCGACCGTGTGCTCGGAATCCTGCGTCGGCCGCATCCGCTACCTGGGCGTGATCCTGTACGACGCCGACCGCATCGAGGAGGCCGCCAGCGTCACCGACGAGAAGGAACTCTACGAGGCGCAGCTGAGGATCTTCCTCGACCCGGGCGACTCGGCCGTCATCGCCGCCGCGCGCGCCGAGGGCATCCCCGAAGCCTGGCTCGACGCCGCGGTGAAGTCGCCGGTGTACAAGATGGCGATCGACTGGAAGATCGCCTTCCCGCTGCACCCGGAATACCGCACGCTGCCGATGGTGTGGTACGTGCCGCCGCTCTCCCCCATCCAGTCGGCGGCCGAGTCCGGCCGGATGGGGATGAACGGCATCATCCCCGACACCCAGTCGCTGCGCATTCCGATCACCTATCTGGCCAACCTGTTGACCGGCGGCAAGGAAAAACCGGTGATCACTGCGCTCGACCGCCTGCTGGCGATGCGCGCCTACATGCGCGGCAAGTCGGTGGAGGGCAAGCCCAATACCGCCGCGCTCGATCAGGTGGGCCTGACCTCGGCGCAGGCCGACGAGATGTACCGCTACCTCGCGATCGCCAACTACGAGGACCGCTTCGTCATTCCTTCCGGACACCGCGAAGAGGCGCTCAACACCTTCGAGGAAAAGTCGAGCTGCGGCTTCACCTTCGGCAACGGCTGCTCGGACGGCGTCTCCAAGCCCAGCCTGTTCGGCAACCGGAAAAATGCGGTGCCGGTCGACCTCTCGCAGCTGCACGCCAAGAAGAAGACGGGTTAAGAAATGCGCAATCTTTCTGCACCGTCATTGCGAGCAACGCGAAGCAATCCAGGATGCCGGCGGCATCGACGAACTCTGGATCGCCACGGCTCTGCGAGCCTCGCGATGACGAATTGCACAGTGCTTTTTTAAGGAAACCAACCATGAAAACCTTCAAAGTCCTGTCCCTGCTGCTGATGTATCCGGAATCCGACTGGCTCGCGGCCTTGCCCGAGCTGGAGGACGCGCTGGCATCCGAGTCCGATTTCAACGGCGATGCGCACACCCGGCTGGCGCCGCTGTTCGCGCAGCTGCGGGAATCCAGCCTGATCGCGCTGCAGGAAAACTACGTCGCCACGTTCGACCGCAACCCGTCGCACTCGCTGCACCTGTTCGAGCACATCCACGGCGAATCGCGCGACCGTGGTTCGGCGATGATCGATCTGCTGGAGGAATACTGGAAGCGCGACTTCGACGCCTCGGCGTCCGAACTGCCGGACTACGTGCCGCTGTTCCTCGAGTTCCTTTCGCTGCTGCCGGCCGACGAAGCCCTGGAACTGCTCGGCGACGCCGTACACGTGCTCGCCGCCATCGGCCGCAAGCTCGACGCCAACGGCAGCCCCTACGCCACCGCCTTCCAGGTGCTGGAAACGCTGTCGCCGGTGGCGGCACAGGAACTGGCCGAGCCGCCGGTGCGCGACATGGACGAGGCGATGGAGATGTTCGGCCCGTCGGTCGACGGCGTCGAACCCTTGCTCAAGCCCAGCGCGCAGGTGTCGGTGGTGCAGATGCCGGCGTCACGCCGCCAGGCGGCCACGTTCCCAGCACATTGATTAAAACCGTTTAACCACAGAGGCACAGAGACACAGAGGAAAAGCACAGTATTACGACATACCTCCTGTTTGATCGGGTTTCTCTGTGTGCTTTTTTAAGGAAACCAACCATGAAAACCTTCAAAGTCCTGTCCCTGCTGCTGATGTATCCGGAATCCGACTGGCTCGCGGCCTTGCCCGAGCTGGAGGACGCGCTGGCATCCGAGTCCGATTTCAACGGCGATGCGCACACCCGGCTGGCGCCGCTGTTCGCGCAGCTGCGGGAATCCAGCCTGATCGCGCTGCAGGAAAACTACGTCGCCACGTTCGACCGCAACCCGTCGCACTCGCTGCACCTGTTCGAGCACATCCACGGCGAATCGCGCGACCGTGGTTCGGCGATGATCGATCTGCTGGAGGAATACTGGAAGCGCGACTTCGACGCCTCGGCGTCCGAACTGCCGGACTACGTGCCGCTGTTCCTCGAGTTCCTTTCGCTGCTGCCGGCCGACGAAGCCCTGGAACTGCTCGGCGACGCCGTACACGTGCTCGCCGCCATCGGCCGCAAGCTCGACGCCAACGGCAGCCCCTACGCCACCGCCTTCCAGGTGCTGGAAACGCTGTCGCCGGTGGCGGCACAGGAACTGGCCGAGCCGCCGGTGCGCGACATGGACGAGGCGATGGAGATGTTCGGCCCGTCGGTCGACGGCGTCGAACCCTTGCTCAAGCCCAGCGCGCAGGTGTCGGTGGTGCAGATGCCGGCGTCACGCCGCCAGGCGGCCACGTTCCCAGCACATTGATTAAAACCGTTTAACCACAGAGGCACAGAGACACAGAGGAAAAGCACAGTATTACGACATACCTCCTGTTTGATCGGGTTTCTCTGTGTCTCTGTGCCTCTGTGGTGAAAAATTTGGTCAAAGGAGTATCTGAAAATGTCTTACTCGCAAACGTTCCTGTTCGGGATCTATCCCTACATCGCTCTGACGATATTCCTGCTCGTCAGCCTGATCCGCTTCGACCGCGAGCAGTACACGTGGAAGAGCGATTCGTCGCAGCTGCTCAGGCGCGGCCAGCTGCGGCTGGGCAGCAACCTGTTCCACATCGGCGTGCTGTTCCTGTTCTTCGGCCACTTCTTCGGCATGCTGACGCCGCACTTCGTCTACGAGCCCTTCATCAGCTCCGGCGCCAAGCAGATCCTCGCCATGGTCTCGGGCGGCATCGCCGGCATGCTGGCCTTCATCGGCATTTCGCTGCTGCTGCACCGGCGGCTGACCGAGCCGCGCATCCGCGCCACCTCGAAGCCCAGCGACATCCTGATCCTGCTGCTGCTGTGGCTGCAGCTTCTGCTCGGACTCGCGACCATCCCGCTGTCGGCGCAGCACCTCGACGGCAGCATGATGGTGCGACTGGCCGAATGGGCGCAGCGCATCGTCACCTTCCGCGGCGGCGCGGTCGAGCTGCTGGAAGGCGCGGGATGGATATTCAAGACCCACCTGTTCCTCGGCATGACGATCTTCCTCGTCTTCCCGTTCACCCGTCTGGTGCATGTGTGGAGCGGCTTTGCCGCAACGACTTATGCGGTGCGCGCCTGGCAGTTGGTGCGGCCACGGGGGTAATACGTTTCGCAGGTGAATTGGCTTCCCCCTCTCCCCAACCCCGATGGAACTACTAGCCATTCGACTAAGCCCGCAAGCGGGCAAGTCGCTGGTTATCTCCCTCGAGGGGCGAGGGGGCGAAGGCTAAGCTCAAACGATTTAAGGAGACTGAAATGACTCATGTTGTCATCCTGGGGGCGGGCATCGCGGGCGTGTCCGCGGCCTACGCCCTGAAAGCCAAGCTGGGCCCGCGCGATGAGGTGACGGTGGTATCGGACAAGCCCTACTTCCACTTCGTGCCGTCGAACCCCTGGGTCGCCATGGGCTGGCGCGAGCGATCCGACATCGC
Organism: Thermoplasmatota archaeon; assembly: GCA_023475455.1. The sequence goes on along the minus strand of JAMCVR010000114.1, from coordinate 14,914 downwards.
CTTCCCGATCGGACCCCATCTCGAATCGCGCGGCATCCAGTTCATCCACAGCGGCGTCAGGCGCATCCAGCCCGACATCATCCAGGTCGATCTGGAGAACGGCGACGTGCTGTTCTACGACTATCTGCTGATCGCCACCGGCGCGACCGGCATGACCGACGAGGTTCCGGGGCTGGCCGAGCACACCCATTCGGTGATCCACGTCGACCAGGCCGAGCGCGCGCTGGCTGCGTATCGCGAATTCGTGCGGCATCCCGGCCCGATCGTGGTGGGCGCGGCAGCGGGCGCCAGCGTGCTGGGGCCGCTCTACGAATACGCCTTCCTGGTCGACGCCGACCTCAAGCGCCGCAACCTCCGCGAGCGGGTGCCGATTACCCTGGTCACCCCCGAACCCTGGCCCGGCCACCTTGGCCTCGGCGGCGAAGGCGCCAGCCGCGGCGCGGTCACCGCCGCGCTGGTCGACACCAAGATCAGCGTGATCTGCAACGCGCGCACGGTTCGCATCGACCAGGACACCATCCACGTGGTCGAACTCGACGCCAACGGCAAGGAAAAGCAGGCCCATGCCCTGCCCTATGCCTATTCGGTGTACTGGCCGGCTTTCGGCGGCGTGCCCGGGGTGCGTTCCGCGACCGGTCTGGTGAACGAGCGCGGGCTGGTGGTGGTGGACGAATACCTGCGCAACCCGGACTATCCCAACGTGTTCGCCCTCGGCGCCTGCGTGGCGCAGCCGCCGGTGGACAAGACCCCGGTGCCGGTGGGCGCGCCCGAATCGGTGTATTCCATCACGAAAGCCGGCGAGATCGTGGTGCAGAACATCCTCGCCCAGCTCGGCGACGCGCCGCTGGTGAGCTACGTGCCGCAGCGCGCCAAGTGGCTGACCGACATGGGCGACACGGGCGCTGCCTATCTGTCGGAACCGCAGGTGCCGCTGCGCGACATCAACTGGATGCGCCAGGGACGCTGGGTGCACCAGGCCAAGGTCGATTTCGAAAAATATTTCGTCAACAAGATTCGCCTGCAGCCGGCAGGCCAGGCGCCTTCGCCCGCATCCAGGATCGCCAGCGTGATGGGCCGGGTACTGGCTGAGGCAGGCAGCGCCACCCCGCCGGCTCCGGTCCCGGCGGGCGCAGGCAAGCCGCTGGAAATCCGGCTGCCGCAGGATCCCTGCGTCGAGCTGCGGGCGCTCGCCAGGTCGCTGGGACGTGAGCCCAATGCGCTGGCCGCCGAGTTGCTGGCGGCCGCCGTGTCCGATGCCAAGTCCTACCTGGACGAAGCCGGGGTCGAGACGATGGCGCTTGCGCGGCGCGAACTGCTGGTGGAAGAGCTTCCGGAACGCCAGCCTGGCGTGGAATTCCACGGCGGCGGCACCTGAGCTGTCCGCATGTGCCGAATGATGTTTGAACCGACAGCAAGGAGAACCCAAGCGTGAGTACCGACCTGCCCGAACGCGATGCCGAGGGCTATCTGATCGAACCCGGCGACTGGAACGAGGAGGTGGCCCGCGCCTTGGCCCAGGAAGAGAATATCCAGCTCACCGACGACCATTGGGACACGATCCGCTTCATGCGCGACTACTACGAGGAACACCAGGTCATCGCCGATGCCCGCTTCGTCATCAAGCATCTGGCCGAGCGCGTGGGGAAGGATGCGCCGACCTCAAGCGCCGCAACCTCCGCGAGCGGGTGCCGATTACCCTGGTCACCCCCGAACCCTGGCCCGGCCACCTTGGCCTCGGCGGCGAAGGCGCCAGCCGCGGCGCGGTCACCGCCGCGCTGGTCGACACCAAGATCAGCGTGATCTGCAACGCGCGCACGGTTCGCATCGACCAGGACACCATCCACGTGGTCGAACTCGACGCCAACGGCAAGGAAAAGCAGGCCCATGCCCTGCCCTATGCCTATTCGGTGTACTGGCCGGCTTTCGGCGGCGTGCCCGGGGTGCGTTCCGCGACCGGTCTGGTGAACGAGCGCGGGCTGGTGGTGGTGGACGAATACCTGCGCAACCCGGACTATCCCAACGTGTTCGCCCTCGGCGCCTGCGTGGCGCAGCCGCCGGTGGACAAGACCCCGGTGCCGGTGGGCGCGCCCGAATCGGTGTATTCCATCACGAAAGCCGGCGAGATCGTGGTGCAGAACATCCTCGCCCAGCTCGGCGACGCGCCGCTGGTGAGCTACGTGCCGCAGCGCGCCAAGTGGCTGACCGACATGGGCGACACGGGCGCTGCCTATCTGTCGGAACCGCAGGTGCCGCTGCGCGACATCAACTGGATGCGCCAGGGACGCTGGGTGCACCAGGCCAAGGTCGATTTCGAAAAATATTTCGTCAACAAGATTCGCCTGCAGCCGGCAGGCCAGGCGCCTTCGCCCGCATCCAGGATCGCCAGCGTGATGGGCCGGGTACTGGCTGAGGCAGGCAGCGCCACCCCGCCGGCTCCGGTCCCGGCGGGCGCAGGCAAGCCGCTGGAAATCCGGCTGCCGCAGGATCCCTGCGTCGAGCTGCGGGCGCTCGCCAGGTCGCTGGGACGTGAGCCCAATGCGCTGGCCGCCGAGTTGCTGGCGGCCGCCGTGTCCGATGCCAAGTCCTACCTGGACGAAGCCGGGGTCGAGACGATGGCGCTTGCGCGGCGCGAACTGCTGGTGGAAGAGCTTCCGGAACGCCAGCCTGGCGTGGAATTCCACGGCGGCGGCACCTGAGCTGTCCGCATGTGCCGAATGATGTTTGAACCGACAGCAAGGAGAACCCAAGCGTGAGTACCGACCTGCCCGAACGCGATGCCGAGGGCTATCTGATCGAACCCGGCGACTGGAACGAGGAGGTGGCCCGCGCCTTGGCCCAGGAAGAGAATATCCAGCTCACCGACGACCATTGGGACACGATCCGCTTCATGCGCGACTACTACGAGGAACACCAGGTCATCGCCGATGCCCGCTTCGTCATCAAGCATCTGGCCGAGCGCGTGGGGAAGGATGCGCAGAAGAAGCTGTTCGAACTGTATCCGTACGGCTACGTGAAGCAGGCCTGCAAGATTGCCGGCATGCGGCGGCCGCGCGCCTGGAGCACGGGTTGATCCAAAACAATCCATTAACCCGTCATTCCGATAAAAGCCGAGATCCAGCCAGCCCGTCATTCCGGCAAAAGCCGGAATCCAGCGAATCAAGCATTCCCCGCGCAAGCGGGACAACGCGGTTTGGGCTGCTTCGCAGGCTGTTTTTTGAAACTGGATTCCGGCCTACGCCGGAATGACTCGGTATGTGTCCAATGTCTAATGGACTATCTTGGCTAATCCTTCCCCGCTGACCGGAACACACCATGGCATTGCTCCCCATCGAAGACCCGCGGAAGCGCCCGCCGCTCACCGGCTGGGCACCCTTCGCGCTCGGCTTCCGTCCGTTTTTCCTCTCCGCCGGCTTCTATGCCGTGCTGATGATGGCGCTGTGGCTGCTGGTGCTGCGCGGCGGGCTCGACATCGAAAACCTGTCGCCACCCGTCTGGCATGGCCATGAAATGCTGTTCGGCTTTGCCATGGCGGTGATCGCCGGCTTCCTGCTCACCGCGGCGCAGAACTGGACCGGCATCCGCACGCCGTCCGGCCCGCCGCTGGCCGCGCTGTTCCTGCTGTGGCTGGCGGGGCGGCTGGTCTTCCTGATTCCGGGCCTGCCGGCGGAACTGGTGGCGCTGGTCGATCTCGCCTTCCTGCCGGTGCTGGCGCTGACCCTGGCATGGCCGATCATGAAAGCCAGGCAACTGCACAATTACCCCTTCCCCGTCATGCTGCTGGCGCTGACCGCGGCCAACGCGCTGGTGCATGGGGACGCGCTCGGCTGGACTTCCGACACCGCCAGCCTGGGCCTGCATCTCGCCGCCTATGTCGTGGTGACGATGATCGTCGTGATGGGCGGCCGGGTGATCCCCAGCTTCACCGACAACAAATTGCGCACCCGCGCGCGGCGCTGGAAAACCATCGAAATCCTGGCGCCGCTCGCCACGCTCGCCGCGCTGCTCGCCGCCTTGATCGCACCCGTTTCGCCGGTTACCGCGCTGCTCGCCGCCCTCGCCGCGGGCGTTCATTTCATCCGCCTCGCGGGCTGGTACACGCATCAATTCTGGTCGGTGCCGCTGCTGTGGATCCTGCATCTGGGCTACGCCTGGATCGCACTCGGCTTCGCGCTCCTCGCCCTGGCGGCGGCCGGGCTGGATGCTGCGGCCGGCAGCGCGCTGCACGCCTTCACCGCAGGCGGCATCGGAACGCTGACGCTGGGCATGATGGCGCGCGTCTCGCTCGGCCACAGCGGCCGCATGCTGGAGCCGGCGCCGCTGATGACGTGGGCCTTCGTCGCCATCAACCTCGCCGCCCTCATCCGCGTTGCGCTGCCGCTGTTTTTTCCCACGATATCCATGCCGGGCATGGCCGCCTCCGGCCTGCTGTGGATGACCGCGTTCGGCCTGTTCGCCGCGATCTACACGCCTATCCTGCTGCGCCCGCGGATCGACGGCAAGCCGGGCTGATCGCCCGGCCCGATTGATTCCCGACCCTGTCGTAAGAATTGCCTATATTGAATTCTGATATCGACACGGGGAGCCTGACATGCGACGCTGGAGCCTGATCCTTTCCTTCCTGCTGCCCCTGTTTGCCGCCAGCCATGCCATGGCGGCAGGCAACTGGTTCGAAGACAAGAAAACCTGCATCTTCGTGGGGGCGGCGGCAGGTGCCGGTGTCGGCGCCATCGCCGACAGCATCACGGTCGGGGCCGGCACCGTGGTCGGCGGCATTCTGGGCGCCCTGCTCTGCCAGCCGGCCGACAGCGATGGCGACGGCGTGCCGGACCATCGCGACGCCTGCCCGGATACGCCGAAGGGCGTAGCGGTCGACGACAAGGGCTGCCCGCCGGACAGCGATGGCGACGGCGTGCCCGATTACCTGGACAAGTGCCCCGATACGCCGAAGGGCGCCCAGGTCGACGAGCATGGCTGTGAAATCAAGCCGCCGCCCGAAGCCATGCCCGCAGCGCCGGTCGATGTCGACAGCGATGGCGACGGCGTGCCCGACCGCGTCGACAAATGCCCGGACACCCCGCGGGGCACCAGGGTCGACCACACCGGCTGCCCGCTGGTCGAGAAGATCGAACTCAAGGGCGTCTGGTTCGCCTTCGACTCTTCAGAGATCACCCCTGAATCCGTCCGCGTGCTCGACGAAGTAGCGCAGGTATTCAAGCGCTATCCCACGCTGGTTGCCGAGATGGCCGGCCACACCTGCAGTATCGGCACCGAGCGATACAATCAGGGCCTGTCCGAACGGCGCGCGAATGCCGTGCGCGATTACCTGATCGGCAAGGGCGTCTCTCCCGAACAGCTGACCGCCAAGGGTTATGGCGAGCTTCAGCCCCTGACCAGCAACGCCACCCGCGAAGGCCGCGAGCAGAACCGCCGCACCGAGATGCGCATCCTCAGGCAGTAAGCGACGCGGCGGGCCACCGGCCCGCCCGTTTTCGCTAGCGCGTGTTCCCCTGGAATTGACGCACCCGGCCAAACCGGGGCAGGCTTGGGCTTCGCCCGTTTAGCCATGACGCCCATGACCCTCCGCTCGCCCTTCACGCGCTGGCTCGCGCTCTGCCTGTTTTCCTCCTCGTTGATCGCCGCTTCGCCCGATGGCGTGGTGGCGGTCTCGCATCCCGCCGCGGCCGCCGCCGGCGCGCGCCTGCTGGTGGCAGGCGGCAACGCCATCGATGCCGCCGCCGCGGTGCAGTTCGCGTTGAACGTGGTCGAGCCGCAATCGTCCGGCATCGGCGGCGGCGGCTTCATGCTGATCCATCTCGCCAAAACCGGGGAGACCTTCATCGTCGATTCGCGCGAGCGCGCGCCGGCCCAGGCCAGCGCCGACATGTTCGCTCCGGACGGCCTGCCGATGGCATTCCCGCTGGCCTCGACCAGCGGCCTCGCGGTCGGCGTGCCGGGCACCGTGCGCGGCGTCGACACCGCGCTGCGGCGCTGGGGCACGAAGAAGCTCGCCGACACGCTGGCGCCGGCGATCGAACTCGCCGAGCGCGGCTTCCGCGTCAACCGCTTCCTCGCCGCCGACATCGCCCACGACGGCGGCCGCACGCAGCTCCAACCCGAGACCACCGCGATCTTCCGCCCCGGCGGCGTGCCGCTCGCCGAGGGCGACTGGCTGGTGCAGCCCGACCTCGCCAGAACCCTCAAGCTTCTCGCCGCCAGGGGATCGGACGCCTTCTACCGCGGTCCGCTCGCGCAGGCCATCGTCAAAGCGCAGCAGCGCACGCGCAGCGAGCTGGGCGAAGCAGGAAAAGGCCGCATGACGCTCGCCGATCTTGCGCAATACCAGGTCGCGATCCGCGCACCCCTGATCGGCCGCTACCGCGGCTGGACGCTCGCCGGCATGCCGCCGCCCTCGTCGGGCGGGCTCACCGTGCTGCAGATGCTGGGCCTGCTGGAGCGCTTCCCGCTCGGCGACGCCGCGCAGGGCTACGGCTTCGGCAGCCCCAGGACCCTGCACGCGATGATCGAGGCGATGCGCCTGGCCTTCGCCGACCGCGCGGTGTGGATCGGCGACGACGACGCCGCGCCTGTGCCGCGACAGGGCCTGCTGCATCCCGGGTATCTGGCCGCGCGTGCCGCGCTCATCCAGACGGACCGCCGCATGGACGCCCCGCAGGCGGGCGATCCCCTGCCCTGGGACAAAACCGTTACCGTGCAGCCGAAACAATCGAGCACAAAACAAGAAAGCCCCCACACCACCCACTTCTCCATCGTCGACCGCTGGGGCAACGTGGTCAGCACCACCAGCACCATCGAATTCACCTGGGGCTCGGGCATCACCGTGCCGGGCTACGGTTTCCTGCTCAACAACGAACTGACCGATTTCAACTTCATGCCCGCAGCCGACGCCGCCGCGGGCAATCCCGGCGCCAACGACGTCGCTCCGCGCAAGCGCCCGCGCTCCAGCATGGCGCCCACTTTATTGTTCAAGAACGGCAAGCCCGTCGCCGCCTACGGCTCGCCCGGCGGGGCCACCATCATCAACTCGGTGCTCAACGTCACGCTCAATCTGATCGACCACGGCATGACCCTGCGGCAGGCCATCGACGCGCCGCGCCTGTCGGTGACCCACGCGGCTGGCCAGGTGAGTTGCGAAGGGGGGCAGGATTTCATGCGGCCGCATTTCAGCATCGCCACGCAGGACGCCTTGCGAACGCTGGGACACCTGGGACCGGATGAAACGGGAACCGAGGGCTGCAAGGAAACCATCGGCTCGGTGCAGGGCGTCGTCATCGACCTTGCGACCGGCGAGCATCGCGGTGCCGCCGACTTGCGGCGTGAGGGAACGGTGATTCAGGTTGGGCGTTGAACGGCCGGGTTCGGTAGAGTAGAGATATGAAGGCCAAACGGGTGCAGGTTTTGCACGATTTCGGCCGGGTCGTTGCGTTGGGCAGGCAGAACCGACACCTGGTCAGAATAGTAGACTTTAACGATGGCAAAGGTTCAGGCAAGCTTGTTTTGGCGAAACAATCCCGCCTTCGCTTCTCTCGATTCATCGGTGGGCTAATCCCTTGAAAGCCGCACTCGCGAATCTCAGGGACACGCTCTATCCCCATCGTCATCTTCTGGCGGCCGTGGTCAGCCTGTCGCTGTTCGTATTCGCACTGGGGATGCTGCACCATGAACTGGCGCCTATTCACCTGTCCGACATCCGCCAGGCCCTTTACCGGGTTCCCGCCAGCGCTTTGCTGCTGGCCGCGCTGGGCACGCTGGGCAGCTACCTGGCCCTGACGGGCTACGACGTCCTGGCCCTGCGCCATCTGGGCCACGCTTTGCCCTATCCGCGCGTGGCGCTGAACGCTTTCATCGCCACGACGGTGGGGCATAACCTGGGCATGGCCATGCTCTCCGCCGGGGCGGTCCGGTTGCGCCTTTACACGGCGGAAGGACTCTCGGCCACCGAGGTGGCCGGACTGGCGGTCCTGATCGGGCTGACCTTCGGGGTAGGCGTAACGTTTGCTGCCGGCCTGGCCCTGCTGCTTGAACCGGCGCAGGCCGGGCAGCTCCTGCACCTGTCCTCAGACAGCGGACGGGCCATCGGCGCCCTGCTACTCATCCTGGTGGCCTCATACCTGCTCGTCGGACTGCTGCGTCGGTCACCCATCCGACTGGGCAACTGGCAGTGGCATCTGCCCGGGGCCGGTATCGCCGTGGGCCAACTGATCCTGGCCGCTGCCGACCTGGGTTGCGCCGCCGCCGCCCTGTTCTGGCTCCTGCCCGGGGACGCGACGGTATCTTTTCCCATGTTTCTGGGCGTCTACGTTCTGGCGGTGGTGGCGGGTATTTTCAGCCACGTGCCGGCCGGGCTTGGCGTGTTCGAGACGGTGCTGCTGCTGGCCCTGCCGGGCGTGCCCCAGGAAGGCCTGCTCGCCGCCATTCTCGCCTATCGGGCCATCTACTACCTGGCCCCCCTGAGCGTGGCTGCGCTGCTGTCCGCAGGGATGCTGGTGCACACTCGCCGCGAAAAGCTCTCCCAGAGTCTGGACAGGGTACGCCAGGTTTTCGGCTGGATGGCGCCCATGACGGTCGGCAGCGCAGTCTTTATCGCCGGGGCGCTGCTGCTGTTTTCCGGCAGCACGCCCGCCCTTCCCGAACGCCTGTCCCTGCTGCAGAGCTTTGTGCCCCTGCCGCTGCTGGAGGTCTCGCACCTGACCGGCAGCCTGGCCGGCCTGGGCCTCGTCATCCTGGCGCGGGCCTTGTACCGCCGGGTCGATGCCGCTTACCACTTGGCCTTTTGGCTGCTGACGCTGGGCGCGGCGGCCTCCCTGATCAAGGGCCTGGATTACGAAGAGGCGCTGCTTTCCACTCTGGTGCTGGGCATTCTCTGGCTGGGGCGTGACGCCTTCAATCGGCCCGCCTCCCTCTTCGCCAGAAGTTTCTCGCCGGGCTGGATGCTCTCGGTAGCGCTGCTCCTGGTCGCCACCCTTTGGCTGGGGGTGTTCTCCTTCAAGCACGTCGACTATTCGCATGAAATGTGGTGGCAGTTCGCGCTGGAGGGCGATGCGCCCCGCTTCCTGCGCGCCTCCCTGCTGCTTGTCTTGACGGGAGCCGGCCTGGCTCTGCTGCATCTGCTGCGGCCGGTGCCGCCCGAGCCCGGCAGGCCGAGCGTGGAAGACATGGAACGTATTGCCCGCATCGTCGCCGACACACCCCAGACCGACGCCGCACTTGCGCTGCTGGGTGACAAGCGCCTGCTGTTCGATCCGGTCGAAGAGGCCTTTACCAGGTGCGCGGTCAAAGCTGGATCGCCATGGGCGACCCGGTCGGGCCGGAGACCGCCCGCGAGGCGCTGGCCTGGCGTTTCCGGGTAATGGCGGATCGCCATGGCGGACGCGCCGTCTTCTACCAGGTGGATGCGGAGAACCTGCCCCTCTATCTGGACCTGGGCCTGACCGCCATGAAGCTGGGTGAGGAAGGCGTGGTTTCCCTGGCCGGATTCTCGCTTGAGGGGAGTGCGCGCAAGGAACTGCGCCAGGCTCACCGCCGCGCCCAGCGGGAGGGACTCAGCTTCGAAGTGGTGCCGCCTGCGGCGGTGCCGGCGCTCATGGACGAACTCAGGCAAGTTTCAGATACCTGGCTGGCGGAAAAGCACACACGGGAAAAGGGCTTCGCCCTGGCTTATTTCCAACCGGCGTATCTGGCCCATTTTCCTTGCGCGCTGGTTCGACTCAATGGGCGCGTCGTGGCCTTTGCCAATGTCCTGGCATCCGCCGGGCGGCGGGAACTGTCCATCGACCTCATGCGCCACCTGCCCGAGGCGCCCAACGGCATCATGGATTATCTGTTTATCGAACTCATGCTGTGGGGCGCCCGCGAGGGCTACAGCCAGTTCAACCTGGGCATGGCCCCCTTGTCCGGCCTGGAGTCCCATCCCCTCGCGCCGTTGTGGCATCGCCTGGGGACGCTGATCTTCCAACATGGTGAATACTTCTACAACT
>JAMCVR010000114.1:0-4451 GCA_023475455.1 Thermoplasmatota archaeon | reverse complement strand
CTGGGCGTCGTGGTCCAGAACCCGCGGCGCTCCCGCGCGGACACGATGGAAAACACGGCCATGTAGAGCAGTGTCAGAAAGCTGAAGGTATGGAGGGCGTTGTCGTTGCTCGCCAAACCGAAATGCGACCAGCCTATCCACAACAGGAAGAGCGATTCCGCGACCATCGCGACGCCCAGCACCACGGACACCGTGACGAAGCCCCCGATGTTCCATGTCTCCGGTTGACTGGAGGGTCGAACGTGGTCGGTGGCCAGGGCGATCTTCGCGAAGTCGGTCATGAAGACCAGCAGCAGCATGGCAAAGGCGGAGACGACGAACTTGCCGGTCGCCACGAACGCGATGGCGACGAAGGCCGCCTTCAGGATGGTCCGGCTGATCTTGTTGATGATCCAGGTCAGGATGCGCTGGTAGATCGTCCGCCCCTGCTCGACCAGGGCCACGATGTTCGTCAGTCCCGGCTCGGTCAGGACCACGCTCGCCGCCCCCTTGGCCACGTCGGTCGCGGCGCTGACGGCGATGCCCACTTCGGCCTGGCGCAACGCGGGCGCATCGTTGACGCCGTCGCCCGTCATGCCGGTCACGTGCCCCGCGGCCTGCAGGTGCCGCACCACGATGTATTTGTCTTCCGGATAGACTTCGGCGAAACCATCGGCGCCCGCCAGCAGGTCAACCGCCTCGTTGCCGGCCTGTGCCGCCGCGGCCTTGAGGTCCGCCACGCGCCGGATGTTGGGCAAGCCGACGCCGTGGGCGATTTCACGCGCGACCGCCAGCGCGTCTCCGGTGAGCATCTTCACCGCAACGCCGAGGTCGCGGAGGGTGGCGATGAGTTGGCCGGCGTCCGCTCGCGGCGGGTCATACAGGGTCACCAGGCCGACCAGTGCGGGCATGCCCGTGTCGGGGCCGCGCGCGACCGCCAGGGTCCGATAGCCTTTCAGGGCCGATTCGCCGACCCGCGCCTCCAGCGCCTCGATCGCCGGCGGCTGAAGCCCGCAGGCCTGGGTGACGGTTCGCACGGCGCCTTTCATCACCCGCAATCGCTGCCCGTTCTGCTCGACCACGGCTTCCGTCCGCCGGTTCTGCGCATCAAACGGCGCAAAGGAGATGGGCGTGACCGCAGGCGTGCCGTCGAAGAGGCGCCGCTGTTTCGCCGCCGCCAGAAACGCAAGGTCGATCGGGTCCTGGTTGGCCTCCTGCGACGCCAACGCGCCGGCGAACAGCACGTCGGCTTCGGTCGCACCCTCCAGCGGGATCACGCCGGTGACGGCCAGTTGATTCATGGTGATCGTGCCCGTCTTGTCGACGCAGAGCACGTCCATCGTCGCGGCATCCTCCGCGGCGCTGAGGCGCGTGACCAGCACGCCGCGCTTCGCAAGCTCCTTAGCCCCGACGGCCATGCTGACCGTGAACATGACCGGGAGAGCGACCGGCACGGCGCTCATCAACAGCACGAGCATGAGCGGAACCACCTCAAGGAGCGGCGCGCCGCGGATCAGGGACAGCACGAGCACCACGGCCAGCAGCGTGCCGACGATGACGAAGAGCCAGCGCACCACCTTGGCGACCACCGCCTCGATGTGGAGTTTCGGACGCGCCTTCTGCACGAGTTCCGTGGTGCGGCCGAAGTAGGTCCGCGCCCCGGTCAGCATCACCACGCCGTTGCCTTCGCCCCGGCGGACGATGGACCCCGACGACAGCACGCCACCGGGAGCCTTGTCGACATCCTGCGACTCGCCGGTGAGGGCCGACTGGTCGACGCTCAGCGCCCCGGCGAGGAGTTTCACGTCGGCCGGGATGATGTCGCCGGGGCGCACGCGAACGATGTCGCCGGGGACCAGCTCGCGGGCGGGAATGGCCTGCCAGTTCCCCTCGCGCAGCACCCGCGCACTGACCTGCAAGCGTCGGCGCAAGGTTTCGACGACGCCGGCCGCCCGGCGCTCCTGCATGAAGCCCAACACGGCATTGACGACCAGCAGCGCGCTCACCACAAGCAGATCCGAGTATTTCCCGAGGATGGCCGACAACACCATGATCAGTTCGAGCATCCATGCCGACATGCCCCAGAACTTGCCGAGAAACATCAGGAGCGGGCGGCCTTTTTGTTCGGCGACCTCGTTGTGGCCGTGCGCCTGCAGACGGGTGTCCACCTCGGCGCGCGTGAGGCCCGTTTCGGGGTTCACGCCAAGCGCCGCGAGCGCGTCGGGAACCGATGCGGATGCGAGGTCAGATGTCTCGGCGGTTGCTGGCATCGCTCGCGGGGCGCTGTGCTCCGGGTTTCTTTGTAGACAGCCGAATGCGTCCCCCCGCCGGACACGCGGCGTTCATTTTCCGCGGATCAACAGCACCGGTTTCGTGGCGACGCGTACCACCCCCTCGGCGACGCTGCCCAGGAAAAGATGGCTCAGCCCACTGCGGCCATGGGTGCAGATTACTATCAGGTCAGCAGGCCAGGCCTCGGCGTCTGCCGCGATCATTTCCGGGATGCGATGGCCCAGGGTGTCGATCTCGATCAGCCGGGTTTCGACCGGTATCCCGGCCCCTCTCGCCACGGCCTCCGCCTTGCGGAGAATTTCCCGTCCGCTCTGGATCATGACATCGGAAATCTCGGATGGATTAGGAAACTCTATGCCTACATTGATGTTCACGATATCGACTACATGCACGATCCGCAGTTGTGCCTGGAGTTCCCTGGCCAGATTGACCGCTTCCAGCAAGGCCTGATCCGCGGTGTCGCTGCCATCCACCGCCACCAAGATACGTTTGAACATTCTGGTTCCTTACAAAGAGTCAACCGATACGGATAAACGCTGACAATGTGGATCCCACGTCAAGTTTGACTAAAGCATGCCAATGCGGGCAACGCTAGAGCGATCGCTATAAAAAGCCGGTCTGAGTACCGAAAAATGGACGATCACGCCGGTCCGGCTGTCCATTGTATCGGGACCGGTTACTCGTGCTGTTCCTTGACTTTGCGCAGTCCCGTCTGGGCAAGTCTCCGGCGGCGATGGCCCTAATCGACATTACGCCGGAACTGATCATGGCCTTCCTCGATCATCCGGAGCGCCAGCGGCACAATATCGCCCGGCTGGAGGGGCAGCGAAATCGCCGCCCCGGAAACCTTCGACCTCGCCTGGATTGCGCGCGGCGTCGTGGACTCGGGCGCGCGCTCGCCGCTGCCATCGCGCGCGCCCACGGCGGCACGTTGGAACTTGCCGACACCGCCGATGGTGGTTTGACAGCGCGTCTCTTGTTGCCGCTCGCCCGACACTCGCAGATACCACGACGTCCGGTACGCACGCCCCATCACGCCGGTTGATATCGCCAGCCCGACGCCGACCAGTAGAGCGCGCACCCGTTTTTCCATGTAAAAAATGGCTTGATTGTTTGGCATGCGTTGCGCTGCGTTTGTCCCGGGCATACCACGCGCTTGGCAGCGGTAAGAGGCGGGATGCAGAAATCCGGCTGGAAAAAAAGCATGAGTGAACAGCAATGGAGGGTCACCTTCGCAGTGCCGAAATGCGGTCACGGAACAGGATCGCCATCCATGCGAGGGCGCTGAATGCGGCCCCTGCGATGAACGTCTGCGATGCGCCGAAACGATCCCACAGCAGGCCGGCCAGTGCGCTGGCCACGAGCATCGCCATGCCGCTCACCAGATTGAAGAAGCCGTAGGCGGTGCCGCGCAACTCTGTCGGCGCGGTATCGGCCACCATCCTCGCCAGCAGGCCTTGCGTGATGCCCATGTGCAAGCCCCACAGCGTGATGCCCAGCCACACCCAGATCCAGTGGCTGCTGTAAGCCAGCGCGAAATCCGCGCCGATCAGAATCGCAAGTCCCCACGCGAGCAAGCTGGCGTGATTCATGCCATCCGAGAGCTTGCCGAATGGGTAAGCCGAAAGCGCGTAAACAACATTCATGGCTATCAGCACCAACGGCGCCGACGCGACGGGCAAGCCCCCTTGCCAGGCACGCAAGACGAGAAATGCCTCGGAGAACCGCGCCAGGGTGAACATGGCGCCGATCACCACGACCCACCAGTAAGCGCGCGACAGCCGGCGCAGGTTTTCCCGGCGAATGGGATTGACGGGATGGCCGTCCCGTTTCGTCTCGGGCTCCTGAACGCCAAACAGCAACAGGGCGACAGAGAGAAAGCCGGGGATAACGGCCACCCAGAAGACGGCGTGGAAGTCGTTCGCCCATAGCATCATTAAGCCCAAGGCAAGCAGCGGGCCGAGGAAGGCGCCCACGGTGTCGAGGGATTGGCGTAGGCCGAAGGCCGCCCCGCGCAGTTCGCGCGGGGCGATGTCCGCCACCAGCGCATCCCGCGGTCACGGAACAGGATCGCCATCCATGCGAGGGCGCTGAATGCGGCCCCTGCGATGAACGTCTGCGATGCGCCGAAACGATCCCACAGCAGGCCGGCCAGTGCGCTGGCCACGAGCATCGCCATG
>JAMCVR010000238.1 GCA_023475455.1 Thermoplasmatota archaeon | reverse complement strand
TTCGGCGGCGAGGATCTTTTCCGCCATCGCCATGCCGACGGCATTGCTGATGCCCTGGCCGAGCGGGCCGGTGGTGGTTTCGACGCCGGGGGTGTAGCCGTATTCGGGGTGGCCCGGGGTCTTGGAGTGCAGCTGGCGGAACTGCTTGAGGTCGTCCATCGACAGGTCGTAGCCGGTCAGGTGCAGCAAGGCATAAATCAGCATCGAGCCGTGGCCGTTCGACAGCACGAAGCGGTCGCGATCCGCCCACTTGGGGTTGGTGGGATTGTGGCGCATATGGTGATTCCACAGCGTTTCGGCGATTTCCGCCATGCCCATGGGGGCGCCGGGGTGGCCGGATTTGGCTTTTTCGACAGCATCCATCGCAAGCGCGCGGATGGCATTGGCCAGGTCGTTACGGGTTGGCATTGCGTTCCCTTCAGCTAAGTAAAAAAACCGTCGCATTCCCCGCCCGCGAAAGCCGCCCGAGGGCAGCTTGGGCAGAATATGCAAAAACCTTGATTATCCGTCAGCATGGCGGGCTTCCGCAAGCCGCGCCCGAAGCAGGGAAAAGGAGTTTTGCGACAAGGGCTTAAGCCGGCAAGCTCAGACACCGACTCAGGGTCGGCGCGCTAAAATCTTTTTATTTGGCCGATGCGGCGGCTTATGCTCCGGCCGCCCTCAGCCAGTCGCGCCACAGTTCGAACAGATCGGGGCTGGCCGAAGCCACCACCGACCGTTCCCACACGTCGGCAACGTCGAACGTGCCCGACAGGCTGGCCAGCCGTCCGCCCGCCTCTTCCAGGATCAGCGCGCCGGCGGCGTAATCCCACAGTTTCTGCCCGCCGTGGACATAAATGTCGAAACGCCCGGCGGCGGTGTAGCACCAGTCGAGGGTGGAGGCGCCAAAATTGCGCTGCGAGGCATACGGCGGCCACGCCGCCAGCCGCCCGGCCAGTTCGCGGTCGATGCGTTTCATTTCCACCCCGGCCAGCGCGCGGCGCAGCTCGGGGACGGGCGTCCGCAAGGGCAGCCGGGTCCCGTTCAGATGCGCGCCGCGCCCGCGCTCGGCGGTGAACATCTCGTCGGCGACGGGGTCGTACACGACGCCGAGCTGGCGCTCGCCCTTGTAGAGATAGGCCACCGACACGGCGAAATAGGGCACGCCGGCGACGAAGTTGGAGGTGCCGTCGATCGGATCGACGCACCACAAGCCGTCGCGTCCGGCATCCCAGGCCTCGTGCTGCCGCCGCTCGGTCATCTCCTCGCCCAGCACCGGCACGTCCCTGATCCGGGGCAACGCCGCCTCGAGCGCGGCCTGCGTCGCCGCGTCGGCCTCGGTGAACAGGCTGCCGTCCACCTTGTGACTGTGCGTCACCTTGAGAAAGCGCGGGGTGACCTCGCGCTGCGCAACCTCGCGAACCAGCGCCTCGACCTGTTCAAGCATGTTCAAGGCCCGTTCGCAGCAAGCGGGCGCGGCATCGCGATGCCACGCCCTTCATTCGCTTTTCCACTTGATCGAGCAGCCCATGCCGGGAATCTGTTCGGCGGGACCGCGCTGGGTGGCGGCGATTTCCTTCATCGCCTCGAACAGGTCGCGACGCGCATCCTCGGGCGCGGTTTCCTTGCGCGACGCGTCGAAGCGGCCGCGGTATTGCAACTCGAAATCGCGGTTGCAAGGGCAGCCGGGTCCCGTTCAGATGCGCGCCGCGCCCGCGCTCGGCGGTGAACATCTCGTCGGCGACGGGGTCGTACACCACGCCGAGCTGGCGCTCGCCCTTGTAGAGATAGGCCACCGACACGGCGAAATAGGGCACGCCGGCGACGAAGTTGGAGGTGCCGTCGATCGGATCGACGCACCACAAGCCGTCGCGTCCGGCATCCCAGGCCTCGTGCTGCCGCCGCTCGGTCATCTCCTCGCCCAGCACCGGCACGTCCCTGATCCGGGGCAACGCCGCCTCGAGCGCGGCCTGCGTCGCCGCGTCGGCCTCGGTGAACAGGCTGCCGTCCACCTTGTGACTGTGCGTCACCTTGAGAAAGCGCGGGGTGACCTCGCGCTGCGCAACCTCGCGAACCAGCGCCTCGACCTGTTCAAGCATGTTCAAGGCCCGTTCGCAGCAAGCGGGCGCGGCATCGCGATGCCACGCCCTTCATTCGCTTTTCCACTTGATCGAGCAGCCCATGCCGGGAATCTGTTCGGCGGGACCGCGCTGGGTGGCGGCGATTTCCTTCATCGCCTCGAACAGGTCGCGACGCGCATCCTCGGGCGCGGTTTCCTTGCGCGACGCGTCGAAGCGGCCGCGGTATTGCAATTCGAAATCGCGGTTGAATCCGAAAAAGTCCGGCGTGCACACCGCGCCGTAGGCTTTCGCCACCTCCTGCGTTTCGTCGATCACGTAGGGGAAGGGGAAACCGAATTCCGCCGCCACCCGCTTCATGTTGTCGAACGAGTCCTCGGCGTAGTCGGTGGGGTCGTTCGACATGATGGCGATGGCGTGGATGCCGTGCCGCCCGAGTTCGGCCAGATCGCGCACCAGCCGCGGGCGGATCGCCTTCACATAGGGGCAATGGTTGCAGATGAACATGACCAGCAGGCCATTCGGGCCCATCGCATCCTTCAGCGTCCATATCTTGCCGTCGACGCCGGGCAGACTGAAATCGGGCGCTTTCCAGTCGAAATCGCACACCGGGGTGGTGAGGGAAACCATGACGCGCTCCGCAGAGTTTCTGGACAATGCCGGCATAATACCAAGATGTCCGCACCGCGTTTTTATCTCGATCAGCCGCTCGCCCCCGGTGCCCGTTTCAGCCTGCCGCCCGGCCCGGCACGCCACGCTGCCCGCGCGCTGCGGCTGGCGGTGGGCGACGCCATCACCCTGTTCAACGGTCGCGGCGGCCAGTACACCGCACGCATCGAGCGCATCCACAAGGACGAGGTGGCGGTCAGCGTCAGCGACTTTGCCGATATCGAACGCGAATCGCGCTTGCGCGTGATGCTGGCGCAGGGCATCTCGAGCGGCGAACGCATGGACTACACACTGCAAAAGGCGGTCGAACTAGGGGTGGCGGCGATCCAGCCGATCGCCGCCAGGCGCAGCGTGGTGAAGCTGGCGGGCGAACGCGCCGACCGTCGCCTCGCGCACTGGCAGGGCGTGGTGGCGAGCGCTTGCGAGCAGTGCGGGCGCAACCAGGTTCCCGCAGTGGCGCCGCCGCTGCCGCTGGCGCACTGGCTCGGCCAGCAACAAGGCGCGCGGCTGCTGTTCCTGTCGCCGCTGGCCGAGGCGCGGCTGGCCGACCTGCCGCCACCGGCCGCGCAGGACTGGCTGGTGGCCGGACCCGAAGGCGGATTCGAGGCCGACGAGATCGCTGCGCTGCAGGCGGCGGGGGCCGCCCCGGTACGGCTCGGTCCGCGCGTGCTGCGTACCGAAACCGCCGCGCTGGCGGCGCTGGCGGCGATGCAGACGCTATGGGGTGATTTTTGAGCCGGCAACAGGCGTAAAAAAAAAACGGGCCTGCGCCCGGTTTTTACGCCCGACTCCATCAGGGACGAATGTAGGCATACCCCTCCGCCTGACGGTCCATGAGTTCCACCACGCCGGCCTGAACGTAACCAATCTTGGGGTTCATGTCTTCCTTGGTGAGCTTCTGGCCCTTCATGGTGTTGAGGCACGCCACCACTTTCATGCCGGAATCGACGGCTTCGCTGACGCGGTTGGCCACTTCGGAGTCGGCTTTCAGCATGCCAATGCCCGGACCATACGCCACGATTTCGATTTTTGCCCCCTTCAGATCCTTCTGGACGTTTTTGGCGTTATTCAGCGCCAGATTCCATTTGGCCGTATCGCCGTCACTGACCTGAATCACCACTTTCGGCGTAACGAGGGGATCCCTTGCAACGGCGGCGGTCGGCAGCGCCAGTGCGCCCATCATCAATGTACCGCCCAGCAGGGCGCCCAGCATCTTGTTCATGGCTTTCATTTTTCGAAGTCTCCTTCAGGGTGATTGAAACGGAAATGTGTCGTCCTGCTGTGTTATGACGCAAGGCCGTTCCGATTTATTCCATTTATTCTCGTGCTTGTGTTGCCCCCTGCGCGACGCGGGGGGTTTTTTCGGTATCCTTCGCATCAATCCCACCCTGCCGGGCCATTCCGTTGAAAGACACCGCCGATTTCGTCCACTGGTTCCGCTCCGCCGCGCCGTACATCCACGGCTTTCGCGGCAAGACCTTCGTCATCGCCTTTGGCGGCGAACTGGTGGCGGACGGCGGCTTCGTGCAGCTGGCGCACGACGTCAACCTGCTGAACAGCCTGGGCGTGCGGCTGGTGCTGGTGCACGGCGTGCGGCCGCAGGTGGAGGCGCGGCTGACCGAGAGCGGCACCGCGATCCGCTACGTCAACGGCCTGCGCGTCACCGACGACACGGCGCTCGCCTGCGTCAAGGAAGCCGCCGGCACGGTGCGGGTGGAAATCGAGGCGCTGCTGTCGCTGGGTCTGGCCAACACGCCGATGGCCGGCGCCGACATCCGGGTGGCCTCGGGCAACTTCGTCACCGCGCAGCCGCTGGGGGTGCGCGACGGCGTCGACCTGCTGCACACCGGAGAGGTGCGCAAGATCGACGCCGCCGCGATCCGGCGGCGGCTGGACCAGCACGACATCGTGCTGCTCTCGCCGATCGGCTATTCGCCGACCGGCGAGATCTTCAACCTCAGCCTGGAAGACGTGGCCACCCAGGCGGCGGTCGAGCTCGCGCTCGCCTGCGTCAAGGAAGCCGCCGGCACGGTGCGGGTGGAAATCGAGGCGCTGCTGTCGCTGGGTCTGGCCAACACGCCGATGGCCGGCGCCGACATCCGGGTGGCCTCGGGCAACTTCGTCACCGCGCAGCCGCTGGGGGTGCGCGACGGCGTCGACCTGCTGCACACCGGAGAGGTGCGCAAGATCGACGCCGCCGCGATCCGGCGGCGGCTGGACCAGCACGACATCGTGCTGCTCTCGCCGATCGGCTATTCGCCGACCGGCGAGATCTTCAACCTCAGCCTGGAAGACGTGGCCACCCAGGCGGCGGTCGAGCTCGCGGCCGACAAGCTGATCTTCCTGATGGATACCGAGGGCGTGCCGGACAAGGGCCGCGCCATCCACAACGCCCTCACCGTCAACGAGGCGCGGCAGGTGCTCGAAAAGGCGAAGAAGCTGCCCGAGGACGTGACCTACTACCTGCCGTGCGCGATCACCGCCTGCACCCAGGGGGTCAAGCGCGCGCACCTCATCAGCCGCCATCGGGACGGCGCGCTGCTGTCCGAGCTGTTCACCCGCGAAGGCGTCGGCACCCTCGTCACCCCGGCGCCGCTGGAAACCCTGCGCGCCGCCACCATCGACGACGTCGGCGGCATCCTCGGCCTGATCGAGCCGCTGGAGCGCGAGGGCATCCTGGTGCGGCGCTCGCGCGAACTGCTGGAAATGGAAATCGAGCGCTTCCTGGTGCTCGAATCCGACGGCGTCGTCGCCGGCTGCGCCGCGCTCTATCCCTTTCCCGAAGAGCAGGCGGCCGAACTCGCCTGCCTGGCCGTCTCCAGGGAGTTTCGGGGTCGCGGCTTTGGCGACCTGCTGCTGGCGGAAGCCGAGAAAAGAGGCAAAAAAGCCGGTTTCGGAAAACTGTTCGTGCTGACCACCCGCACCGAGCACTGGTTCGAGGAGCGCGGCTTCGTCGACAGCAGCCCCGACCACCTGCCGAAAAGCAAGCAGGCGCTGTATAACTACAAGCGGAAATCCAAGGTTCTGCAAAAATCGCTGTAAAACAAGGAACTCAAGCTTGCGTCTATCTGCCCTGAGGCTGGGGCTGCCCAGCCTCATTCCTTATGCGCCCGCCCAGGCAGCCGGCTTGCGCCGCACGCAGCGGTCCAGGTTGGCCGCCCTGTTCGGATGCCTGCTGCTGATTGCGGGCCGCCCCGTTTCCGGCGCGGACGCACCGCTGGTCTTCGGCGTGTTCCCCCACTTGACCGCCAAGCAGATCGTCGAAACGTACCGGCCGATTGCCGACACCCTGGAAAAACACCTGCAGCGCGGCGTCGTCATTTATAGCGCGCGCGACTTCAAAACTTTTATCGAGCGAACCCGCCAGGGCGAATACGACATCCTGCTGACGGCACCGCACCTGGCCTGGCTGGCGCGCCAGGATGCCGGTTATCGGCCGCTGCTGAAATATGCCCAGCCGGTGTACGGCCTGCTGGCGGTCAGGGCCGATTCGCCGTTTGATGAACCGGGAGCATTGCGCGGCCGCACCATCGCCATACCCGACCCCTTCGCCGTCGTGGTATTGGCCCTCCACGCCGAACTGGCCGCGAAGGTCCAGGTTGGCCGCCCTGTTCGGATGCCTGCTGCTGATTGCGGGCCGCCCCGTTTCCGGCGCGGACGCACCGCTGGTCTTCGGCGTGTTCCCCCACTTGACCGCCAAGCAGATCGTCGAAACGTACCGGCCGATTGCCGACACCCTGGAAAAACACCTGCAGCGCGGCGTCGTCATTTATAGCGCGCGCGACTTCAAAACTTTTATCGAGCGAACCCGCCAGGGCGAATACGACATCCTGCTGACGGCACCGCACCTGGCCTGGCTGGCGCGCCAGGATGCCGGTTATCGGCCGCTGCTGAAATATGCCCAGCCGGTGTACGGCCTGCTGGCGGTCAGGGCCGATTCGCCGTTTGATGAACCGGGAGCATTGCGCGGCCGCACCATCGCCATACCCGACCCCTTCGCCGTCGCGGTATTGGCCCTCCACGCCGAACTGGCCGCGAAGGGGCTCCAACATGACATTGATTACCGGACCGTCATCTCCGGCAGTCATCTCAACGCGGTGATGCAGGTCATCAACGGGCGCACGGATGGCGCCATGCTGGGACTGCACACCTATACCTTGCTGTCTCCCGAACTGCGCCGGCAATTGCGCGTGCTCGCCAAGACGCCGCCCTTGTCCAGCCTGACGTACCTCACCCATCCTCGCCTGCGCGACGCCGAGGCGGAGGCAGTACGCAAAGCGCTGCTGCATTTCGCCACCCTCCCCGAAGGGCGCGCATTCATGCAGCGCGGCGGCTACGCCGGCTTCGTCAGCGTGGACGGCAGCGAACTGCGGGCCTTCCACCCCTACGCACTGCAGGTGCAGGACCTGTTGCGGACAACCCGATGAAGGCGTGGCTGGAGCGGCTCTCGCTGCGCTACAAGCTCACGCTCGCCGCACTGGGCGTGGAAGCCGTGATGCTGAGCTTCCTCATCGCAAACGGGGTGCAGCTCACCACCGACGCCCTGCAAATACAGGCCGGGCACCGGGTGGAGGAAATTGCGAAAACCCTGGAAGCGGCCCTGCTTGCGCCACTGGCGCAACAGGATGATGCCAGCGTGCGCGACATCGTCGAAACGCTGCGGCATGACGGCGGCCTCAAAATGATCGAGGTGCGCGACAGCAGCAACCGGGTCGTACAC
>JAMCVR010000144.1:17053-31414 GCA_023475455.1 Thermoplasmatota archaeon | reverse complement strand
GGCGCCGGCCAGCCCGCCGCGGTGCGCCGCCGCGTCGATGCCGAGCGCAAGCCCGCTGACGATGGTGAGCCCGGCGTCGGACAGCGCGTGGGCGAAGGCTTCGGCGTCGCGCACCCCCTGCGGCGTGGCGTTGCGGCTGCCGACGATGCCGAGGCCGGGCTGGCTCAACAGGCTGCGCCGGCCTTTGCAGTACAGCACGGCGGGCGGGTCGGCGATTTCCAGCAGGGTCTTCGGGTAGTCCTCGTCCGCCAGCGTCATCAGGCTGTTGCCGGGCTGGGCGAGCCAGGTGTGCGCGGCCTCGATCTGGGCGCTATCGGGTTCGGCCTGCAACGCGTCGCACTGTGCCGGGGACAGGTGCGCCGCCAGCGCGCTGCGGCCGGATGCCAAAACGGCCTCCGGGGAACCGAAGGCCGTCAGCAGGCGGATCAGGCTGGTGTTGCCGACGCCCGGCGCAAGAGCGAGGTGCAGCCAGGCGTCAAGCACGTGTGCGGCGTTTTCCGGAGGCGGGCGCGCTCAGGGATTTTTAACCGCGTCGAGCAGGTAGACCGGCCCATCGGACTGCATGATGAGGGCATACGACACGCGGTCATACACGCGGTAGACCATCACCAGGCCGCTGCGGGCGTCGGGCAGCTTGACGGCGCGGTCGCTGCTGGCGTTGAGGCAGGTGCTGCGGAAGCTGTTGCGCACGTCCGCGGCCTGGTCGTAGGTGACCTTGCCGTTTTCCTTCAGGCAGCGCACGTCGTTGTAGAGCCAGGCACCGCCGCTGGGAACGCCCGCGGATTTTTCGTTGACCCAGGTCATGCGGTCCTTTTCGTCGCGGGTGAGCGTCACCGCCTGGCCTTCGCGAAACACCGACAGCACGTGGCCGGGCTCCAGACCGTCGCGGCTGCCGCGGTTGACGACCACGGTCTGATAGCGGCCGCTGTCCGACAGCCCGCCGTAGGCCGAGATGATGCGGCCGTTGATTTTGGCGTCCGGCGCGTGCGGAACGTATTCGAAGGTGGTGCGGGTGTCCGCTTCGACCAGCTTGTCCCTGGGCAGGATTTCCTGCGCCGACCGGGTGATGCGGATCTTCTGCGGCGCGCCCTCCACCAGGGTGCGGGCGTCGCCCAGGTATTCGACTTCATGTCCCAGCACTTCGCCGGTTTCGGGGTCTTTCAGCACCTTGCCGGGACGCAGCACGTTCCAGTGCGCCACGCCGGGCTTGCCGCCGGTGGCGAAGGCCTCGTCGCCCGCGGCCAGCACCACACGCTCGGCATTGCTGCCCAGAATGAAGGGCGCGTCGTCGAATGCCCCCTTGGGCACCACGCGCGGCTGCGACAGGAAGGGATGGATCACGCGGATCGGGATGGACGGAATCGCCTCGCTGTCGATGCCGGTCGCGCGCGCGCCGGGCGACAGCCTGACCGTCTGCAGGCCGTTTTTGCCGCCCTTGACCAGCGACAGCCGCGGCTCCTTGCCGCTACGGTCGAGCACGATCATGTCGCCCGGGTAAATCCAGTGCGGGTTTTTGATCTCTTCGCGGTTCAGGTTCCAGATCTGCGGCCAGCGCCACGGATCCTTGAGAAAGCGCCCGGAGAGGTCCCACAGCGTGTCGCCCTTGACCACGACGTAGGTGTCCGGCGCGTTGTCCCGCAGTTTAAGGGTGTCGGCCAGCGCGGGCGTGGCCAACAGCAGGGCAAGAGAAACAGCGAGATGACGCACGGGGGAACCCTCCATTTAGACCTTGTCTAATTTTGCGTTGAAAATATACTGTGCGCCTAGCTAACGGCTATCCGCCGTCTTATATTTAGGGCCGCGCGCAAAAAACGCAGATCCTGCGTCAAAGTGTGCGCCCAGCCCGTTCATCCGTAAAGTTTTTATGGCCAGACTCGATATTTTGCACTACCCCGATGCGCGCCTGCACACCGTCGCCAAGCCGGTGAAGACGGTGGACGACCGCATCCGGCGGCTGGTCGACGACATGGCCGAGACCATGTACGCCGCCCCGGGCATCGGACTGGCGGCCACCCAGGTCAACGTCCACGAGCGCGTCGTCGTCATCGACATTTCCGAAACCCACGACGAATTGCAGGTGTTCATCAATCCCGAGATCGTCGCCGAATCGGGCCGCGAGGAAAGCGAGGAAGGCTGCCTGTCGGTGCCCGGCGTTTTCGACACGGTGACGCGCGCCGAGCGCGTCACCGTGCGGGCGCTCGACCGCGACGGCAAGCCCTTCGAACTGGACGCCGACGGCCTGCTGGCGGTGTGCATCCAGCACGAAATGGATCACCTGATGGGCAGGGTCTTCGTCGATTATCTGTCCAACCTCAAACGCAACCGCATCAAGGCCAGGCTGTTGAAGCAGGCGCGTGAACACCGGCCCGACGCCGCGCCGGTGCGCGCGTCGCTCTGAGCCGGCCGGTGCGCGTCATTTTTGCCGGCACCCCGCCGTTTGCGGCCGCCGCCCTCGATGCCCTGGCGGATGCGGGGCGCGACATCGCCCTGGTGCTGACCCAGCCCGACCGCCCGGCCGGGCGCGGCATGAAGCTCGCCCCCAGCGCGGTCAAGCAGGCGGCGCTGGCGCGCGGGCTGCCGGTATACCAGCCCGCCAGCCTGAAAACGCCCGAGGCGCAGGCCGAACTCGCCGCAGCCGACGCCGACGTCATGGTGGTCGCGGCCTACGGATTGATTTTGCCGCAGGCGGTGCTGGACCTGCCGCGCTTCGGCTGCCTCAACATCCATGCTTCGCTGCTGCCGCGCTGGCGCGGGGCGGCGCCGATCCAGCGGGCGATCCTGGCGGGCGACACGGAAACCGGCATCACCATCATGCGGATGGATGCCGGGCTCGACACCGGGGCGATGCTTGCAAAAACCGTCGTGCCGATCGGCGACAGCGACACCGCGGCCAGCCTGCACGACGCCCTGGCGGCAGCGGGCGCGGCCGCCATCGTGGCGGCGCTGGCGAATATCGCCACGCTGGTGCCGGTGGCGCAGGACGACAGCCAGGCCACCTATGCCGCCAAACTCAGCAAGGAGGAGGCGCAACTGGACTGGCGCCAGCCCGCCGAGGCGCTGGCGCGCGCGGTGCGCGCCTACAATCCGACGCCCGGCGCGTGGACGCTGCTGGACGGCGCACCGCTGAAAATCTGGTCCGCGCAGGCGGTGGGCGGGACCGGCGCCCTAAAGGACGCCGACTTTCTACGGGCTGAAGCGCGTGAAAGATCGTATGTGCCGGGCATGGTGCTGCGCGCCGACGCGGAGCAACTGGTCGTCGCCTGCGGCAAAGGTGCGCTCGCCTTGCAGGAGGTCCAGCCGGCGGGCGGCAAACGGATGCTCGCTGCGGCGTTTCTCGCCGGACGGCCGCTGGCAGCGGGCACGCGTCTCGGCCGCTACATGAACCGGAAGGCCAACCGGAGCGTGCCCCCTCATGCGTAAGCTGCAAAAACTGGCCGCCGGCGCGCTGGAAGAGGTGCTCGCCGGCGCGGCGCTGCATCAGGTGCTGCCCCGCATCCTGCAGCAGTTGCAAACGCCGGGCGAGCGCGGCGCCCTGCAGGACATCGTGTACGGCAGCCTGCGCCAGCTGGGGCGCCTGGACGCCTGGCTGGCGGCGCTGCTGGAACGCCCGCTGACCGATCCCGAACTCGGCCGGCTGCTGCGCGTGGCCTTGTATCAGCTGGCCTACACCCGCGCGCCGGCGCACGCCGTGGTGCACAACGCCGTCACCGCGGCGGGATCGGCGCCCTAAAGGACGCCGACTTTCTACGGGCTGAAGCGCGTGAAAGATCGTATGTGCCGGGCATGGTGCTGCGCGCCGACGCGGAGCAACTGGTCGTCGCCTGCGGCAAAGGTGCGCTCGCCTTGCAGGAGGTCCAGCCGGCGGGCGGCAAACGGATGCTCGCTGCGGCGTTTCTCGCCGGACGGCCGCTGGCAGCGGGCACGCGTCTCGGCCGCTACATGAACCGGAAGGCCAACCGGAGCGTGCCCCCTCATGCGTAAGCTGCAAAAACTGGCCGCCGGCGCGCTGGAAGAGGTGCTCGCCGGCGCGGCGCTGCATCAGGTGCTGCCCCGCATCCTGCAGCAGTTGCAAACGCCGGGCGAGCGCGGCGCCCTGCAGGACATCGTGTACGGCAGCCTGCGCCAGCTGGGGCGCCTGGACGCCTGGCTGGCGGCGCTGCTGGAACGCCCGCTGACCGATCCCGAACTCGGCCGGCTGCTGCGCGTGGCCTTGTATCAGCTGGCCTACACCCGCGCGCCGGCGCACGCCGTGGTGCACAACGCCGTCACCGCGGCGGGACCGGGCTGGCGGCGCGGGCTCACCAACGCGGTGCTGCGCAACTTCCAGCGCCGCCGCGCCGAACTGGAAAAAATCGCGGCCGAACTGCCGTCCGCACGCTGGTCGCACCCCGACTGGTGGATCGCCAAACTGCAAGCCGAACACCCGCACCATTGGCAAGGCATCCTCGAAGCCAGCCTGCTGCACCCGCCGTTCACCCTGCGCGTCAATCGCCGCCACGGCGACGTCGCGGGTTATCTGCGGCGCCTGAACGAGGCCGGGCTGCCCGCGCACCAGACCGGCCCGGACGCCGTCACCCTCGACAAGGCGGTGCCGGTGCACACGCTGCCCGGCTTCGACCGGGGCGACGTGTCGGTGCAGGATGCCGGCGCGCAGTGGGCGGCGCGCCTGCTCGATGCGCAGCCGGGCGAGCGAGTCCTGGATGCCTGCGCCGCGCCCGGCGGCAAGACCGGCCATATTCTCGAGCGCGCCTGCGCCAAGACCGCCCGCAAGGGGCAGGCCGTGGTTGTAAAGCCGATCAATCGGCAACAACCACGCACCGCCCAAGGGGCGAGCACCCCGAAGGGCATAAACGTCTGGCGGCGTACTCCTGGCGGGTGCGATGTGGATCTCACCGCGCTCGACGCCGATGCGGCGCGGCTGGCGCGGGTGCGGGAAAATCTCGACCGGCTCCAGCTCTCTGCCACGCTGGTCGAGGGCGACGCCGCCCGGCCCGACGCCTGGTGGGACGGCCGGCCGTTCGACCGCATCCTGGCCGACGTGCCGTGCAGCGCCTCCGGCGTGGTGCGCCGCAACCCCGACATCAAATGGCTGCGCCGTCCCGACGACATCGCTCAATTTGCCGCGCAGCAGGCCGTTATGCTGGAGGCACTCTGGCGGCTGCTGGCCCCGGGTGGTACATTGCTTTACGCCACCTGCTCCATATTCGATGAAGAAAACGAAGGCCAGGTCGCACCCCGACTGGTGGATCGCCAAACTGCAAGCCGAACACCCGCACCATTGGCAAGGCATCCTCGAAGCCAGCCTGCTGCACCCGCCGTTCACCCTGCGCGTCAATCGCCGCCACGGCGACGTCGCGGGTTATCTGCGGCGCCTGAACGAGGCCGGGCTGCCCGCGCACCAGACCGGCCCGGACGCCGTCACCCTCGACAAGGCGGTGCCGGTGCACACGCTGCCCGGCTTCGACCGGGGCGACGTGTCGGTGCAGGATGCCGGCGCGCAGTGGGCGGCGCGCCTGCTCGATGCGCAGCCGGGCGAGCGAGTCCTGGATGCCTGCGCCGCGCCCGGCGGCAAGACCGGCCATATTCTCGAGCGCGCCTGCGCCAAGACCGCCCGCAAGGGGCAGGCCGTGGTTGTAAAGCCGATCAATCGGCAACAACCACGCACCGCCCAAGGGGCGAGCACCCCGAAGGGCATAAACGTCTGGCGGCGTACTCCTGGCGGGTGCGATGTGGATCTCACCGCGCTCGACGCCGATGCGGCGCGGCTGGCGCGGGTGCGGGAAAATCTCGACCGGCTCCAGCTCTCTGCCACGCTGGTCGAGGGCGACGCCGCCCGGCCCGACGCCTGGTGGGACGGCCGGCCGTTCGACCGCATCCTGGCCGACGTGCCGTGCAGCGCCTCCGGCGTGGTGCGCCGCAACCCCGACATCAAATGGCTGCGCCGTCCCGACGACATCGCTCAATTTGCCGCGCAGCAGGCCGTTATGCTGGAGGCACTCTGGCGGCTGCTGGCCCCGGGTGGTACATTGCTTTACGCCACCTGCTCCATATTCGATGAAGAAAACGAAGGCCAGGTGCGTGCGTTCCTGGCGCGCCATGCAAGCGATGCCGAGCGCTGTCCGCTTCCTGAACCTTTGTCCGACGGGCCGCTGCTGCCCGATGCCGAGCATGATGGTTTCTTTTACGCCCTGCTGCGCAAGACTTGACCCGGCATTGCGCTGGCTGGCTGCGCTGCTGCTGGGCTGCTGGCTGGGCGCGGCGGGCAGCGCGCTGGCCAATGACAAAAGCGCGATCAAACGGGCCGAAATCCGGGCCGCGCCGCAAGGCTATGTGCTGGATGCGGATGTCGACATCGTGCTCAACCGCACGCTGGAAGATGCCTTGACCAAGGGCATCAACCTGCATTTTCTGCTCGAACTTGAACTGACCCGGCCGCGCAGCTGGTGGTTTGACGAAGACGTGGCCGAGCCGGTGCGCAAGATGCGGATTTACTACCATCTGCTGCTGCGCCGCTATGTCGTCGAGTCGGGCTACGTCACGCGGACCGCCGCCACCCTGGGCGAAGCGCTGGCCCTGTTGGGACGGGTCGACGACTGGCAGGTGCTGGAGCGCGGCGCGCTCAAACCCGGACAGCGCTACGACGCCCGCCTGCGTTTGCGCCTCGACACCGCGCAATTGCCCCGGGTGGTACATTGCTTTACGCCACCTGCTCCATATTCGATGAAGAAAACGAAGGCCAGGTGCGTGCGTTCCTGGCGCGCCATGCAAGCGATGCCGAGCGCTGTCCGCTTCCTGAACCTTTGTCCGACGGGCCGCTGCTGCCCGATGCCGAGCATGATGGTTTCTTTTACGCCCTGCTGCGCAAGACTTGACCCGGCATTGCGCTGGCTGGCTGCGCTGCTGCTGGGCTGCTGGCTGGGCGCGGCGGGCAGCGCGCTGGCCAATGACAAAAGCGCGATCAAACGGGCCGAAATCCGGGCCGCGCCGCAAGGCTATGTGCTGGATGCGGATGTCGACATCGTGCTCAACCGCACGCTGGAAGATGCCTTGACCAAGGGCATCAACCTGCATTTTCTGCTCGAACTTGAACTGACCCGGCCGCGCAGCTGGTGGTTTGACGAAGACGTGGCCGAGCCGGTGCGCAAGATGCGGATTTACTACCATCTGCTGCTGCGCCGCTATGTCGTCGAGTCGGGCTACGTCACGCGGACCGCCGCCACCCTGGGCGAAGCGCTGGCCCTGTTGGGACGGGTCGACGACTGGCAGGTGCTGGAGCGCGGCGCGCTCAAACCCGGACAGCGCTACGACGCCCGCCTGCGTTTGCGCCTCGACACCGCGCAATTGCCCAAGCCGCTGTCCATCGGCGCGGTCACCAGCGACAAATGGGAACTGGCCACCCCCTGGTTCGACTGGTCGTTCGATGCGCCCGCCGCGCCCTCCTCCTCGCAGCCCCTGCCCTGATGCGCAGTCTGATCGCCGCCGCCCTCATCATGGGCATCGCGCTGCTGACGCTGCTGTTTTATGCCAGCGGCGACAGCGCCGTATTCTCCGACACCCTGCCTACCCTGTTCGTCGGCGGCGGCGTGCTCGGGGTGGCGCTGCTGGTGCTGCTGGGCTGGCGTCTGTGGTGGCTGCAAAAGCGCATCCGCCGCGGCGTGTTCGGCGCCAAGCTCACGCTCAAGCTGCTGGCGATGTTCGGCGTCGTCGCCATGCTGCCCGGTCTGGTCGTATATGGCGCCTCGGTGTTCTTTCTCAATCGTTCGATCGAAACCTGGTTCGACGTGCGGGTCGACAACGCGCTGGCCTCCGGCGTCAATCTCGGCCAGGCGGCGCTCGACGACCTGCTGCGCGAACTGGAAAAAAAGGCGCAGCGCATGGCGCTGACGCTGTCGGACGAAGGCATGGGCTCGATCATCACCAGCCTCTCCACCCTGCGCGAGCAAAGCGCGGTGCAGGAACTGACGCTGTTCGACGAGCGCGGCGGCGTGATCGCCCATGTCAGCGGCGAGCGCGGCACCCTGCTGCCGGTGCTGCCCGAGCGCAGCGTGCTGTGGCAGGTGCGGCAGCAGCAGCCCTACAGCCGCATCGAGGAAGTGCCCGAGCGCGGTCTCGTCATGCACGTCATCGTGCCGGTGTATACCAGTTCACTGGCCGGCGATACGCGCGTGCTGCAGCTGGTGCAGCCGGTGCCGGCCAGCCTGGCGCGCGACGCGCAGGCGGTGCAGCTGGCGTACCAGGAATACCAGCAGATCGCGGTCTCGCGGCTGGGGCTGAAGCGTATCTACGGCGTCGCATTGACGCTGACGCTGATGCTGGCCTTGCTGATGACCCTGGTCATCGCCTATCTGCTGTCGGAGCGCCTCGGTGCGCCGCTGCGCTCGCTGGCGCGCGGCACCCGTGCGGTGGCCAAGGGCGATTTCTCGCAGATGCCGTCGGTGAAAAGCCGCGACGAGCTGGGCGTGCTGATCCAGTCGTTCAACCGCATGACCCGCCAGCTCTCCGACGCGCGCGAACAGGTTGCGCGGAACCATCAGCAGACCGAGCAGGCTAAGGCCTTTCTCGAACGGGTGCTGGCCAACCTGTCGTCCGGCGTGGTGGTGTTCGACGACGCCCTGCGGGTGCGCACGATGAACAGCGCGGCGGCGCAGATTCTGGGTGTGGACGCGGCTGCGCTCGACACCCGGCCGCTCGCCGGGCTGGGGCAGCCGGGCGAGGCCCTGCACGCGTTCGGCGCGACGGTGGCCGCGCACTTCGGCGAGCACGAAGGCGAATGGCAGGAGCAGGTCGATTATGCCGGCCCCGGCGGCAACCAGTCGCTGCTGCTGCGCGGCACCCGCCTGCCGCCGGGCGTGGAACGTGGCTACGTGCTGGTGTTCGACGACGTGACCAAGCTGATCGATGCCGAACGCAATGCCGCATGGAGCGAAGTGGCGCAGCGGCTGGCGCACGAGATCAAGAACCCGCTCACTCCGATCCAGCTGTCGGCCGAGCGCATCGCGCGCAAGCTCGATGGGCGGCTGGAAGCGGCGGACGCCGAGTTTCTGGCGCGCGCCACGCAAACCATCGTCAGCCAGGTCGCCGCCATGAAAAGCATGGTCGACGCATTTGCCGGCTATGCGCGGATGCCGCGTGCCAAGCTCGATGCGCTCGACCTCAATGCGCTGGTGCGCGAAGTGCTGGCGTTATATGACGCCAGGGCCCTCGGATTGCAGCTGCACCTCGATGCCGATTTGCCGCGCATTGCGGGCGACTCCACATTATTGCGCCAGGTGATACATAATCTGTTGCAAAATGCGCAGGATGCGCTGACCGGTCACTCCGCACCGTGTGTCGAAGTCAGCACGCGCCTCAACAACCATGCAGTTTGTTTGACCGTAACCGACAATGGAGCCGGGTTTCCGGAGCATCTGATGACGCGGCTGTTCGAGCCATACGCAACCACCAAGGCCAAGGGAACCGGTCTGGGTCTGGCCATCGTCAAGAAAATCGTCGAAGAGCATCACGGTAAAATCCAGATCGAAAACCTCAAATCAGGCGGTGCCGCCATCCGCATCGCACTGCCCGTTTTCGCAGCAGTCGGGGAGCGCACGTGAGCGGGCATATTCTCGTCGTCGACGACGAAGTGGGCATTCGTGAGTTGTTGTCGGAAATCCTGACCGACGAGGGCTACGACGTGCATCTGGCGGAAAACGCCGAGGCGGCGCGGGCCTTTCGCGCAGCGCGTCGCCCGGATCTGGTCCTGCTCGACATCTGGATGCCCGACACCGACGGCGTGACGCTATTGAAGGAATGGGCGGGGGGCGGCCAGCTCACCATGCCGGTGGTGATGATGTCCGGCCACGGCACGATCGATACCGCGGTCGAAGCCACCAAGCTCGGCGCGGCCGATTTCCTGGAAAAACCGGTAGCGCTGGCCAAGCTGATCGACACCGTCGGCAAGGCGATCAAGCGCGGCGTGGCCCTGCCCCGGCGCGCGCCCAGCATGGACCTGTCGGCGCTCGGCCGCAGCCCGCTGATTCTCGAACTCAAAAAGCGCCTGACCCAGATCGCCGGCAACACCGCGCCGGTGTTGCTGTTGGGCATTCGTGAGTTGTTGTCGGAAATCCTGACCGACGAGGGCTACGACGTGCATCTGGCGGAAAACGCCGAGGCGGCGCGGGCCTTTCGCGCAGCGCGTCGCCCGGATCTGGTCCTGCTCGACATCTGGATGCCCGACACCGACGGCGTGACGCTATTGAAGGAATGGGCGGGGGGCGGCCAGCTCACCATGCCGGTGGTGATGATGTCCGGCCACGGCACGATCGATACCGCGGTCGAAGCCACCAAGCTCGGCGCGGCCGATTTCCTGGAAAAACCGGTAGCGCTGGCCAAGCTGATCGACACCGTCGGCAAGGCGATCAAGCGCGGCGTGGCCCTGCCCCGGCGCGCGCCCAGCATGGACCTGTCGGCGCTCGGCCGCAGCCCGCTGATTCTCGAACTCAAAAAGCGCCTGACCCAGATCGCCGGCAACACCGCGCCGGTGTTGCTGTTGGGCGAGCCCGGCAGCGGCTTCGAAATCTGCGCCCATTTCCTGCATCAGCCCGGCAGTCCGTGGGTCGAGATCAAGGACCGCGCGCGCCTGGTGTCCGACCCGCTGAGCTTTGTCGAGGCGCTCGGCAACGGCACCCTCTATCTGCCGGATGCCTGTGAGCTCGCACGCCTGGAGCAGAAAGGCCTGGGACTGCTGCTCGACCGCATGGAAGGCAGCGGCGCGCGTCTGGTGTGCGCCAGCAACCGCAGCCTCGACGCCATGGTAGCGGCGGGCGAATTCGACAGCCGCCTGTTCTACCGTCTGTCCAGCCTGGCCATCCAGGTGCCGCCCTTGCGCGAGCATCGCGAAGACGTGCCCGAGATCGCCAACTTCATGCTGGCGCAGCTGATCGAAGCGGGCGTCTGCCCGGTGCGGCGGCTGACCACGCCGGCCCTGAACCAGCTGCGCAACTTCGACTGGCCGGGCAATCTGACGCAGCTCAACAACGTGGTGCGCACGCTGGCGGTCACCGCGCTGGCGAGCGAAATCGACGCCGTCGACGTCAACCGCGTGCTCGCCCCGATGAAGCACGCGGCGCCCGCCGTGGCCCACGGCATCCCGCTCGACATCCCGCTGCGCGAGGCGCGCGACGCCTTCGAGCGCATGTATTTCGAGCACCTGATCCAGAAGGAAGGCGGCAGCATGACGCGGGTTGCCGACAAATCCGGCCTGGAGCGTACCCACCTCTACCGCAAGCTCAAACAGCTGAATATCCGGCATGGCCGGCGTCTCGACGAAGACCTGTGACATGGGTGAGACGTCGGGCGTGAGGAGTGGGCCGCCCCCGGCAAGAGGCAAGGCTTCGGTTTTCCGGCTTACCCCTCGCCCCTTGCCCCTCGCCTCATTATGAAAATCATCATCCTCGGCGCCGGCCAGGTCGGCGCCAACCTCGCCGCCAGCCTGGTGGCGGAAAACAACGACATCACCGTGGTCGACCTGGACACCGGGCGGCTGTCGCTGCTGCAGGACCGCTTCGACCTGCGCACCGTGCGCGGCCACGCGGCCCATCCCTCCACCCTGAAGCGGGCCGGGGCGGACGATGCCGACATGCTGGTGGCGGTCACCCAGAGCGACGAAACCAATCTGGTGGCCTGCCGCCTGTCGGCCACCCTGTTCAACATTCCCACCCGCATCGCGCGGATCCGCTCGAACGATTTCCTGGAGACCGAAGGCGACTTCCTGGCCGAGCATTTCGGCGTCGATCACATCATCAGCCCGGAGCAGGAGGTGACCGACACCCTGCGCCGCCTGATCGAGCATCCCGAGGCGCTGCAGGTGCTGGATTTCGCCGACGGCAAGTTGCGGCTGGTGGCGGTGCGCGCCTACCACGGCGGGCCGCTGGTCGGCCACGAACTGCGGGACATCAAGCGTCACACGCCGAAGATCGACGCCCGGGTGGCGGCGATCTACCGGCGCGACCGCGGCATCGTGCCGAAGGGCATCACGGTGATCGAGCCGGGCGACGAGGTGTTCTTCCTCGCCCGCAAACAGGACATCTCCGTCGTCATGCGCGAACTGCGCCGCATGGAGCGGCCGGTCAAGCGCGTGATGATCGCCGGCGGCGGCAACATCGGACGGCGTCTGGCGGCATCGCTCGAGCGCAATTACGAAGTCAAGCTGATCGACCACAACAAGGCCACCTGCGCGCTGCTGGCCGAGCAGCTGCACCGCACCCTGGTGTTGCAGGGCGACGCCACCGACGAAGAGTTGCTGGAGCAGGAAAACGTCGAATCGATCGACGTGTTCTGCGCGCTCACCAACGACGACGAGGACAACATCATGTCGGCGCTGCTGGCCAAGCGCATGGGCGCGCAGCGGGTGATCGCCCTGATCAACCGTTCGGCCTACGTCGACCTGGTGCAGGGCGGCGAAATCGACATCGCCATTTCACCTGCGCAGGCCACGGTCGGACCCTTGCTATCCAAAATCCGGCGCGGCGACATGGTGGCGGTGCATTCCCTCCGACGCGGCGCGGCCGAGGTGCTGGAGGCGGCGGTGCATGGCGACGCCAGGACCTCCCGGGTCGTGGGCCGGCGCATCGAGGAGATCGACCTGCCCGAAGGCGCGGCGATCGCCGCGCTCATCCGCAACAACGACGTCATCATCGCCCACCATGACACGCTGATCGAGGCGGAGGATCACCTCATCCTGTTCGCGCTCAACAAGCGCATCATTCCCAAGGTGGAAAAACTGCTCCAGGTGGGCTTCGGTTACTTCTGATGTCCCGCATTGCCCCCGTTCTGAATGTGCTGTCCAAGGTGATCATGTTGTTCTCGGCCACCTTTCTTCTGCCGCTGACCCTGTCCTGGCTGCTCGCCGACGGGGCGCAGCGCGCCTACGACGAAGCCATCGTCATCACGTTTGCAGCGGGGGCGCTGATCTGGCTTTTCACCCGGAAATCGCAGCGCGAACTGCAGACCCGCGACGGATTCCTGTTGGTGCTGCTGGCGTGGACCGGCCTGCCGGCCTTTGCCACCCTGCCCCTCCTCATATACCTGCCGGATCTCTCGTTTACCGATGCCTATTTCGAAACGGTATCGGGCATTACCACGACGGGCTCCACGATTCTGTCCGGTCTGGACACGCTGCCCATGTCCATCAATCTGTGGCGCGGCCTGCTGGTCTGGCTGGGCGGCATGGGGCTGATCGTGCTGGCGGTCGCCATCCTGCCGCTGCTGGGCGTGGGCGGGATGCAGATATACAAGGCCGAAACCCCGGGGCCGATGAAAGATACCAAACTCACGCCGCGCATTACCGAAACGGCCAAGGGACTGTATCTGGTCTATGTCGGCATCTCGATCGCGTGCGGCCTCTCCTACTGGCTGGCCGGCATGACGCCGTTCGACGCCGTCATGCACACCTTTTCCACCATGGGGCTGGGCGGGTTTTCCTCGCACGATGCCAGTTTCGCTTACTGGGACTCGCCCGTTATCGAAGCAGTCACGGTTGTGTTCATGCTGGTGGCCGGGATCAATTTCTCCACGCATTTTCTGGCGTGGCGGCAACGTTCGGCCACCGCCTACCGGCTTGATCCGGAGGCGCGCTGGTTTCTGACCGTGACCCTCGCCAGCGCGCTCATGATCGCGATTTACCTGACCGCCATGGGGGTTTACCCCGACTTTTTTCAGGCGTTGCGCTTCTCCTTGTTCAATACCGTTTCGATCGCCACGACGACCGGGTTCGCCAACACCGATTACAACCAGTGGCCCATTTTTGCGCCGCTGTGGATGCTGTTTCTGTCCTGCTTCGCCTCCTGCTCGGGCAGTACCGGCGGCGGCATGAAAATGGTGCGCGCCCAGCTCCTGTTCAGGCAGGGGCGACGCGAACTGACCCGCCTGATTCATCCGGCAGCGCGGTTGCCGGTCAAACTGGGCGGTCAGGTGGTGCCCAACAATGTCATCTATGCCGTGCTGGCTTTTGCCTTCCTGTATGTGTTCGCCATCATCGTCATGACCCTGCTCATGACCGCCAGCGGGCTGGAATTCATCACGGCGTTTTCCGCGGTGATCGCTTCCATCAACAACACCGGCCCCGGGCTGAACCAGGTGGGCCCCGCTACAAACTACGCGAGCCTCACCGATTTCCAGACCTGGATCTGCACCATTGCCATGCTGCTGGGACGGCTCGAGCTGCTGACCGTTCTGGTGGTCTTTACCCGGGCCTTCTGGCGTGCCTGAACCGCTGGAAAACTTTCTCGCCCTGCTCGCCGGCG
The DNA here is from genome assembly GCA_023475455.1 of Thermoplasmatota archaeon. The sequence goes on along the minus strand of JAMCVR010000144.1, from coordinate 17,132 downwards.
GCCGCGACAACGCGCTGCTGCGATTCTCGCTCGGCAACGAATACCTCAAGCGGGGCGATGCCGCCAAGGCGGCCGAGCA
>JAMCVR010000144.1:0-16611 GCA_023475455.1 Thermoplasmatota archaeon | reverse complement strand
AACAGATGGAGCGCTACTTCTTCGGCGGCGGCAATGTCGACGCCGCAGCCGGCTACGTGCCGCCGAGCAAGTAGGCGCAGGCTCGAAAAGCAAAACGGGCTCCCGTGGGAGCCCGTTTTTGTTGCTGTCGCCGAAAACTACATGACTTCCTTCTCGATCTCTTCCAGCGAGGTGTGGCGCACGTCCTTGCCCTTCACCATGTAGACCACGTATTCCGACATGTTCTTGGCGTGGTCGCCCATGCGCTCGATCGCCTTGGTGACGAACAGGATGTCGATGAAGATCGAAATGGTGCGCGGGTCTTCCATCATGAAGGTGATGAGGTGGCGCAGGTTGAGGCGGAATTCCTCGTCCACCGACTGGTCCTGGCGCGCGATTTCCACCGCCTTGGTGGCGTCCAGGCGGGCAAAGCTGTCGAGCGCCTTCCTCAGCATGTCGAGCACCAGGTCGGCCATGTATTTGACTTCGGAAAAGCGCGGCAGGCTGATGCGCTCGGCCTGGTGGATCAGCTTGGCCATGCGCGCGATCTTGGCGGCCTCGTCGCCGATGCGCTCGAGGTCGGTGATGGTCTTCACCACCATCATCACCATGCGCAGGTCGGACGCGGTCGGCTGGCGGCGCGCGATGATGTGGGTGCAGTCCTCGTCGATGGCCACTTCCAGCGCGTTGACGGTGTGGTCGTTGGCGTCCACCCGGTCGGCCAGTTCCATGTTGCCCGAGATGAGCGCTTCGATGGCATTGGTAATCTGCTCCTCGACCAGCCCACCCATTTTCAGCACGCTGGCGCGCACGGCCTCGAGTTCGGCGTCAAACTGCTTGTAGGTGTGTTCGGTTGGCATCGTATCGATCTCTCAAAAATACTTTCCAATCATCATAAATTCCTCACCACAGAGAAAGACAAGAAATCAATAAGCTACCGCACTTGGCCACTCACCCGATAGGTGACTGGGTATCACGATGTAAGTCTTTGTTTTTTTCCTCTGTGTCTCTGTGGTTCAAATGCAATTTTAGGATTATATGTCTCATCTGTGACGCTTTGATGTACGGCAGTTTTCAGTGGGTGCTGAAAGGCAGCGCGTAGCGCGAGCCGTCCAAGTCGAGGGTGAGCACCCAGTCGCGGCGTCCGCTGACGCATACCGGCAGGGTCACGTTCGAGGCAAACGCGCCGTCGGCGACCGGTCGCAGGTCATAGCGGTTGAAGCCCATGTCCATGCCGGCCATCTGGAATTCCGCGCTGATTTTGGCGGCATTGGGCGCGGTGACAGTGAGTTCGAAGGCTTCCAGCGGCACCGGCTGCCTGGAAAAGCGCACGCGTGCCGGCGTGCCGCGATGGCTGAAGCCGCAGCCCGCCAGCGGGTCGGCGCAGCTCACCGCCACCGCCTCGGCCGGGCGCTTCAGCCAGTATCCGGCTACGGCGATTGCCGCCAGCGCGATGACCAGCAGCAGGGGCGCCAGCATCCGCATGGGGTGCGCCGCCAGACGCTCGCCCTGCGGGCGGTCTTGGCGCAGAATCCGCTTCATGTCCACGCTCCCCGCAGCAGCGCCACGCCGTGCGCGCCGTGCGACTGCGCCAGCGCCACGTCGTCGCGTCCCAGCCCGCCGAGGCCGTAGACCGGAATCGGGCTGACGGCGGCGAGCGCGGAGAACGTCTCCCAGCCGAGCGTGGCCGCGCCCGGGTGGGTGGGCGTGGGCAGCACCGGCGACAGCAGCGCGAAATCGGCCCCGATCGCGGCGGCGTGCGCCAGTTCGGCAGCGCCGTGGCACGACACGCCCACCCAGTCACAGGCAGGGCGCTCCGTCAGCTGGGCGGCGGCGGACGAATCGAGATGCACGCCGTCGGCGCCGGCGGCGCGCGCCAGGTCCGGGCTGCCGTTGACCAGCACGCGCGCGCCGTGCCGCTGGGCGCGGCGCACAGTCTCGCGCGCGAGGTCCAGGCGAACGTCCTCCGGCAGCGTCTTGTCGCGCAACTGGATCAGCCGCAGGCCGTTGTGAAGGGCCACGTCCAGCCGCGCGAGGAAAGTGTCCACGCCGAGCGATTCGGCGTGCGAAATCCCCAGCAGCGGCGGCAGCGACAGCGCCTTCAGGATCGGGAAATTGGCCGGCAGGAGCGGCGTCACCTCGACCGCGTCGGGCCGCTGCCAGGAAAAGACCTGTCCCTCGTGCGGATGCGGCACGCCTTGCCACTCGAACACGCGGAAGAAGTTCAGCCGCACCGTGGCGTGCGGGTAGTCGAACACCCGGGTGATCCAGCGGCAGGGGCGGCTGACGACGATGCCGAGCTCTTCGTGCAGCTCGCGCGCCAGCGCCGCTTCCAGCGATTCGCCCGCTTCCACCTTGCCGCCGGGAAATTCCCAGTAGCCTGCGTAGGGCTTGCCCGGCGGCCGCTGCGCCAGCAGCACACGGCCGTCGGGCTGGGTGAGTCCCGCCGCGACTACTTCGATTAAATCGGTTTGGGCATCACGTTCGCCTCCTCCCCCATTTGGGGGGAGGGTTGGGGAGAGGGTCGCGAAGCCGCCGACGCTTTGAGGGCTCATTGTTTCCCCGCCCAGTCGCGCGCGAACTGCCACGCCACCCGCCCGTTGCGTGCGCCGCGGCCAAGCGACCACTGCAGCGCGGCGCGCTCGAAGCCGTCGTCCGGCGGCGCGCCGAGGCTGGCCGCCCAGTGGCGCGCAATGTCGAGGTAGGTGTCCTGATCCATGCCGTGGAACGGCACCCACAGCCCGAAGCGGTCGGACAGCGAGATTTTTTCCTCGGTCGCCTCGCCCGGATGCACTTCGCCGCCCAAATGTTTCGTTTCCAGGTTCTCGGCCATGTATTCCGGCATCAGGTGGCGGCGGTTGCTGGTGGCGTAGATCAGCACGTTGTCGGAGGGCCCGGCCAGCGAGCCGTCGAGCGCGGCCTTCAGGCTGGCGTAGCCCGGCTCGTGCTCGGCGAAGCTGAGGTCGTCGATGAAGACGATGAAGCGGTAGTCGGCGTCCGCCAGCAGGTCGAACAGGTCGGGCAGGCTGGGCAGCCCCGCCTTGTCGACCTCGATCAGCCGCAGGCCGCGCGAAGCGTATTTCGCGTGCACCGCCTTCACCAGCGAGGACTTGCCGCAGCCGCGCGCGCCGGTGAGCAGCACGTTGTTGGCGGGCTTGCCGGCGACGAACTGGCGTGTGTTGGCGTCCACCCGCTGCTTCTGCTCGTCGATCGCCAAGAGGTCGCGCAAGGCCACCCGCTGCGGATGCAGGATGGGCTTCAGGCCGCCCGCCTGCGCCGACCAGCGCGCCGCGCGCACGGCTTTCCAGTCCGGCGCGGCGGTGGGCGCATCGAGCCGGTCGAGCAGGCGCTCGAACAGGGTTTCAAGTGCGGTATTCGGCATTGATCTTCACATAGTCGTACGAAAAATCGCAGGTCCACACCGTGGCGTTCGCGTTGCCGCGATTCAGCGCCACGCGCACGGTGATTTCGGCTTCCTTCATCACCGCCGCGCCCCGGGCTTCGGTGTAGCTCGCGGCGCGGCCGCCGTTTTCGGCGACGAGCACGTCGCCCAGATACACCTTCAGCGCGTTCACGTCGAGGTCCATTACCCCTGCGTAGCCGATGGCGGCGAGGATGCGGCCGAGGTTGGGGTCGCTGGCGAAAAACGCGGTCTTGACCAGCGGGGAGCGCGCGATGGCGTAGGCGATCTGCTTGCATTCGGCGCGGTCGCGGCCGCCTTCGACTTCGATGGTCATGAACTTGGTCGCGCCCTCGCCGTCGCGCGCCATCGCCTGCGCGAGCGCGATGGCGACTTCGCATAAAGCGGCTTTCAGCGCGGCGTAGTCGGCGCTGGCGGCGTCGCCGATTTCGGCGTTGCCGGCCTGCCCGGTGGCGACGAGGATGAAGCTGTCGTTGGTCGAGGTGTCGCCGTCGACGGTGACGCAGTTGAACGAGACGTCGGCGACCTCCTTTACCAGTTGCCGCATCAGGGCGGGCGCGATCGCGGCGTCGGTCGCCACGTAGCCGAGCATGGTCGCCATGTTGGGGTGGATCATGCCGGAACCCTTCGACTTCGATGGTCATGAACTTGGTCGCGCCCTCGCCGTCGCGCGCCATCGCCTGCGCGAGCGCGATGGCGACTTCGCATAAAGCGGCTTTCAGCGCGGCGTAGTCGGCGCTGGCGGCGTCGCCGATTTCGGCGTTGCCGGCCTGCCCGGTGGCGACGAGGATGAAGCTGTCGTTGGTCGAGGTGTCGCCGTCGACGGTGACGCAGTTGAACGAGACGTCGGCGACCTCCTTTACCAGTTGCCGCATCAGGGCGGGCGCGATCGCGGCGTCGGTCGCCACGTAGCCGAGCATGGTCGCCATGTTGGGGTGGATCATGCCGGAACCCTTGGCGATGCCGGTCACCGTCACGGCCCTGCCGCCGATCTGCGCCCGGCGCGAGGCGCCCTTGGCAACGATGTCGGTGGTCATGATCGCGTGCGCGGCTTCCGACCAGTGGTCGGGCGAAAGGTCGGCCCGCGCGGCGGGCAGCGCGGGCAGGATCTTGTCGATCGGCAGCGGCTCCAGGATCACGCCGGTGGAAAACGGCAGCACCTGCCCGGCCTTGACGCCGAACAGCTCCGCCACCGCTTCGCAGGTCCGGCGCGCGCGATTCAGGCCTTCCTCGCCGGTGCCGGCGTTGGCGTTGCCGGTGTTGATCACCAGCGCGCGGATCTCGCCGCCGGCGAGGTGTGCCCTGCAGACCGTCACCGGCGCGGCGCAGAAGCGGTTCTGCGTGAATACGCCCGCCACGCGGCTGCCGGGCGCGAGTTCGATCAGGGTGATGTCGCGCCGTCCGGGTTTCTTGATGCCGGCGGAGGCGATGCCGAGGCGGACGCCGGCAACCGGCAGCAGGGAAGCGGGATCGGGGGCGGTGAGGTTGACGGGCATGGCGGCAGACCGGAACGGAAAGCCGCTATTTTATATGCCGGACGCCGGCAGGGCGGGCGGGAGTTTTACCGCGTGCGTCCCAGCAGCCAGTTCATCGCGCGGCGGAATCCGGGCCGCCACGGCCACACCGGATCGAGTTCGATCGAGCGCGCCAGCGCGGCAAGTGAAATCAGCGCGAACACGGAGAACAGCAGCTGCGAAACGAACTGGCGCGGCGTGAGCATGCCGAGCGGCATGTCGAGAAAGCCAGGCACGTAGAACAGGCTGGCAAATGCGGCAAAGAGAAAAGCCGGGCCGAGGTACATGATGTCCGCTTTGGAGTGGTTGTACCGGCCAACTCAGCAATGCCTGTGCCAGTGAGATAAAGTCCAGCAAAAACAACAGACTGCCATGCCCTTCCGCGAAGGGCGTGGGGTGAAATGTAAATTAATTCGACAGCTATTTTTCCGCCGGGACGGTGGCCAGCTTGCGCAGGATCTCGTGCGACAGCGAGTAAAACTGCGGCGTGGGCCCAAGGTCTTCGTAGATCGGGTCGCCGTAGTCGTCTTCGGCAATGATGCGATTGCCCGGGATGTAGGGCATGGCCACCTCAAGCTCGTCCAGCGCGGCGCGGATCAGGTCGGCCATCAACTGGGAGTCGCTGCGGCCGGGATACATCACGTGCAGGGCCTCAACACGGGCGGCGTCGCGCAGCGGCAAATGGACGGCGTAGGCACGCACATCCGTGCGTGCATGTCCCTCCTTGCTCCAGCGTTGGATCAGTTCTGCGATGCGCATGCGCTTTACCTCTGCGTCACGATGGTTTCGTTATAGCAAAGCCGCCCGCCAGGCAAAGCGGGTATCGGGGTAAATTCGTTCTAAGCCATGCGCCACACCAGGGTGCGGTTGTTGGCGGGCATGGCGATGTCCTGTTGCAGCACCAGACCCTGGGCGCGCGCCAGCACGTCCACCGCCACGAAGTCGCGCACCCCGGAGGCCGGGTCGCGTGCCTTCAGCCAGGCGTCGAAGCGGGCGTTGCTGTCCGAGGTGTAGGCGCCAGCGCGGCAAGTGAAATCAGCGCGAACACGGAGAACAGCAGCTGCGAAACGAACTGGCGCGGCGTGAGCATGCCGAGCGGCATGTCGAGAAAGCCAGGCACGTAGAACAGGCTGGCAAATGCGGCAAAGAGAAAAGCCGGGCCGAGGTACATGATGTCCGCTTTGGAGTGGTTGTACCGGCCAACTCAGCAATGCCTGTGCCAGTGAGATAAAGTCCAGCAAAAACAACAGACTGCCATGCCCTTCCGCGAAGGGCGTGGGGTGAAATGTAAATTAATTCGACAGCTATTTTTCCGCCGGGACGGTGGCCAGCTTGCGCAGGATCTCGTGCGACAGCGAGTAAAACTGCGGCGTGGGCCCAAGGTCTTCGTAGATCGGGTCGCCGTAGTCGTCTTCGGCAATGATGCGATTGCCCGGGATGTAGGGCATGGCCACCTCAAGCTCGTCCAGCGCGGCGCGGATCAGGTCGGCCATCAACTGGGAGTCGCTGCGGCCGGGATACATCACGTGCAGGGCCTCAACACGGGCGGCGTCGCGCAGCGGCAAATGGACGGCGTAGGCACGCACATCCGTGCGTGCATGTCCCTCCTTGCTCCAGCGTTGGATCAGTTCTGCGATGCGCATGCGCTTTACCTCTGCGTCACGATGGTTTCGTTATAGCAAAGCCGCCCGCCAGGCAAAGCGGGTATCGGGGTAAATTCGTTCTAAGCCATGCGCCACACCAGGGTGCGGTTGTTGGCGGGCATGGCGATGTCCTGTTGCAGCACCAGACCCTGGGCGCGCGCCAGCACGTCCACCGCCACGAAGTCGCGCACCCCGGAGGCCGGGTCGCGTGCCTTCAGCCAGGCGTCGAAGCGGGCGTTGCTGTCCGAGGTGTAGGCGCCGTTGGTGTTGAACGGGCCGTACACCGCCAGCACGCCGCCGGGCTCGAGCACCTCGCCCACGCCCGCGAAGAAGCGTTCCACCTCGGGCCAGCCCATGATGTGCAGGGTGTTGGCGGAAAACACCGCGTCGTAGCGGCCGCTGCGCCAGGACGCGTCGTTGACGTCGAGTGCCAGCGGCGGGAGGACGTTCGGCAGCGCCGCCTCGGCGAGCCATAGGCGGATGCCCGCGTGATGCTGCGGCACGTCGGCGGTCTGCCAGACGAGGTGCGGCAGTTCGGCGCCGAAATACACCGCGTGCTGGCCGGTGCCGCTGCCGATTTCCAGCACCCGGCTGCGGTCGGCAAACCACTCGCGCAGCACCGCCAGGATCGGGTCGCGGTTCTGCACGCAGGATTCGGAAAAGGGCTTGTCGGGCACGTTCAGGTCTCCATTTGAATCAGCCGGCCGTCGGCCAGCAGCAGCGCGGCGCGCACCGGCTTGCCGGCATAGAGTTCGGCGAGCAGGGACCGATAGCCGGCCAACTGGGCGCGATGGCGCTCGGCCAGCTGGGCATCGGACAGCGCGCGGCTGTCGTCGCCGGTCTTGTAGTCGATCAGCCACACCGCGTCGTCGAATTCCACCACGCGGTCGAGCCGCTGCAGGCGGCCGCTGCCGTCCAGCAACGACCATTCGTTGTGGGCGCGCCGGTATTGCGCGGGATCGAAGAAGCGGGCCAGGTGCGGCTGCGCCAGCAGCGTCCGGGCGGCGGCTTCGGTGGATTCAAGATGATCCTCCAGCCCCAGGCGCGCCGCCAGGCCCCGCAGATCGCGCGGCGCGCCGGGCGGCGCATGGGTTTCCAGGCAGGCATGGAAGAGCTCGCCGCTCGCCGCGGCCGGATTGGCGGCCGGCGGGGCGACGCGCTGCCCCACCGCCGGGGCGTCGATGCGGACCGGCGCGGCTGCGGTGCCGCTTTCCTCGGCGGCGGCGGGCGGCAGGTCGGTTGGCAGCTTCATGTTTTGCCAGGCCGCGTCGACGCGCGCAAGCCAGGCGTTCTTGTCCGCCGCGCCGCTCACGATCAGTCCCTGCCCGGCGCGGGTGAGCGCCACATACAGCAGGTTGTCGGATTCGCGCTGCGCCAGCATCGCCTCCTCGTCAAACCAGTGCCGGCGGCTTGCGCCGCGCTCCTCCTGTTTGCCGAACAGGGAGAAGTGTTCGGGCCGCGGCGCTTCGGGCGGCCACGGCGCCAGCACTGCGTAGCTGTCGCCTTTCGGGTGGTCGCTGCCGCCGAGCAGCCAGACGATCGGCGCTTCCAGCCCCTTGGCGCCGTGGATGGTCAACAGACGCACCGCGTTTTCGCCGTCGGCCGCCAGCCCCTCGCCGGGCGCGGCGTCGGCGTCGTCGATCAGCCCGGCCAGCTCGCGGACGAAGCCGGCCAGCGTGGGATAGCGCCCGGCGTCCTGGGTCAGCGCCAGTTGCATGAAGGCGCGCAGGTTGGCGGCGACTTGCGGGCGCAGCGCCTCCGGCACGGCGGCGGCGTAGCGCGCTTCGAGGTCGCCCTCGAAATAGATGCGGTCGAGCAGGTCGTGCACCGGCAGCGTGCCGCAGCGGGTTCGCCAGCGGGCCAGCAACCCGGTGGCGCGAGCGAGCGTGGTTGTTGGCGCTTCAGCGCCTTTACAACCATGGCCTGCCCCTTGCGGGTGCAGCGTGGCAGGGCAGTCGGATTCGCTCGCCAGCGCGAGCAGGCGCTCCCAGCCGCGCGACTCGTGGGCGTCATCGGGCGCGAACACGCGCAGCAGGTCGTCGTCGCCGCAGCCGAATACCGGGCTCTTCAGCACGTGCGCCAGCTTCAGGTCGGCGTGCGGCAGCAGCAGGGTCTCGATCAGCGCGATCACGTCCTGCGCCTCCAGCGCGTGCAGCAGGCCACCGCGGCGCGAGGTGATGAAGGGGATGCGCGCGGCTTCCAGTTCGCGTTCGTACAGGTGCAGGTGGGTGCGCTTCCTCACCAGCGCCATGACGTCGCCGGGGCGCGCCGCGCGCAGACTGCCGTCGGCCATCACGCCCCAGCGGCCCAGCACCTCGTCGCGCAACACCCGGGCAAACTGCCGCGCTTCCTCGTGCACGGCACGGTCGTCGGCTTCCGGCTGCGGCGTGGTGAGCGGGTTGCGCATACGATTCCACACGTGGCCGGAGGCCGCGTAGTGGATCGGAGTCCCCGTGTGGGGCAGGCCGCCGGCCGCCTCGGCTTCTGTTTTTTCCACCTGCACCGGCAGGCTGCGCAGCGCGCCGGGGCGGCTTGCGTTTTCCGGCGCATGGGTATGTTCGGCAAAGCCTTCAACGCCGGCGAACACCGGGTTGATCGCCTGCACCACCGCAGGCGCCAGCCGGCGCGTCATGTCGGTGCTGAACCGCTCGGCGTCGAAATGCGCGCGCAGGAAATCCGCCGCCGCGTCGAACACCCGCGCCTCGCCGCGGCGGAAGCGGTAGATCGCCTGCTTGGGGTCGCCCACCATGAATACCGTCATGTCGCTGTCGGCGCCGCGCACTTCAAGCAGCCAGGTCGAGAGCGCCTGCCACTGCAGCGGGTTGGTGTCCTGGAATTCGTCGAGCAGCAGGTGCCGGTAGCGTGCGTCCAGCTTCAGCGCCAGCGCCGGCGCGTGCTCCTCGCTGGCGAGCAGCCGGCAGGCCAGCCATTCGGCATCGGCAAAGTCGATCACCCCCTGCTGCGCCTTGGCGTCCTGATAGCCGGCGAGCAGGGCGTGGCCGAGCAGCAGGCCGTGGCGGTTGAGGGTCCAGATGCGCTGGTCGGTCTGGATCGCGGTAATGGTTTCGAGCGCGGTTTCCAGCGCGTCGAGGTCGTGCAGATAGCCGCCGAGTTCGCTGCCGAGCGCTTTTTCCAGTTCACGGGTGGCCTGCTTTTTTCGCCGCGCGCCGGCGGTCATCAAGCGCGTCATCAGCACGCCGTGCGCGGCTTCCGGCGCCAGCGTCAGCGTGTTGAGAATGTCCCGCGCCCGCTCGGCCTCGGTTTTCGAGCCTTTTTCCAGCGCGTAGCCCACCCGCTTCACCCGCGCCACCATCAGCTCGTCGGCCCAGAACGCCGCCACCGGATCGCTGTCCAGATCGGGGTGCAGGCCCGGCCGCAGCTGTTCCAGCGCATGGGCCACCGGATCGGCCTGGCCGTCGGTGTAGGCCCACCACTCCGCGCGGGCATCGAGAAAATGCTTCAGCAGCGAACGCAGGTTGTGCTCGCCGATGTCGGCCAGCAGCGCCAGCAGGGCGGCGCCTTCGGGCGACTCCGGCGCCGCGGCACCCGCAAGGGGTACGCCGGTGGGTACCCCGCTGCTGCGCAGCGACCCCTCCGCAGCCCATTGCGCCAGCAGACGGTCGCGCACCTCGTCCTGCAACTGCCGGGTGCGCTCCAGCAGTGGCGCGCCCCACGGCAGCCCGGCTTCCAGCGGCGCGCGTTTCAAGAGGTCGAGAAACCAGCCGTGGAAGGTCGTCACCGTCGGCCCCGGTTGCGCGGTCAGCACCGTTTCCAGCAGCCCGCGCGCGCGCGGCAGCAGTGCGTCGATCTCGTCATCCGGCACCGCGCGCTCGCGCAAAAAATTGCGCACCGTCGCGTCGTCCGCCAGCGCCAGCACCCGCAGCCAGGCATGCAGGCGGTCGGTCATCTCCTGCGCCGCCTTGCGCGTGAAGGTGATCGCCAGCAGCTCGGAGGGCGCCGCCCCCGCCAGCAGCAGGCGCAGCATGCGCGACACCAAGAGCCAGGTCTTGCCGCTGCCGGCGCAGGCCTCCACCACCGCCGAGCGGGCGGGGGAAAGGGCGGTGGCGGTGTCGAGCGGATGGGGCTGCATGAACAGAGGGTCAGGAATCAGAAGCCCCGAGACGCACGCTGAAGTAAACGATGAATCCCGCGTCACGGTAAAGATATTCAAATCGCACATTCATGTCCAAGCCAACATTTCCTGCAACACCGGATGCCAAAGTGCGAGATCGATTTTCCCCATCTTGCCACCCAGGCGTCGCTTGTCTACTGAACGCAGTTGATCCAGCAGGATGCGAGCGGATTTGCCCTTGAATTCGACTTCTGGGCGGCAGCCGAGCGGCGCGATGATGACGCGCGGCAGGGCGGCGTTCATGTCGTCTGGAGAGACAATCAGACAGGGTCGGGTTTCTGGATTTCGCTGCCGACGGGGGGGTCGAGGTTGACCCGGTAGACTTCGCCGCGCTTTACCACACCCATTCGTCGTCGCCTTCGTCCACCGGAATGCTATCGAGTACGGCTTCATCGGTTTCGGCTTGATAGCCATCGAACCAGCCTGCGCGCGGCAGCTTGAGCGCTTCGATGACGAACTTCCTGCCTTTGATTTGCAGATCGACGGCATCTTTCAGGCGCGAGGCAAGGATGGCGGCGGGGATGATGACGCCCTTCGAGTTGCCGACTTTAACCAGATTGATGCGCATCGTTTTACGCCATTCAGTCCAAACAAGTTAAAACAATGTTATTACGCGTCAGGGGCTGTGGCGAATTTTTATTCGGCTTCCCACATCCCCTTGCGGCACAGCCCGCGCGCTTCGCAGTATTTGCACACGCCGTCGATGCCGTGGGCGGGCAGCGCGGCGCGCTGGGCGAGGGCTTCGAGCAGTTGCGGCAGGCGGCGGCTGATGGCGTCGACGTCGGTTTCGCCGTCCAGCTCGAGCGGGACGACCGGGGTTTCGTCGATCGGCAGGTAGGCGGCGGCGGCATCGGCGAGCCAGGCATAGAACGGCAGCTGGATGGTCTCATCGGGCGCTTTGAGCTTCTTTTTCAGAGCTTGCGCGGCGCCGGTCTTGTAGTCGATCACGGTGCGGGCGTCTCCCTTGGCGTCGACGCGGTCGACGCGGCCGTACAGGGTGATTTCGCCGAGGCCGGCGACGTCGAACGGCACTTCGAATGCGGCTTCGCCTGACTGGTAATGCCAGCCTTGGGCAACCCGGTCCAGCCAGGCGTCGACGTAGGCGGGCTGGATTTTGTCCCAGCGGCTGCGCCAGGCGGCGGCGGTCCAGGCGGGCAGCGCCGCGAATTCGGCAGCGGAGATCTGGTTCAGCTGCGCCAGCGCGGCGTCGCGCTCAAGCGGCGGGGCGCTGTCGTGAAAGGTTTTGAGGATGCGGTGCAGCGCGTTGCCGTAATCGCTCTTGTCGAGCGCGTCGTCGGCCTCGTCGAGTTCCTGGATGCCGAGCACGCTTTTGACGAAAAAACGGTAGGGGCAGTCGAGCAGGGTCTGGTAGGCGGTGGGCGAATAGCGGCGCGGCAGCTGCGCGGCCGACACCGTCGGCGCGGGTTGCACGCCGGCGTCGGGCAGCGGGCCGGATTGGGCGGGCGGCGCGCCGATGATTTGAGTCGGCAGGGCGGTGCCCCATGCGGCCTGGTGCAGGGCCTGCAGCCGCAGCACCAGCGGCGAAGCGGGGTTGGGCTCGTCGTCGTTCCAGGCCTGCCAACTCATCAGCGCGGGCCCCTGGATCAGCATCTGCATCAGGTCGGCGGTGGCGGCATCGGTTTCTTCGGCGTCCGTCGGCAGGCCCAACTGGGCGCGGGTGGCCTGGGAAAACAGGCCGGGCGCGGGGCGCGCGGGCAGGCGGCGGGCGTCGGCGCCGATCATCGCCACGGCGTCGAACAGGCGTCCGCGCGCGGCGGGCAGCGAGGTGAGCACGATGGGGCTGGCGACGCTGGCGTCGACGAAGCTGGCGGACTCCAGCGCCAGGTTGAGCCAGCGCCGCCATTCGCTGAAGCCGTATTTTTCGCCGTCGTCCGCCAGATCGCGGCGCAGGGCGTCGAGCGTTTCGAGCACGCGGGCGCCGGCGGCGTCGGCCTTGAGCGGCGCGATGGCATCCAATTTGGCGAGGCTGTCGATCAGCCGTGCCAGCCACACCGCGAGCGGCGCGCGGCGCTGTTCAAATCCCTGGCGGGCATCGAACAGCGCGGCCAGCCATGGCGGCAACGCACCGAACCGGGCGCGCGCCAGCCGCTGAATATCGGCCATGCCCCGCGCCACGCCCTGCCGCCGCAGCGCGAGTTCGAGCTGCAACACCTGATCCTGCCGTGCCGCGAGGTCGCCCAGCAGAAAAGGGGATTTCAGCAGGTCGAGCAATTCGACGTGCGGGAAGTCGCCCATCACGCATTGGAGCCAGCGGTCGATCACCGCGGCGGCGGCGGTGGTCGACAGTGTCCAGCCGGTTTCGTCGGCCACCAGCACGTCCAGGCGTTCCAGCAGCGCGCGCACCCGGCGCGCGGTTTCGCGATCGAGCGCGATCAGCGCGAGCTCGCGCCGGCCGGCGTGCAGTTGTTCGGCAACCCAGGCGGCGACGGCGCGCGCTTCGGCTTCCAGATGCGGCGCGGGGCACAGCGTGATGCGGGCGTGCACGGGTGAATCGGGATACGCGCTGGCCAGGCTGGCGGCGCGTTCGCGCAACGGCGGCTCGCTCAGCCGCCAGGCCTGATGCAGGGTGAACGCCGCGCCGTCGGCGGCATCGGCAGTCAGCTCAAATAATGTGACCGGGGCGTGTTCGGCGCAGCGCTCGAGAAACCGCCGTTCGACCGCGGTCAGCGTGCCAAGCGCGTAGCCGTAGATGGGCTGCGGCGCGGTGCGGATGTGCTCAAGCAGCGTGTCGAGCGCGCGCGCATAGCGCGCCTGCGGGTCGCTGCCGTCGTTGTTGAGCGCCTGCCACACTGCCTCGATCAGCGCCGTTTCACGATCAAGTGCGGCGCGGTCGAGCGCATCGGCATGCAGCGCGCGAATCTGCGATCCGATCTCGCCGCCCAGCCGCGCGGCAGACAGTTCATCCGCCAGCCCAAGCAGTTCGTTGGCGAGCGTCCACTTGTCGATTTTGCCCAGCCAGTCGACGCGGCGCAGCACGCCATGCAGGCGCGCCAGACGCCGGGCCTGCGGTTCGGCGCGATCGTCGGCGACGCTCTCGGCCCAGCTTTTCAGCGGGGTGATGATCGGCGGGATCAGTGCGCGGCGGCCGGCCGCCTGCGCCAGCGCGCGGGCAAAATCCTGCCCGGCGCGGTGGTTGGGGACGAGCACCGTCAGCCCGGACAGGTCGGGCAGGCGGTCGGGATGTTGATCGAGCAGGAAGCGGGCGACGGCGTGCGGCAGCGCACCGTCGCCGGAGCGTTCCAGGCGGCTCAGCGCTCCAGGTATTTCAGCTTGTCCTTGACCTGGGCCCATTCGTCGGCGTCGGGCAAGGGATCCTTGCTCTCGATGATGACTTTCCACTCCTTGGCGAGCTGGGCGTTGAGCGCGATGTAGACGCGCTGGTCCTCCGGCACGTCGTCCTCGGCGTAAATGGCCTCAACCGGACATTCAGCCACGCACAGGGTGCAGTCGATGCACTCGTCGGGGTCGATGACGAGGAAGTTGGGACCTTCATGGAAACAGTCCACCGGACAGACATCGACACAGTCGGTGTATTTGCACTTCACGCAGGCGTCAGCTACAACGTAAGTCATTCGAATTTACCCAGATGGTTTGAAAAAGCCCCGGTTGCTTGCAGGCGGCAATTTTGATGTAGCATATCGGCACAAAACCGAATTTTCCAGCATTACCGTCAGTTTCAAACTTGTCCAAGCCGGGTCCGGCCATCCCCATACCTCTAATCAGGAGTTTCACCGATGAGCGAGCATGTTCATTACATATCCGACGATTCCTTCGAACAGGAAGTCCTGCAGGCCGGCGTGCCGGTGCTGGTGGATTACTGGGCGGACTGGTGCGGCCCCTGCAAGATGATCTCGCCGATCCTCGACGAAGTCGCCAGGGAATACGCCGGCAAGCTCAAGGTGTGCAAGCTCAACATCGACGAGAACCAGGCCACGCCGCCCAAGTTCGGCATCCGCGGCATTCCCACCCTGATGATTTTCAAGAACGGCAACGTCGAAGCCACCAAGGTCGGCGCCCTGTCCAAGTCGCAACTCACCGCTTTCGTCGACAGCAACATCTAATAAACAGTCTTACCGGATGGCGCATTCCTGCGCCGCCTGCGCGCAACGCCGTCCGGCTTCACTCCTCCCCCACGTCCGGCTCTTTCAAGCGAGCCCACTCAGGCCCCTCCCATGCATCTTTCCGAACTCAAGCAGAAACCCATCACCGAACTTCTCGAAATCGCCGCCGCCAACGGCATCGACAACGCCAACCGCTTCCGCAAACAGGAACTGATCTTCACCATCCTGAAAACGCTGGCCAAGCGCGGCGAGAGCATCTACGGGGACGGCGTGCTGGAGGTGCTGCCGGACGGCTTCGGCTTCCTGCGGTCGCCGGAAACCTCGTATCTCGCCAACACCGACGACATCTACGTGTCGCCGTCGCAGATCCGCCGCTTCAACCTGCATACCGGCGACAAGATCGAAGGCGAGATCCGCACGCCCAAGGACGGCGAACGCTATTCGGCGATGACCAAGCTCGACAAGATCAACGGCGAGCCGCCCGAGGCCAGCAAGAACAAGATCCTGTTCGAGAACCTCACTCCGCTGCACCCGGACAAGCCGCTCAAGCTGGAACGCGACATCAAGGCCGAGGAAAACATCACCAGCCGCGTGATCGACATCGTCGCCCCGATCGGCAAGGGCCAGCGCGGCCTCTTGGTGGCGCCGCCCAAAACCGGCAAGACGGTGATGCTGCAGCACATCGCCCACGCCATCACCTCCAACCATCCCGACGTCGTGCTGTTCGTGCTCCTGATCGACGAGCGTCCGGAAGAGGTGACCGAAATGAGCCGCACCGTGCGCGGCGAAGTCGTCGCCTCGACCTTCGACGAACCCGCCAGCCGCCACGTCCAGGTCGCCGAAATGGTGATCGAGCGCGCCAAGCGCCTGGTCGAGCACAAGAAGGACGTGGTGATCCTGCTCGATTCCATCACCCGCCTGGCGCGCGCCTACAACACGGTGCAGCCGGCTTCCGGCAAGGTGCTCACCGGCGGCGTCGACGCCAACGCGCTGCAAAAGCCGAAACGCTTCTTCGGCGCCGCGCGCAACATCGAGGAAGGCGGCAGCCTCACCATCATCGCCACCGCGCTGATCGACACCGGCAGCCGCATGGACGACGTCATCTACGAAGAATTCAAGGGCACCGGCAACCTTGAAATCCACCTCGACCGCAAGATGGCCGAGAAGCGCCAGTACCCCGCCATCAACGTCAACCGTTCCGGCACCCGCCGCGAAGAGCTGCTGATGCCGCCCGACATCCTGCAAAAGGTGTGGGTGCTGCGCAAGCTGCTGTACCCGATGGACGACATGGAGGCGATGGAATTCCTGCTCGACAAGATCCGCGCCACCAAGAACAACAGCGAGTTCTTCGATTCGATGCGGCGCGGATAAACAAAAAGATTGATCGGAGCTTCCGATCCCGCTATACTGCCGCGTTCTACGAATTCAACCCGTTAAGGAATTGCCATGAAATCCGGCATTCACCCCGATTACAAAGAAGTCTCCGTCACCTGCTCCTGCGGCAGCACCTTCGTAACCCGTTCCACGCTGGGCAAGGACAAGCTGCACGTGGAAGTCTGCGCGTCCTGCCATCCGTTCTACACCGGCAAGCAGAAGATCGTCGACACCGCCGGCCGCGTCGAGAAGTTCCGTCAGCGCTACGGCATGAAATCAACCGCGACATGAAGTAAGCCGGTCTGTGCGTTGCAATCAAAGCGGCTTCGGCCGCTTTTTTTCATGTGCGCCCGGCACGGGCGCACTCTTGTGGGTGGAAGTCCCACCGTAAGTTGATCACGACGAACGAAGCGAAGCGCAACTGCATGAGGGTGACCGGGTGTGGGGAGGAAGCGTGGAGCGAAAC
>JAMCVR010000009.1 GCA_023475455.1 Thermoplasmatota archaeon | reverse complement strand
TATATTGCGGTCTGGCGCGACACTTTGCCACAGGCGCCGCAACCATAAGCAAAAATCAAGGAGGGGGCTCGTGCATATCGTAAAGCAACTCATGGCCATTCCCGGCGATGCGGTCGTGCAGGAACTGGCGGTCGCGGTCGACGAGCGCCCACCAGAAGCCGGCGCCTGCCAGCAGCAGGCCGATCAGGGCGAGGAAAAAGCGCGGCACCGCCTGCGAGAAACCGCCGGAGGGTGCGCAGGGGCTCGCGCCAAGCCATGTCCTCACACCTTGCGCGGCACGCGCACCAGCCGGGTGCCGGCGATGCGGTCGTGCAGGAACTGGCGGTCGCGGTCGACGAGCGCCCACCAGAAGCCGGCGCCTGCCAGCAGCAGGCCGATCAGGGCGAGGAAAAAGCGCGGCACCGCCTGCCTGAACGTCAGGGGGTCGCCGTTCTGCTGAACCAGGCGGATGCGCCAGGTTTTCATCGCCAGCGTTTGCCCGCTGCGCAGCCAGAACGCGCTGAAATAGGCGAACAGCACGCCCAGGATATAGATCTGAAACAGGTGGCGCTGCCACGGCGCGCGCATCTCGCCGACCACCGGAATGACGAGGAAGGACGCCACGAACACCACCGCCGTGACGAGCAGCGATTCATAGATCATGGAGGCGATGCGCACCAGGAAAGGGGCGGGGGCGGGGGCTATTGCGCTGTCTTGCATGGTGGCTCTATATTGCGGTCTGGCGCGACACTTTGCCACAGGCGCCGCAACCATAAGCAAAAATCAAGGAGGGGGCTCGTGCATATCGTAAAGCAACTCATGGCCATTCCCGGCGTTGTCGCGGCCGGCGAGTATGCCTATCGTGGCGACCGTTTCTCGTACGAGGGCGCGCTCACCGACGAATTCGCGCGCATGGCGTCGATCCTGTGCCGTGCCAACACGCTGTCGGTCAACATGCAGTCCGAAATTTTCGATTCCTTTGCCGAGAACTGCGGCTGCCGTCCGGTGCAGGGCTGGATCGTGCGCGGCGATCAAATCACCATTTGTGCGGTGGGCAATTATTTCGCCTTCATCGAAAACCGCGACGAACTGCTGAACGACGTCATGACCATCATGCGCGCCAAAGTCGGCGACGTGCAGGATGACCTGCTGGTCAACCTGTATGCCAAACTGGGCGGCGACACCAAGGAAGCCTTGTACTGAAGCCTGATACCAAACACGGGGGAGTTGAGATGGATTTGCAAAAAATGATGGACTTGCCGGGCGCGCTGGCGGCGTTTACCTACAGCGACAAGGGCGACCTGCAATCGCACGTGCTGCGCGAGGGCACCGAGTTGACGCCGCAGGTGCTGGACCTGCTGGCCCGCTCGTGCGTCGCCAATCTGGCCATTGCCGGCATGGAAGCGCGCGGCTGGGAGGCGGTCACCGGGCAGGGCGGGTTTCAGCCGCTCAAGGGCTTCTCGGTGGTGGGCCTGGAATGGTCGGTGGTGGTCAACGGCAACGTCGGCGTCATCGTCAAAAACCGCGACGCCGACTACGAAGCCACCTTCAACGCCGTGCAGGCAGCCTGAGGAGCGCGCATGACGCTGAAAAAAATCCTGGTGCTCGATGGCGTGACGGCGGTGTGCCGCTTCCGCGACGACGGCGTGGTGATGGAGGCCGAAGGCATGCTGTCGCAGGACCTGACGGAGCGGCTGGCCAAGTTCGCCCAGTGGTATCGCCGCATGGTGTCGGGCAATACCGATCTGCTGTCCCTGTTTTCGCAGATGCCCGGCTGGTCGCCGTCGCAGGGCTGGATTGTGCAGGGCGACGCGATGACCGTGTGCAGCGCGGGCAATATGGTCTGCCTGTTCGAGAACGCACAGGGCTCGCTGAACGAAGTCATGCGGGCGCTGGGCGAAGCCGCGCACGAATAAGCGGGCGCACGATCGGCCACGACTGCCGGATCCGGCCGAAGCGGCACCCGGCAGAAACCCCTCCCAGCGCGGAGGGTTTTTCATGCGCGCCGGCACCGCGGGCAACGTCCAAAAGCCGTCCGGATGGCCGTTTTGCCATGATTTCTTGACCGAAACAGGGCAAAACGATTACTCTCGCAGGTCCACCAACGAATTGATTTATTGCCAGTTTATGGAAGCCACGGGCGCCGAGATCGTCGTACGTTGTCTGGCCGAGGAGGGGGTCGAGTTCGTGTTCGGCTATCCCGGCGGGGCCGTGCTCAACATCTACGACGAGATCTTCAAGCAGAACAGGTTCAAACATGTGCTGGTGCGCCACGAGCAGGCCGCGGTGCATGCCGCCGACGCCTATGCGCGCGCCACCGGCCGGGTCGGCGTGGCGCTGGTCACCTCGGGCCCGGGCGTCACCAATGCGGTGACCGGGATCGCCACCGCCTACATGGATTCCATTCCCATCGTCGTCGTCACCGGCCAGGTGCCGACCCCGGCGATCGGGCTGGATGCGTTCCAGGAAGTCGACACCGTCGGCATCACGCGTCCCTGCGTCAAGCACAACTTCCTCGTCAAGGACGTGAAGGATCTGGCGGTCACGATGAAGAAGGCCTTCATCATCGCCGCCACCGGCCGCCCCGGCCCGGTGGTGGTCGATGTGCCCAAGGACGTGACCGCCCACCTCACGGAATTCGAATACCCGGCCACGGTCGAGATGCGCTCGTACAACCCGGTGGTCAAGGGCCACAGCGGGCAGATGAAGCGCGCGGTGCAGATGCTGCTCGAAGCCAGGCGCCCGATGATCTACGCGGGCGGCGGCGTGGTGCTGGGCGATGCATCGGAACAACTGATCGAACTGACCCGCCTGCTGGGCTTCCCCGTCACCAACACGCTGATGGGGCTGGGCGGCTATCCCGCCACCGACAGGCAGAACCTCGGCATGCTCGGCATGCACGGCACCTACGAAGCCAACATGGCGATGCAGCACTGCGACGTGCTGCTGGCCATCGGCGCGCGCTTCGACGACCGCGTGATCGGCAACCCCGCGCACTTCGCACGCGAGCAGCGCCGCATCATCCATGTCGACATCGACCCGTCGTCGATTTCCAAGCGCGTCAAGGTCGACGTGCCCATCGTCGGCGACGTCAAGAGCGTGCTGGCCGACATGCTGACCCTGCTGAAGCAGGCCAGGGAAAAACCCGATGCGGCCGCGCTGAATGCCTGGTGGACGCAGATCGAATTGTGGCGCTCGAAAAACTGCCTCAATTACAACCGCAACAGCCCCATCATCAAGCCGCAATACGTGGTGGAGAAATTGTGGGACGTGACCCGGGGCGATGCCTACATCACCTCCGACGTCGGCCAGCACCAGATGTGGGCGGCGCAGTACTACAAGTTCGACAAGCCCCGCCGCTGGATCAATTCCGGGGGGCTGGGCACCATGGGCGTCGGCCTGCCGTACGCCATGGGCGTGCAACTCGCGCACCCCGAGGCGCAGGTCGCCTGCATCACCGGCGAATCGAGCATCCAGATGTGCATCCAGGAACTGTCCACCTGCAAGCAGTACCGCATCCCGGTCAAGGTCGTCATGCTCAACAACCGCTACATGGGCATGGTGCGGCAGTGGCAGGAGTTCTTCTACGGCAGCCGCTACGCCGAGTCCTACATGGAGTCGCTGCCCGACTTCGTCAAGCTGGCCGAGGCCTACGGCCACGTCGGCATGCGCATCGACAAGCCGGAAGACATCGAGGCCGCGCTGAAGGAAGCCTTCTCGCCCGCGCTGAAGGAAAGACTGGTGTTCATGGACTTCCAGACCGACCAGACCGAAAACGTCTTCCCCATGGTGGAAGGCGGCAAGGGGCTGTCGGAAATGATCCTGGCGGAGGAGCTATGAGGCACATCATTTCCCTCCTGATGGAAAACGAGGCCGGCGCGCTGTCGCGCGTGGCCGGGCTGTTCTCGGCACGCGCCTACAACATCGAGTCGCTCACCGTCGCGCCGACCGAGGACGCCACCCTGTCGCGCATGACCATCGTCACCACCGGCTCGGAAGACGTCATCGAGCAGATCACCAAGCAGCTGAACAAGCTGGTCGACGTGATCAAGGTGATGGACCTGACCGATGGCCGCCACATCGAGCGCGAGCTGATGCTGGTCAAGGTCAAGGCGGTGGGCCTGGGGCGCGAGGAAATGAAGCGCACCGCCGACATCTTCCGCGGCCGCATCATCGACGTCACCGACGCCACCTACACCATCGAGCTGACCGGAACCGGCTCCAAGCTCGACGCCTTCCTGGAAGCGATCGATCCCGCCTTCATCATCGAAACCGTGCGCACCGGCGCGTCCGGCATCGGACGCGGCGAGCGCAGCCTAAAAGTTTGAAACAGCGCAGCCTCAAAGTCTGATTTTTTATTTCTTCAGGAATTCACCATGAAAGTTTTTTACGACAAGGACGCCGACCTTTCCCTCATCAAGAAGCGCAAGGTCGCCATCATCGGCTACGGCTCGCAAGGCCACGCCCACGCCAACAACCTGAAGGACTCCGGCGTCAAGGTCACGGTCGGCCTCAGGAAGGGCGGCGCCTCGTGGGACAAGGCCAAAAAGGCCAAGCTCGACGTCAAGGAAATCGCCGACGCCGTGAAGGCCGCCGACTTCGTCATGATCCTGATTCCCGACGAGTTGATGGCAGCCACCTACTACAACGACATCGAACCCAACCTGAAGAAGGGCGCGACGCTCGCCTTCGCTCACGGCTTCAACGTGCACTACAACCAGATCACCCCGCGCGCCGACCTCGACGTCGTGATGATCGCCCCCAAGGGCCCCGGCCACCTGGTGCGCTCGACCTACACCCAGGGCGGTGGCGTGCCCTCGCTGATCGCGGTCTACCAGGACAAGTCCGGCAAGGCGCGTGACCTCGCCCTGTCCTATGCCTGCGCCAACGGCGGCACCAAGGGCGGCGTGATCGAGACCAGCTTCCGCGAAGAAACCGAAACCGACCTGTTCGGCGAGCAGGCCGTGCTGTGCGGCGGCTGCGTCGACCTGGTGAAGGCCGGCTTCGAAACCCTGACCGAAGCGGGCTACGCGCCGGAAATGGCCTACTTCGAGTGCCTGCACGAACTGAAGCTGATCGTCGACCTGATGTACGAAGGCGGCATCGCCAACATGAACTACTCGATTTCCAACAACGCGGAATACGGCGAATACGTGACCGGCCCCAAGGTCATCAACGCCCAGTCCAGGGCCGCGATGAAGGAATGCCTGGACAACATCCAGAACGGCAACTACGCCAAGCAGTTCATCCTCGAAGGCCGCACCCACTACCCCGAGATGACCGCCCGCCGCCGCCTCAACGCCGAGCACCCGATCGAGGTCGTCGGCGCCAAGCTGCGCGCGATGATGCCCTGGATCAGCAGGAACAAGCTGGTCGACCAGTCCAAGAACTGATAGGGGATAGGGGCTGGGATCTAGGATTTAGGGGGTTGTGCGGCTGCGCCGCGACTCCTTATCCCTAGCCCCTAGCCCCTAACTCCTAGCCCCTAAAATGACACATCCCCTCATCGCCCGCGAAGGCTGGCTGGTTCTGCTGGCTGCGTTTGCGGCCGCCCTGATCGCGACCTGGCTGATCGGCTGGTGGTCGATCCCGTTCTGGATCTGGGCGGTGTTCGCGCTGCAGTTTTTCCGCGACCCGGCGCGTGTGCCGCCTCTGGATGCCGACGCCGTGAAGGCCGCCGACTTCGTCATGATCCTGATTCCCGACGAGTTGATGGCAGCCACCTACTACAACGACATCGAACCCAACCTGAAGAAGGGCGCGACGCTCGCCTTCGCTCACGGCTTCAACGTGCACTACAACCAGATCACCCCGCGCGCCGACCTCGACGTCGTGATGATCGCCCCCAAGGGCCCCGGCCACCTGGTGCGCTCGACCTACACCCAGGGCGGTGGCGTGCCCTCGCTGATCGCGGTCTACCAGGACAAGTCCGGCAAGGCGCGTGACCTCGCCCTGTCCTATGCCTGCGCCAACGGCGGCACCAAGGGCGGCGTGATCGAGACCAGCTTCCGCGAAGAAACCGAAACCGACCTGTTCGGCGAGCAGGCCGTGCTGTGCGGCGGCTGCGTCGACCTGGTGAAGGCCGGCTTCGAAACCCTGACCGAAGCGGGCTACGCGCCGGAAATGGCCTACTTCGAGTGCCTGCACGAACTGAAGCTGATCGTCGACCTGATGTACGAAGGCGGCATCGCCAACATGAACTACTCGATTTCCAACAACGCGGAATACGGCGAATACGTGACCGGCCCCAAGGTCATCAACGCCCAGTCCAGGGCCGCGATGAAGGAATGCCTGGACAACATCCAGAACGGCAACTACGCCAAGCAGTTCATCCTCGAAGGCCGCACCCACTACCCCGAGATGACCGCCCGCCGCCGCCTCAACGCCGAGCACCCGATCGAGGTCGTCGGCGCCAAGCTGCGCGCGATGATGCCCTGGATCAGCAGGAACAAGCTGGTCGACCAGTCCAAGAACTGATAGGGGATAGGGGCTGGGATCTAGGATTTAGGGGGTTGTGCGGCTGCGCCGCGACTCCTTATCCCTAGCCCCTAGCCCCTAACTCCTAGCCCCTAAAATGACACATCCCCTCATCGCCCGCGAAGGCTGGCTGGTTCTGCTGGCTGCGTTTGCGGCCGCCCTGATCGCGACCTGGCTGATCGGCTGGTGGTCGATCCCGTTCTGGATCTGGGCGGTGTTCGCGCTGCAGTTTTTCCGCGACCCGGCGCGTGTGCCGCCTCTGGATGCCGACGCGGTGATCTCGCCGGCCGACGGCCGCATCGTCGCGGTGGAGAAGGTCAGCGATCCCTACCTTGACCGCGAGGCGCTGAAGATCAGCGTGTTCATGAACGTGTTCAACGTGCATTCCAACAAGAGCCCGGTCGACGGCGAGGTCAAGGGCCGCTGGTACACGCCGGGCAGCTTCGTCAACGCCGACCTCGACAAGGCCTCCACCGAGAACGAGCGCAACGCGATCTGGATCCAGTCCGCGCGCGGCGACGTCACCTGCGTGCAGATCGCCGGGCTGATCGCGCGGCGCATCCTGTGCTACGTGCGCACCGGCGACCGTCTGGTGCGAGGCCAGCGCTACGGCTTCATCCGCTTCGGCTCCAGGGTGGACGTCTACCTGCCGACCACGGCGCGCGCCGAGGTCTCGATTGGCCAGAAAGTCAGCGGCGGGCGTACCATACTTGCTCGCTGGTAGCTAGGGCGTGTTAACACTAATTTCACGCCCGCGACGAGGCCGATTCGGGATGCAGCTCGCGAAGCGGGCCGCGCCGCAGTGTCATTACACTGCAAGCGGTTCGCGACAAAGAGATGCGCCCGGCTGGATTAAACCTTGGCCGGCCCGTCCCTTCGGGTTGCCGCGAGAAAGCGCGTCTGCGGCGTTGCGCCGCTTGGCAAGGGATGGCCCTTGCCTGCGCGACACGCCTTGCATCCATCGCTTTCTCGCGGCAACGCGGACGCGAAATTAGTGTTAACACGCCCTAGGTTTGCCATGCTCGAATTCGACCACCGCAAGACCGATATGACGCGACCCCGGATGCGTGACCGCGGCATTTATCTGCTGCCCAACCTGTTCACCACCGGCGCGCTGTTCGCCGGCTTCTACGCCGTGGTGCAGGCGATGAACGGGCGCTTCGAGCATGCTGCGGTGGCCATTTTCATCGCCATGGTGCTCGACGGGCTGGACGGCCGCGTCGCCCGCATGACGCATACCCAAAGCGCTTTCGGTGCCGAATACGACAGCCTGTCGGACATGGTGTCGTTCGGCGTCGCCCCCGCGCTGGTGATCTACGAGTTCGCGCTGCAGGACATGGGCAAATTCGGCTGGATCTCCGCCTTCGTCTATTGCGCCGGCGCCGCCCTGCGGCTGGCGCGCTTCAACACCCAGCTCGACACCGTCACCGACAAGCGCTTCTTCCAGGGACTGCCCAGTCCGTCGGCGGCGGCGCTGATCGCCGGCTTCGTCTGGGTGATGGTCGAATACGGCGTGGCGGGTGGCGAGGTGCGCTGGCTGGCCGCGGTGATCGCGCTGTTCGCCGGGCTTTCCATGGTCAGCAACTTCCGCTTCTACAGCGGCAAGGAAATCAACCTCAGGAAAAGCGTGCCCTTCTTCGTCATCCTGCTGATCGTGCTGGCCTTCATCCTGGTGTCGACCAGCCCGCCCGAGGTGCTGTTCGGCGTGTTCGTGCTGTACGGCCTGTCGGGCTATGCCGATGCGCTGTGGCGGCTGTCGCGCCGCAAAAAAACGTCCCCCTTGCCGGGCAAGGAAAAATAGATACAATTTGTACCATGTCTAATCAGTCGCACCCGTCCTGTCTCCTCTGCCTGTCGAACGTCCTGTTCGGCAGCCTGCTGCTGCGCGTCGCGCGCACACACTAAACCCCCTCCCCGCAGTACCCGCGCCGCCAGCCTCACGCGGCAACCCCTTATAATGCGTCGGCCAGAATCGACCGAGACCCCGGCCCGACCCTCCATGGAGCCTGCCATGAACGACCGTTTGTTTATTTTCGACACCACCTTGCGCGACGGCGAGCAAAGCCCCGGCGCGTCGATGACCAAGGATGAGAAACTCCGCATCGCCCGCCAGCTGGAGAAGCTCGGCGTCGACGTGATCGAGGCCGGCTTCGCCGCGGCCAGCCCGGGCGACGCCGACGCCATCCGCGCCATTGCCGAAACCATCCGCGAATCGACCGTCTGCTCGCTGGCCCGCGCCAACGAGC
Source organism: Thermoplasmatota archaeon (assembly GCA_023475455.1). The sequence goes on along the minus strand of JAMCVR010000009.1, from coordinate 22,965 downwards.
GCGACATCCACGCGGCGGGCGGCGCGATCGAGCCCGCCAAGTCCGGTCGTATCCACACCTTCATCGCCACCAGCCCGATCCACATGGAGAAGAAGCTGCGCATGCAGCCGGACCAGGTCGTCGAGGCCGCGATCAAGGCGGTCAAGCTCGCGCTCGAATACACCGACGACGTCGAGTTCTCGGCCGAGGACGCGGTGCGCTCCGAGATGGATTTCCTGGTCCGCATCTTCGACGAAGTGATCCAGGCCGGCGCCAAAACCATCAACGTGCCCGACACCGTCGGCTACAGCATCCCGGCCCTGTGGGGCGAGCGCATGAAGCAGCTGATCGAGCGGGTTCCGAATTCCGGCAAGGTGATCTGGTCGACCCACTGCCACAACGACCTCGGCATGGCGGTCGCCAACTCGCTCGCCGCGGTGATGAACGGCGCGCGCCAGGTCGAATGCACCATCAACGGCCTCGGCGAGCGCGCCGGCAACGCCTCGCTGGAGGAAATTGTGATGGCGGTGCGCACCCGCCGCGACGTGTTCCACTGCGACACGCGCATCGACGCCACCCAGATCGTGCCGGCGTCCAAGCTCGTCTCGACCATCACCGGCTACCCGGTGCAGCCGAACAAGGCCATCGTCGGCGCCAACGCCTTCGCGCACGAGTCCGGCATCCACCAGGACGGCGTGCTGAAGCACCGCGAGACCTACGAAATCATGCGCGCCGAAGACGTGGGCTGGCATGCCAACCGGCTGACGCTCGGCAAGCTGTCCGGCCGCGCCGCGTTCAAAAGCAAGCTTGCCGAGCTGGGCATTGTTCTGGAGACCGAGGAGGCGCTCAACACCGCGTTCGCCCGCTTCAAGGATCTGGCCGACAAGAAGCGCGAGATCTTCGACGAGGACCTGCAGGCGCTGGTCTCCGACGAGGGCTACGCCGCCGGGCACGAGCGCTTCAAGCTGGTGTCGATGAAAGTCTGTTCGGAGACTGGCGAAGTCCCGCACGCGCAGCTGGTGTTCACCGACGACGGCGCCGAGAAGCAGGCCGACGGCCAGGGTTCCGGGCCGGTCGATGCCACCTTCAAGGCGCTCGAATCGGTGGTCAAGAGCGGCGCCACCCTGCTGCTGTACTCGGTCAACAACATCACCAGCGGCACCGACGCGCAGGGCGAGGTCACCGTGCGGCTGGCGCTCGACGGCCGCGTGGTCAACGGGCAGGGCGCCGACACCGACATCGTGGTGGCCTCGGCCAAGGCCTACCTGCACGCGCTGAACAAGCTGCACAGCAAGCGCGAGCGGGCGCATCCGCAGGTGTAAGCAGCGCCAAGCAAAACGCCCTTCGGGGCGTTTAAGGGGATTCGAACTTTGTACCTGAGAACGGTCTCGTTCGTTTCCCCGGGGCTTCCCGCATCGACGCCGGGAGGGATCGAGACGCTCGCCGGGGCGCGCAAACCGGAACGCGCATGGAGAGAGGGCCTGCTGGCACTATTCAGGCCATGATCGGCGTGTGCCCGATTTGTGCCAGCAGTTCGCTGCTGGTGATGTGAATTTTGTGGTGATCGATGGTGAGCAGGCCTTCGCGTTCCAATTGTCCCAGCATCGTGGTCACGGTTTGTCGCGTGGTGCCGATCATGTCGGCGATTTCCTGATGGGTCAGCACAATATCCAGTCGCAGCCCCCGGACCGAAGGGATCCCGCAGCGCGCGCTCAATTGCAGCACCATTTTCAATATGCGCGTGCGGACGTCGTCGCTGATGAGGTTGATCACCACATTGCCCAATACGCGCAGCCGGCAGGCCAGCAGCTGCATGATGACAAGCGAGGTTTTCGGATGCGTTTCGAGAAAGGCAGTGAATTCCTCCTGACGAATGCACAGCACTTTGCACACGTCGCAGGCTTGCGCGTTGACCACCCGCGTTCCGCCGCGCGCCGCTTCGGCCAAGCCGAATAATTCTCCGGCGAAGCAAAACCACAGAATCGCTTCCTTGCCGACGGTCGAGGACTGATAGATTTTGATGCGGCCTTCCAGCAGCAGAAATACATGATGGCTGGTCTCCCCTGCGCTGAATATGAATTCGCCTTTAGCGAAATTTTTCACCTTGCCCAGACGCAGCAGATGGAGACGGTCCCCGTCCGGGATACGGGACAGGAGATCGGCTACAGGGACCTGGAAAAATTCCATTGATAGCTACCCATCAATAAAAGGCACTTCAATTGGAAGACACGCCCGCGCTCATTCTATTCCTTGCGTGAATTGTCGGCCAGCCGACAGACACCCGGCTTTTGAGGGCATTAAATGCGCTGCAGCGAGTCGCGGCGTAGCGCAATTCGCTTGTGGCCGGAGGCCTGCCCGGATGGGCTCCGGCAAGTACAAACGTGCCGAGGAGTTCGAATAGTGAACAAGATTCTTGTCTCTTCTCATGGTCTGCGCAGGGTAGGTATTCGGGGCATTTGTTTTTTCAAGCGGCGCGCCTTGACAGCGCACGCTGTGGCATGAAGTCCAATCCAGGCCCGGCTCCCGCACCGATATCAATAGCATAGCGCGCAGATCGAAGCCACGGGAAAAGCAGGCGGCCAAGTGATGCGCATCGAGTAAAAAAAGCAAGAGGAAAGGGGAACAGAACCATGAGCGAGATCGCGCAAACAGGATTTTGGGGCCGATTCCGGGACAACATTGTTGAATCGGGCCGCTCGCCCACCAAAACCATCCTGGGGTTTTTTCTGGCCTGGGCGGCCTTCTTTTTGATCTTATGGGCGATGCCGCTTCCCGAAGGTTTGACGGTTGCGGGCAAGGCCACGCTGGCGGTTGTAGTCTGGGCCTGCATCATGTGGATCTTCGAGTCGATTCCGGTGGGCATCACCGGCATGCTGATCCCCATGCTGCTGGTGCTGGGCGGCGCGGTGGACAAGTTTCCCCAGGCGGCGAGCGGCTTTACCACTCCGGTGGTGTTTCTGTGTCTGGCGGCATTCTTGTTCGCAGCCTTGATGCAGGCGGCGGGGCTGGACCGGCGCATCGCGCTGAGCCTGCTGCACAAGGTGAAAGTGAAGACCGTCAACGGCGTGATCTGGGCCATGTTCGGCGCGAACCTGTTGCTGTCCTTCATCATTCCGGCGGCGAACGCGCGCGCCGCGACCTTGCTGCCGGTGGTGAACGGCATCACCAAGCTGTTCGGCGATACGCCGGAAGAGCAGGCCGGCAAGAAGGCGATCGTGGTTCAAACGCTGGTCTACGGTTCCATGATCAGCGGCATGGCCATCATGACCGCGCACTTGCCGAATCTGGTACTGGTGGGTTTGTTCGAGTCTGAGCTGGCGTTGAATCTGTCGTACTTCGACTGGTTCAAGCTGCAATGGCCCTATCTCGGCATGTTCGTGATTACCCAATGGTGGGTGCAGCGCTATTTCAAGACGCGTAATGTGGGCATTCAAGGCGGCTTCGAAAGTGTGCAGAACCAATACCGGGAATTGCCCAAGACCAGCCAGACGGAGTGGCTGATTCTGGCGGTGTTCGCCTTCATCGCCCTCATGTGGGTGACGGAAGATTGGCACAAAATAAAATCCCACAATTCGGCGTTGATCGGCTTGGCGATTTTATTCCTGCCGGGGCTGTTCGGCTTCAAGTGGAAAGAAGTGCAAGACCGCACCATTTGGGGTACGTTTCTGTTGCTGGCCGGCGCCTTGTCGATGTCTGCCGCCATGGGCGCTTCCGGGCTCGCGCAATGGCTGTCGGACATCATTCATCCGATCGCGGAGGGCCATTCGTGGTGGATGATATTGCTGATCCTGATGGTGGGTACGCACATCATTCGCCTGGGCATGCTGTCGAACGTGGCGGCGATCACCATGCTTGCGCCGATTCTGATTGCGCTGGCCCCCAAGCTTGGCCTGCATCCGGTGGCGTTCACCATGCTGGTGTCGGACACGGACACTTTCGCCTACATCCTGCCGACGCAAATCACCGCCGCGGTCATTGCCTATTCGAGCGGCACCTTCAGCATGGCGGACTACGCCAAGGTGGGTTGGGTATCGGTGCTCATCGCCATTGCCTACGCCATTCTGGTGATGGCGCCGTGGTATGCCTTCATGGGCATCCCGGTCTGGGACCCGACTGCGCCGTGGCCATTCTGAGCAAGCAGTTCCAGCCTGGCCGGATAGCTGCCAGGCATTTTTAGCCTATGTTTCATCCCGAAAAAAGTTGAGATTGGCACCATGAAAAAAATGACCCCCAAAGAACTGAAAAACACGCTCGGCGATTACATTGCGCCACCGGGCCTGTATGACATCACCAAGGATATGCCTTTCCTGGGAACCGTCAGTTGCAATGTCGAAACCATCGTGGCCGGTTCCTGGCAGGAAATCGTGATCGACTATACGCTCGGCGCTTCCGGGATGGCCGATGGCTCCTGGTTCAAAGCGACCTTTCGCTTTTATTCCGACTGGGCGCTATTCCAGAATACCGATCCTTCGGGCGCGAATTTTATTTCCGCCGAATATCATGCCTGCCCCACCTTGCCGGGCCAAAGCCCGGCGACGGTGCAGAAGCTCAGCGTGCGCTTCGACCAGAAGGGCCATGAGCGCCCGTTTCAGAAGGCGGTGATCGTCGATACATTCGATGGCTATCTCAAAGCGGGCGATCACATCGTCATCCGTCTCGGCGACCGCCGATTCGGCGGCGCGGGGACGCGCGTGCAGACTTTTGTCGAAGAGAATTTCAAGATTCGCTGTTACGTCGATCCGCTCGGCACCTCGCGCTTCGCCGCCGTGGGCAAGGATTTGGTTATCCAGATCGTGCCGGGCGCACCGGCGCAATTGCAATGGGCGGGCTCGCGCATCGTGCGCGGCGGCGAAAAATTCCCCTTGCGGTTGCGTACGGAAGACGAGTGGGGCAACACCTGCCGCGACCGGCCGGATCGAGTGGTCATCAGCGCGACCCTGGATGGCAAGCCCGTATATGAAAAAACCGCGAAGCTGGCGGAAAAAAACTGGGCGGTTCTGCTGCTGGAAGACCTGCCTACGCAGCAAGCGGGGGAGCTTGCCGTGACCGCGTGCTTGCCGGATCACCCTTGGGTCAAGCCGAAAACGTTCTACGTGACGGTCGATAAAAATCTGATGTCGCCGCGCATCTACTACTGCGATTTGCACGTGCACTCCGAGGACACCATCGGCACTAACTCCACGACGTATAACCTCACCTATGGCCGCGACGTAACCGGGCTGGACGTGCTGGCTTTTGCGCACAACGATTTCAACATCACCACCGAGCGTTGGAACAAAACCGTCGAATTGATTCGCCAGATCACCCAGGACGGCAGCTTCGTTGCTTATCCCGGCACCGAGTGGTGCGGCAGTTCGTGCGCCGGCGGCGATCACAACGTGGTGTTCCTGCACGATCACGATCCCGAGTTTCCCTTTCTCAAAACCGGCGAGCATGTGCGTTCGGTGGACTGGAACGAAGACACCAAGGGTGGTGCGGTGGAACCCGGCGCCTGGCCGCTGGAAGAATTATGGGCGGCCTATGCCAAAGACCCCGAGGGCCATCTGTTGATTCCGCATGTGGGGGGTCGACGTTGCATTCTCGATTGGCATTATCCGAAACTGGAGCGGCTGATCGAAATCGGCTCAAGCTGGGGCCATTTCGGCTGGTTGTATCAGGAGGCGATGGAGCGAGGTTACAAAATCGGCGCCACCATGGCGGGTGACGAGCATCGCGGACGTTGCGGCGGCGAAAAATTCCCCTTGCGGTTGCGTACGGAAGACGAGTGGGGCAACACCTGCCGCGACCGGCCGGATCGAGTGGTCATCAGCGCGACCCTGGATGGCAAGCCCGTATATGAAAAAACCGCGAAGCTGGCGGAAAAAAACTGGGCGGTTCTGCTGCTGGAAGACCTGCCTACGCAGCAAGCGGGGGAGCTTGCCGTGACCGCGTGCTTGCCGGATCACCCTTGGGTCAAGCCGAAAACGTTCTACGTGACGGTCGATAAAAATCTGATGTCGCCGCGCATCTACTACTGCGATTTGCACGTGCACTCCGAGGACACCATCGGCACTAACTCCACGACGTATAACCTCACCTATGGCCGCGACGTAACCGGGCTGGACGTGCTGGCTTTTGCGCACAACGATTTCAACATCACCACCGAGCGTTGGAACAAAACCGTCGAATTGATTCGCCAGATCACCCAGGACGGCAGCTTCGTTGCTTATCCCGGCACCGAGTGGTGCGGCAGTTCGTGCGCCGGCGGCGATCACAACGTGGTGTTCCTGCACGATCACGATCCCGAGTTTCCCTTTCTCAAAACCGGCGAGCATGTGCGTTCGGTGGACTGGAACGAAGACACCAAGGGTGGTGCGGTGGAACCCGGCGCCTGGCCGCTGGAAGAATTATGGGCGGCCTATGCCAAAGACCCCGAGGGCCATCTGTTGATTCCGCATGTGGGGGGTCGACGTTGCATTCTCGATTGGCATTATCCGAAACTGGAGCGGCTGATCGAAATCGGCTCAAGCTGGGGCCATTTCGGCTGGTTGTATCAGGAGGCGATGGAGCGAGGTTACAAAATCGGCGCCACCATGGCGGGTGACGAGCATCGCGGACGTTGCGGCGGCGGCGTGCCGGGGACGGCGGTATTCGGCACCAGGGGCGGCATGGCCGGCGTGATTTCGCCCTCGCTCACGCGCAAGGACATCGCGGCCAGCTTGCGCGCGCGCCACACCTTCGCCTCCACTGGCGAGCGCAGCTACGGCATCATTCGCTGTGGCGATCACATCATGGGCGATGAATTCAAGCACAAGGGCCCGGCGACGATCGGGTATCGCTTCCTGGGCGACAGCGGCTGGGATGAGATCGTTGCGCTGGATCACACCGGTGAAATCTGGCGTCGCGATTTGCAAAAAGAACTGGGTTATTCCGAGCGCAAGATCCGTTTCCGCTGGGGCGGCGCACGCGTGAAGGATCGCTATCGCTGGGCCATCTGGAAAGGCACCGTGACCATCACCAACGCCGTGATCAACGATTTTGAAGGCCTGGGTTTCGAGCATCGCGAAGAAACCTGCTGGCGCGAGTCTGCGACCACGATAGGTTTCCGGAGCGATACCTACGGCGACGTGGATGCGATCGAGATCGATGTCTCGCATCTCAAGACGGCAAAAATCCGGGTCGAAGGCACCATCGATGGATATGTGAAGGTGGGTGATCCGCTCAAGGGCAATCCCTTCGTACACTGCCCGACATTCGAATGGGAAATCACCGGGGCGGAGTTGCTCGAAGCCGCGCGCATGAAAAAGGATTTGCCAGGAGTCGAGATGTTTCTGGGCTTCGAACGCATGAGCGAGTCGGCTGCGCCGCGCGAAGTGAGCGGCGTGCTCAAGGTCGAGCCGCACAATGGCCCGCACGGCCACCGGCCGGTGTACTTCTTTGGCCGCCAGGTCGACGATGCCAAAGTGTGGACCTCCGCGTTGTTTATTGCTTTTGAGTAGCCGGTTCGCGCATGATGGCCTGGTTGAATTGGCCGACCGAGCAGGCCACTCCCGCGGAAGGTGAATTGCCCCGCTACGGGCAATCCGCAGTCCTGCAGCTGGATTTGCATGGCGACCCGGTCCACGCGAAACTGGTGGTGTTTTCAGATGGCAACCATCACATGGCTTTGCATGATGTCCTGCGAGCCTTCGCGCTCGCCCACCCCGAGGTGGGCGAGATTTTTTACACCACGACTCCACCGCGTATTGCAACCGAGATGTTGCGCACCGGAGGGATCGAGATGGGAAACTTGCGCCTGCGTGTGACGCCGCATGTGGTGATCAGCCCTCCCGCTGTGCTTGCGCTGCTGGTGGAGGCGGGCCATATGCAGACCTGTCGTCCCTTCATGTGTAGCCGGGGTGTGGTGATGCTGGTGAAGAACGGCAATCCGAAAGGGATCGCCGGGGTCGCCGATCTTTTACGCCGCGATGTGCGTTTGTTTTTATCGAATCCCGTCACCGAAAATGTAAGCCATCGAATCTATGTGGATTGCCTGCGGCGCCTCGCGGCGCATGCGCGCATTGAGCTGGATTTTCTGACGCACGCCCCCGGGACGCCCGATCCTGAAAAGCTGGTGTATGGTGAGTTGATCCATCACCGCGAGGCGCCGCAGGCGATCGAGGACGGGCGGGCTGATGCCGCCATGGTGTTTTATCACCTGGCCTTGCGTTATCGGCGCATTTTCCCCGAGCATTTTGACTATGTGTGGCCAGCCGGTTCGGTCGGCGATCAGGCCTGCGACGCAAGTGTTTTCAGTTGTGGTTTGGTGGGCGATGGCGGCGAGTGGGGTCAGGCACTTCTGGATTTTTTGTACAGCGATGTCGTCACGAAAATTTATGAGCATCACGGTTTGTCGCGATGCCATTCCCTAGCCGCGTAGCGCGCTGGTGGGTGCTGTGGCCAAATGGCAGATTGGCGGGATGAGTCTCGTTGAGAGTGCGTCTATTGCTTTCCTTTATTTCGCAGGATGTGCCGATCCGCTGAGTTTGGCGTAGGTGATCGCGGCGAAGAAGAACACCACCGACAGCACCACTTCCGCGCCGGCGAGCCACGCCGACAGGCCGGTGTCCGACCACGCGCGCACCACGCCTTCGGTGAAGTAGGCCAGCACCAGCATCGGCGCCCACTGATAGGTGTAGCGGCGGCCCTTGAGGATGCCCATCAGCGGCAACAGCAAGGGCAGCGCCTTGAACGCCAGCGAGGAGCCGCCGGGGCGGATCGGCGCCCACCACAGTTCCCATGCCAGACACAGGAAAATCAGCGCGATCAGGCTCGCGCTCGCGATGTGTTGCAGGGTCTTCATCTGGAAGAAAGCTTGATTGCGGTTTCGGCGAGCCGGCGGCCGAGCGCGAGGCACAGCGCGCGCTCGTCGTCGGTGAGCGGGCGGTCGTCGGCGGGGCCGGCCCAGTGGCTGGCGCCGTAGGGGGTGCCGCCGCTCGCGGTGCGGTTCACCTCGGCGAGCGTGTAGGGCAGGCCGACGATCAGCATGCCGTGGTGCAAGAGCGGCAGCATCATGCTCACGAGCGTGGTTTCCTGGCCGCCGTGCAGGCTGGCGGTGGAGGTGAACACGGCGGCGGGCTTGCCGGCCAGCGCGCCCTTCGCCCACAGCGCGCCGGTGGTGTCGAGAAAATACTTCAGCGGCGCCGCCATGTTGCCGAAGCGGGTGGGCGAGCCGAGCGCCACGCCGGCGCATTGTTCGAGGTCGGCCGGTTCGACGTAGGGCGCGCCTTTGTCGGGCACCGGCGGCTCGGCCACCTCGGTGCGCGGCGCCACCGGCGGCACGGTGCGCACGCGGGCGGACGCGCCCGCCACCTGGTTGACGCCGCGCGCGACCAACTGCGCCATCTCGCGCACGCTGCCGCCGGCGCTGTAATACAGGACAAGAATTTCGGTCATGAGGCTTCGTCGGCAAAAATGGTGAAATCGATCAAATCGTAGCTCGGCGTCTGCTCGATGCGGCGGCCGAAGGTGAGCGTGTACTGGTGCGGCGGGTGCCGGACATCAGCGTCCATGCCGATCTGATACAGGTGGCGCGGCAGCAGCAGGCGATCTTTCTGCTGCAGCGCGGCCAGACCCGGAACGAACAGCGCCGGCTCCGGGCTGGCCTTGCGGTGGCCGCGCAGCGGCTGCACCCACACCGGCTGGATCTGCGGCGACAGCCGCTCGATGCCGAGTTCGACCTGGCGCGCATCGCGCATGCGGATCCAGCGAATCACACCCAGCGACCACGCTGCCGTAGCGTCGGCACGCAAGCCCAGCGGGTCGCCCACTTTCAGGTTCAGCGGGGCGTCCGGCGTGCCGCTGAGGGCCAGGCCGGCCGCGCTGTCGTTGCTGACGGTCCAGCGGGTGGCGTTGACGACGACCGGTGCGGCATGGGCGGTCTCGACATCGGGAATCCGCACGCTGTCCGCGCCGTCCGGCTCTCCCTGCGCGGCTTTCGGCTCCAGTTCCAGCAGCCGGTGAATGGCGCTCACGCCGGCCACCATCTGCATCGTGCCAGGCGTGGCGAAACGCCTGAACGCGCGTTGCGCACCGGCGCTCCACTGCTTGAGCAGGCGTTTGCACAGCGTCTGGCTGAGTTCGCTTTCCATTCCCGCCGGCAGGCCGATGCGGCGCGGCGTCTCGCCGGTGCGCAGGCGAACCGCGGTTTCGTGCAGGTGACGACACAGCGCATCGGTGTCGAGCCAGAGGGCGCCCGGCGCCTGGCCGGTCGCGAAATGGCCCGGCGGCGCATCGACGTCGGTCTGGATCGAAAAACCGTGATGGCCGTCCACCGGCGCCGCGGCCAGCACGGCAAGCGCGGCAAACTTGTCCAGATACAGCCGCGTGCAGGCCAGTTCGGCGTGGCTCATGTGCGGCGGGTCGGCCAGCGCGAGCAGCAGGGCCTGGCAATAGGCCAGGGTGGCCGATGGCGCATCGTCCGCCGCCGTGTCGGCCAGATTCGAGGCCCGGGCGTAGGCATGGAGCTGGTGCATGTCCTGCCACACGCCGGCCGGGGCCGGCGTGTGGGTCAGATCGCAGGCGGCGAGGATGTCGCGCAGCGCGGCCAGCAAGCGTGCGGTGGTTTCGGCCATGCGTTTGGGATGGGCGCGACCGAAGCGGCGTCGGGTCAGCGCCTGCAGCACCTGCTTGTAGCCGATGCTGTGCTCGATGTGCAGTTCGCGCAGCAGCGCGCCGAGCTGGCGTTGTTGCGTGTGGGGCGGCACGCCGGATTCGGCGAGCTGCGCTTCCAGGCTGGCGGCGGCGCGCGCCACGGCCGGGCTATACAGCGCGAGCAGCGCGCTGCGATCGTCCTCGCCCAGCGGGTGGCGATTGAGGCCGTACAAGGCCATCACCAGTTGCCGGGCGGTGTCCGCCGGGCTGGCGAAGGGCAGGCGGCCCAGCCATTCCGCCACGGCTTTCGGGCGGGTTTCAACCGTGTGCTGCAGCACCGGGTCGGCGCCGGGAATGTTGAGATTGAGCATAGGATCAGTCGAACACGACGGTCTTGTTGGCGTATACCAGCACGCGGTTGTCGAGGTGCCATTTCACCGCGCGCGACAGCACCACTTTCTCCAGGTCCGCCCCCTTGTTGATCAGGTCGTCGAGACTGTCGCGGTGCGAGATGCGCGCCACGTCCTGTTCGATGATGGGGCCGTCGTCCAGCGTTTCGGTGACGTAGTGCGCGGTCGCGCCGATCAGCTTGACGCCGCGCTCGAACGCCCGGTGGTAGGGCTTGGCGCCGTGAAACGCGGGCAGGAAGGAATGGTGGATGTTGATGATGCGGTTGGGAAAGTGGCGGATGAAATCCGCCGACAGCACCTGCATGTAGCGCGCCAGCACGATGAAGTCGATTTTCTGGTCGCGCAGGATCGCCAGCTGCACCTCCTCGGCCTCGTGCTTGGCGTCCTTGTGCACCGGCAGGTGCTGGTAGGGCACGCGGTAGGCCTCGGCCAGCCAGCGCGTGTCCTCGTGGTTGCTGAGGATGATCGGCAGCTCGCAGTGCAGTTCGCCGCTCTGGTAGCGGTAGAGCAGGTCGGCCAGGCAATGGTCGAACTTCGACACGAACACCGCCATGCGCGGTTTGCGGCTCGATTCGGCGAGCCGCCAGGTCATCCCGAAGCGCTCGGCGATGGGCCCGAAGGCGGCGGCGAACTCGCCCAGGTCGAGGTTGAACTCCGCCAGATCCCATTCCACCCGCATCAAAAACAATTTCAGTTCGGCGTCCTGATGCTGATCCGCATGCAGGATGTTGGCGTTGTGCGCGAGCAGAAAATCGGCAATGGCCGCGACCAGCCCCTTCTGGTCGGGGCAGGAAATCAGCAGAACGGCGGTATGGCGCATGGCGGGGCTCGGCGATCCGGGGATTGGTTTTTTGCGCCATCATAACCAAAATTCCCCCGATCGCCTTGAGGAAAGCGGCGGGGAGCCGGCTTTCGCGCCGGGGCGCGCAAAGATTCAGCGTTCTTTGCGCGGCGTCCGCCCTGTTCGCGCAGGCCGATACGCTGGGCTTGAACGCAGTCATCGGCCCGGCCGGGCGTTTCCCGGCGCCAAGCCGCATCCTGTCATGCGCCTGTTCAAACTTTAGGCATGCCGCCCGGAAAAAACTTTGATTTGCCATGGGATTTTCGGGGCGGAAAAAAATCCCTGCGAAATAGCGCACATCCGGGTTGACATGCCCGACGGGGCACCTAGAATTTGTACCTGCCCTCCGCCTGCACCACAATATGTTGTGAATAGAACGGTGCACGAGGGTCGGGAAAGCTGTGCATAAGTCGTATTTTGCGCTTGTTGCAGCCGCCTGGTTTTTCGTCATACCCACCAAGGAGCCCTGTAGATGTTGAATGTCGCCGCCGAATCCGCTGCATCCCCCCCCCTTCCCCCGCTCGAAACCGCCGAACCGGCCGTGACCGACACGCGCTACGCCGACTACAAGATCATCCGCCGCAACGGCGCGGTGGTGGGCTTTGCGCCCAACAAGATCGCGATCGCCGTGACCAAGGCCTTCATCGCGGTGCAGGGCGGGCAGGCCGCGGCCTCGGCGCGCATCCGCGAGCTGGTCGAATCGATCACCGGCCAGGTGACGGCGGCGCTGATGCGGCGCAACCCCAACGGCGGCACCTTCCACATCGAGGACATCCAGGATCAGGTCGAACTGGCGCTGATGCGCTCGGGCGAGCATGAAGTCGCGCGCGCCTATGTGCTGTACCGCGAGAAGCGCGCGCAGGAACGCGCCGCCCAGAAGGCCGCCGGCGTCCCCGAAGCCACCCTGCACGTGATCGAAGACGGCCGGAAGAAGCCGCTCGACACCGCGCGCCTCGCCGCCATCCTGGCCGACGCCTGCACCGGCCTGGGCGACAACGTCAAGGCCGAGCCGATCATGCACACCGTGCTGCGCGACCTCTACGACGGCGTGCCGATGGCCGAAGTCGAAAAGGCGCTGGTGCTCGCCGCGCGCTCGATGATCGAGCAGGACCCGGCGTATTCCTTCGTCACCGCACGTCTCCTGCTCAATTCCATCCGCCACGAAGTGCTGGGCGAGGCGGTGACGCAGGCGCAGATGGGCGCGCGCTACGCCGAGTATTTCCCGGCCTTCATCAAAAAGGGCATCGCCGCCGAACTGCTCGACGAGAAGCTCGGCCAGTTCGACCTGGCGCGTCTGGCCAAGGTGCTCGACGCCGGCCGCGACTACCAGTTCGGCTACCTCGGCCTGCAGACCCTGTACGACCGCTATTTCCTGCATATCGAAGAGTCGCGCATCGAATTGCCGCAGGCCTTCTTCATGCGTGTGGCGATGGGTCTGGCGATCAACGAGATCGACCGCGAAGCGCGCGCCATCGAGTTCTACCAGGTGCTGTCGAGCTTCGACTTCATGTCGTCGACCCCGACGCTGTTCAACTCCGGCACGCGCCATTCCCAGCTGTCCAGTTGTTATCTCACCACCGTCACCGACGATCTCGACGGCATCTACCAGGCGATCAAGGAAAACGCCATGCTGCAGAAGTACGCCGGCGGGCTGGGCAACGACTGGACCCCGGTGCGCGCCATGGGCGCCCGCATCAAGGGCACCAACGGCAAGTCGCAGGGCGTGGTGCCCTTCCTGAAAGTGGTCAACGACACCGCCGTCGCGGTGAATCAGGGCGGCAAGCGCAAGGGCGCGGTGTGCGCCTACCTGGAAACCTGGCACCTCGACATCGAGGAATTCCTCGACCTCAGGAAGAACACCGGCGACGACCGCCGCCGCACCCATGACATGAACACCGCGAACTGGATTCCGGACCTGTTCATGCAGCGCGTGATGGAAGGCCTTGACGCCACCGGCGTCAATCCGAATCAGGGCATGTGGACCCTGTTTTCCCCCAACGACGTGCCCGACCTGCACGACCTCTACGGCCGCAAGTTTGCCGAGGCCTACACCGAATACGAACGCCGTGCCGACCGCGGCGAGATCAAGGTGTTCCGGCGCATCCCCGCGCTGCAGATGTGGCGCAAGATGCTGTCGATGCTGTTCGAAACCGGCCACCCCTGGATCACCTTCAAGGACCCGTGCAACATCCGCAGCCCGCAGCAACACGTCGGCGTCGTCCACAGCTCCAACCTGTGCACCGAGATCACGCTCAACACCGGCGACACCGAAATCGCCGTGTGCAACCTCGGCTCGGTCAACCTGGTGAACCACCTGAAACTCGATGTTGAATCAGGGCAGCCCAAGCTCGATCTGGACAAGCTCAAGGCCACCATCCACACCGCGATGCGCATGCTCGACAACGTGGTGGACGTCAACTACTACGCCGTCGGCAAGGCGCGCAACTCCAACCTCAAGCACCGTCCGGTGGGCCTCGGCATCATGGGCTTCCAGGACGCGCTGCATGAACTGCGCGTGGCCTACGCGTCGGACGAGGCGGTGGAGTTCGCCGACCGCTCGATGGAAGCCGTCGCCTACTACGCCTTCTGGGCGTCGACCGAGCTCGCCGCCGAGCGCGGCCGCTATTCCAGCTACGAAGGCAGCCTGTGGAGCCGCGGCATCCTGCCGCAGGATTCGCTGAAGCTGCTGGCCGAGGAGCGCGGCGGCTATCTGGAAGTGGACGGCTCCAGCACCTTGGACTGGGACGCGCTGCGCGCCCGCATCGCCGAATACGGCATGCGCAACTCCAACTGCCTGGCGATCGCGCCGACCGCGACCATCGCCAACATCGTCGGCGTCTCCGCGTCGATCGAGCCGACCTACCAGAACATCTACGTCAAATCCAACCTGTCGGGCGAATTCACCGTCGCCAACAAGTACCTGGTGGCCGACCTGAAGAAGCTGGGCCTGTGGGACGAAGTCATGGTCGCCGACATCAAGTACTTCGACGGCAGCCTGGCGAAGATCGACCGCATCCCGGCCGACCTGCGCACCCTCTACGCCACCGCGTTCGAGATGGAAACCAGCTGGCTGGTGGAATGCGCCAGCCGCCGCCAGAAGTGGATCGACCAGGCGCAGAGCCTCAACATCTACATGGCGGGCGCCAGCGGCAAGAAGCTCGACGAGACCTACAAGCTGGCGTGGATACGCGGCCTGAAGACCACGTACTACCTGCGCACCCTGGGCGCGACCAGCGCGGAGAAATCCACCGGCAAGGGCGGCGAGCTCAATGCCGTGTCGTCGAGCGGCGGCGCGGGGGCGATGAGCAGCGGCGCCAGCAGCGCGATCAGCAAGGCCGCGGCGAATCTGCCGGAGCCGGAGATCGAAGGGCGCGCCTGCACGATGCGGCCGGGGAATCCAGGGTTTGAGGAATGCGAGGCGTGCCAGTAAGGCTCGGCCGTCACCCCGGGCGTGGTAGTTGAGCAGAGGGTTGGCCGTCACCCCGGCGGATCACCTTCAAGGACCCGTGCAACATCCGCAGCCCGCAGCAACACGTCGGCGTCGTCCACAGCTCCAACCTGTGCACCGAGATCACGCTCAACACCGGCGACACCGAAATCGCCGTGTGCAACCTCGGCTCGGTCAACCTGGTGAACCACCTGAAACTCGATGTTGAATCAGGGCAGCCCAAGCTCGATCTGGACAAGCTCAAGGCCACCATCCACACCGCGATGCGCATGCTCGACAACGTGGTGGACGTCAACTACTACGCCGTCGGCAAGGCGCGCAACTCCAACCTCAAGCACCGTCCGGTGGGCCTCGGCATCATGGGCTTCCAGGACGCGCTGCATGAACTGCGCGTGGCCTACGCGTCGGACGAGGCGGTGGAGTTCGCCGACCGCTCGATGGAAGCCGTCGCCTACTACGCCTTCTGGGCGTCGACCGAGCTCGCCGCCGAGCGCGGCCGCTATTCCAGCTACGAAGGCAGCCTGTGGAGCCGCGGCATCCTGCCGCAGGATTCGCTGAAGCTGCTGGCCGAGGAGCGCGGCGGCTATCTGGAAGTGGACGGCTCCAGCACCTTGGACTGGGACGCGCTGCGCGCCCGCATCGCCGAATACGGCATGCGCAACTCCAACTGCCTGGCGATCGCGCCGACCGCGACCATCGCCAACATCGTCGGCGTCTCCGCGTCGATCGAGCCGACCTACCAGAACATCTACGTCAAATCCAACCTGTCGGGCGAATTCACCGTCGCCAACAAGTACCTGGTGGCCGACCTGAAGAAGCTGGGCCTGTGGGACGAAGTCATGGTCGCCGACATCAAGTACTTCGACGGCAGCCTGGCGAAGATCGACCGCATCCCGGCCGACCTGCGCACCCTCTACGCCACCGCGTTCGAGATGGAAACCAGCTGGCTGGTGGAATGCGCCAGCCGCCGCCAGAAGTGGATCGACCAGGCGCAGAGCCTCAACATCTACATGGCGGGCGCCAGCGGCAAGAAGCTCGACGAGACCTACAAGCTGGCGTGGATACGCGGCCTGAAGACCACGTACTACCTGCGCACCCTGGGCGCGACCAGCGCGGAGAAATCCACCGGCAAGGGCGGCGAGCTCAATGCCGTGTCGTCGAGCGGCGGCGCGGGGGCGATGAGCAGCGGCGCCAGCAGCGCGATCAGCAAGGCCGCGGCGAATCTGCCGGAGCCGGAGATCGAAGGGCGCGCCTGCACGATGCGGCCGGGGAATCCAGGGTTTGAGGAATGCGAGGCGTGCCAGTAAGGCTCGGCCGTCACCCCGGGCGTGGTAGTTGAGCAGAGGGTTGGCCGTCACCCCGGCGGAAGCCGGGGTCCAGTCAAGCAGGCTGGATTCCGGCGTCCGCCGGAATTGACGAATGCTTGAGTGCGTTGGCCGGGGGTAGCCCGGCGGCTAGTCACTTTCTCTTGGACGGCCAAGAGAAAGTAACCAAAGAGAAAGCCGCCCTGCTGCGCCACCCCTTCGGGGCGGGCCTCGACTGAACCGAGCCATCGGGGCGGCTGCGCAACTTGCCCTGGCGAGGCGCACAAAACGCACCTCACTGCGGAGCTCGAACAGTGCTCGCCTTCATCCCCGCTGACTCGATTCAGTCGAGGTGGCGCAGAAGGGGAGGCGGTACGCAGAAGCCAGTTAATGAATACAAGGTGGGCGCTGCCCACCGCCAGATTAAAAGGTGTGTGGGCCCAGCCCACTTTGGGACAACCAAAGGAGATTAATAACGATGCTGAACTTTGAAGAAGACTTCACCCCCGCCGCGCAGCCCGCTGCCGTACCGGCCTTCCTGCGCAAGGAATCCGCCGCCCCGGTGGGTGCCGATGTTGCCGATGATCCCGCGCCGCAGGCCCGCCGCGTGCAGGCCGCCGACAAGCGCGTGATCAACGGCGCGACGGATGTGAACCAGCTCGTCCCCTTCAAATACAAATGGGCGTGGGAAAAATACCTCGCCGGCTGCGCCAACCACTGGATGCCGCAGGAAGTGAACATGAGCCGCGACATCGCGCAGTGGAAAGATCCGACTGCGCTCTCCGAAGACGAGCGCCGTCTGGTCAAGCGCAACCTCGGCTTCTTCGTCACCGCCGACTCGCTCGCCGCCAACAACATCGTGCTCGGCACCTACCGCCACATCACCGCGCCCGAGTGCCGCCAGTACCTGCTGCGCCAGGCGTTCGAAGAGGCCATCCACACCCACGCCTACCAGTACATCGTGGAAAGCCTGGGCCTGGACGAAGGCGAAATCTTCAACGCGTATCATGAAGTCGCCAGCATCCGCGACAAGGACGACTTCCTCATCCCCTTCATCGACACGCTCACCAACCCCGAATTCAAGACCGGCACCCCCGAGGCCGACCAGGCCCTGCTGAAGTCGCTGATCGTCTTCGCCTGCATCATGGAAGGCCTGTTCTTCTACGTCGGCTTCGTGCAGATCCTGGCCCTGGGCCGCCAGAACAAGATGACCGGCGCCGCCGAGCAGTACCAGTACATCCTGCGCGACGAGTCCATGCACTGCAACTTCGGCATCGACCTCATCAACACCATCAAGCTGGAAAATCCCCACCTGTGGACGAATGAATTCAAGGCCGAAATCCGCGCCCTGATCCAGAAGGGCGTCGAGCTCGAATACCGCTACGCCGAAGACACCATGCCGCGCGGCGTGCTGGGTTTGAATTCAGCCCAGTTCAAGGAATACCTGCGCTTCATCGCCAACCGCCGCTGCCAGCAGATCGGCCTGGACGAAATGTTCCCCGGCATCACCAACCCCTTCCCCTGGATGGCCGAGATGATCGACCTGAAGAAGGAGAAGAACTTCTTCGAAACGCGCGTCACCGAGTATCAGACGGGCGGGGCGTTGAGCTGGGATTGATTGGCTTGAGCGCCAGGCATAAGCGCCTTGTTGTTTTGTGTATTAATGTGTACTAGAATATGGACAGCGCGGAGCTTATCAAGCGTCTGGAACGCGAAGGCTGGGTTCGGGTGGGTGGCAAGGGTGACCATGCCAAGTACAAGCACTCCGAAAAACCTGGCCACGTTGTCGTGCCCCATCCGCGCAAAGACATGCCGACAGGCACACTGCGCAACATCTACCGGCAAGCCGGTTGGGAATGGAGGTAATCATGTTGTACCCGGTCTATGTACATATGGGCGATAAGACCCATGCACACGGCGTCACCGTCCCCGATTTTCCGGGCTGCTATTCCGCTGCGGACAATTGGGACGAACTTCCCGCCAAAATCCAGGAGGCAATCGAGGTCTATTGCGAGGGCGAAGACATGGATATTCCCGCGCCCACTCCGCTGGAGAACCTTGCCGCCAAATCCAAATACAAAGGTGGCGTATGGATGCTGGTGGACGTTGATGTGTCCCAACTCACCACCCGCCCCATGCGTTTGAACGTGTCTTTGCCGGAAGGTCTGGTCAGGCGGATTGACGCCTATGCCAAGGCACACCACCTAAGCCGCTCCGGTTTTCTGGCAAAGGCCGCGGTTTCCGAAATGGAACGACAGTGATGATGAAACCGAATGCCAACCGCCGCTACCAGCAGATTGGCCTCGACGAGATGTTCCCCGGCGTCACCAACCCCTTCCCCTGGATGGCCGAAATGATCGACCTGAAGAAGGAGAAGAACTTCTTCGAAACGCGCGTCACGGAGTATCAGACGGGCGGGGCGTTGAGCTGGGATTGATGTAGAAATGGTGCAGTACGTTTTTTAAGGAGATGCTAAGTGGCGACGAAAATCACAGGCAGCAAAGCTGCAAAAAGTTCTTCTTCTGTTCTTTCAAACAGTTCGACAGGGAAAGCATCAAAGTCGGCGGCTGGTAGTGCATTATCACAGGTTGCTCCGCCCAGAGCTACGTCAGCAAAAGCAGCTACCGCTGCATCGGCAGTTCTGCGTGATGGACGCACGAGTCCCGCCTCTAAGAGTGCGGCTGGGTCTGCTTTAGCTCAGCGTGCTGCCACCAAGAAGAAATAACAGTCCGCGTACGCATGAGCCGCAGGCGTAATGCGCCGCATAGATTTCACCTCAAAGGATGAGGCACTATGAATAAGCCAAAAGTGTTAATCCATGTAAGCGGCGGCATAGCCGATTATGTTGTCCTTGGCGATGTGGAGGTTGAAATCGTCGATGAGGACAACATCGACGCGGGCGATCCACCAGTGCAGCTTGATCCATCGTGGGAACCTTTGATGAAGGGAATATTCGATCTGCCGAATTCAAAGTATGTTCGGATAGCCAAGCAAGCTTAGAGAAACAATCGCATTGGACACGTCAATAAAAAACAGATGAGAAACACCACGCAAATTCTGGAAGGCGATTGCCGGGAGATGCTGAAACGCCTCCCAGATAATTCGGTCGATCTGATCGTCACGTCCCCACCCTACGCTGACCAGCGCAAGCAGACGTATGGTGGAGTGCGGCCTGACCAATATGTTGAGTGGTTTTTGCCAATTGCTGCCGAGTTGCTACGTGTTCTAAAGCCCACCGGCACGTTCGTCCTCAACATCAAGGAGCGTGTGGTCGAGGGTGAGCGCCATACCTACGTGCTAGAACTCATCTTGGCCATGCGTCAACAGGGATGGCTGTGGACAGAAGAATTCATCTGGCACAAGAAGAACTGCTACCCCGGAAAATGGCCCAACCGGTTCAGAGATTCCTGGGAGCGCCTGCTTCAATTCAACAAGGCGCGACAGTTTCACATGTATCAGGATGAGGTCATGGTGCCAATGGGGGACTGGGCCAAGACGCGCTTGAAAAATCTTTCCGAGACGGATCGCATGCGCGATGAATCCAGAGTGGGCAGCGGGTTCGGGAAGAAGATCGAAAACTGGATTTCCCGCACCATGGCCTACCCAACCAACGTGCTCAATCTTGCTACCGAGTGCAGCAATCGCAGCCATAGCGCGGTGTTTCCGGAAGCGTTGCCGGAATGGTTTATCAATTTGTTCACACGCCCAGGCGATACGGTGCTGGACCCTTTCATGGGGTCGGGCACGACCTTGCGCGTCGCCAAGCGCATGGGCCGAAACGGGATCGGCATCGAGATCATGTCGGAGTATGTAGCCTTGGCCAGGAACGAACTGGACGACAGGCAATACGCTTTGCTGGAAAACAAGGCCAAGTACACGGTGCGGCGCCGCAAGTCCGCGCAAACCGAGGAGCATCCGTGACGTTTGAATTTTCCAAGGTCGCTGACTTTATCCATGCTCACATTGGGCCGGAGTTTCACGACAAGAAACTGGCCAAGCTCAAGGCACTGACGCTGGACGATATTCTCAAGCGCAAGAACCCTTATCTATTTCGCGCCAAGAACGCCGTCAATGCCAACGACTTTATCAAGGCTGTGCTCGATGCCACGGTTTCATCCGGTGAGGAAACTGTATTCGGCAATTTTCTTGAAAGGGTCGCCATCTTTGTCTGCGCGGAAACCTTTGGCGGACGGAAATCCGGGATCAAAGGTATCGATCTCGAATTCGAGCAGGGAAAAACCAAGTACATCGTCAGCATCAAGTCCGGACCGAATTGGGGGAGCTCTTCCCAGATAGAAAAACTGGTCGATCACTTCAACAAGGCCAAAAAATCGCTTGCCACCTCAGGCGGCGGGAAGAACCTTCACGTTGTTTGTGTCGAGGCCTGTTGCTATGGAACGGAACCCGTGCCCGACAAAGGCACCCATCGCAAACTGTGCGGCCAAGAATTCTGGTCGCTGATTTCGAACGGCTCTGAAACCCTGTACCAGGAACTGATCGTGCCGATTGGCCATCAGGCCAAGGAGCGCAACGACGCCATCGAGCAGCTTTACGGCGCCAAGCTTGCCCTTTTCACCAAGGATTTTGTCGAACAGTTTTGCCCCGGCGGCTTGATCGATTGGCCTCTGCTGCTTGCTTACAATTCGGGCAAGAAGGTGGCCGCGAAGTAAGAAGCAAGTGGGCTCGATGGCCTAGTTCAACCCATGAATGGCGGATTCACCCTGTACGGGTAAGCTAAAGAAAGGCTCAAAGGGTAATCTCAACACCAACCCATGAACAAACCCGAACGCCTCCCCCATCTCGACTTCACGCACTGGCTCCCCGCCAGCCTGCGCGAGTTCGTGGACGACCAGAAGGCGATCCCGCGCATTGCCAAGGATGCCGCGCTGATGCGCGAGATCGAGGCGGTGTTGCCTGCGATTCCGACTGCGCATGATTTGTGGCGGGGCGATGCGCGGGCGCTGGATTTCACCCCGGACAACAGCGTGCATCTGGTGCTGACTTCGCCGCCTTACTGGACGCTGAAAACCTACAACACCTCGCCCGCGCAGATGGGCGACATCGAGGATTACGAGGCGTTTCTGACCGAACTCGATCGGGTGTGGCAACACTGCTATCGGACGCTGGTGCCGGGCGGGCGGCTGGTGTGCGTGGTGGGCGATGTGTGCCTGTCGCGCCGCAAGAACGCCGGCGGACATACGGTGGTGCCGCTGCATGCCTCGATCCAGGAGCATTGCCGGGTGCTGGGGTTTTCCAATCTGGCGCCGATCATCTGGAACAAGATCGCCAATGCGGTGTACGAAGCCGAAGGCAACGGCGGCGGTTTTCTCGGCAAGCCTTACGAGCCCAACGGCGTCATCAAGAACGACATCGAATTCATCCTGATGGAGCGCAAGCCCGGCGGGTATCGCAGCCCGACGCTGGCAGCGCGCCTGCTTTCCGTTATCTCCACAGAGAACCATCGCGCGTGGTTCCAGCAGATATGGACCGGATTGACCGGCGCGTCCACGCGCCAGCATCCCGCGCCTTATCCGGTCGAACTGGCCGAGCGCCTGATCCGCATGTTCAGCTTTGTCGGCGATACGGTGCTGGACCCGTTCATGGGAACGGGCACGACGAACATTGCCGCCGCGCGCTGGGGACGCAACAGCATCGGCGTCGAGGTGGACCCGGAGTACTTCGCGCTTGCCGCCAGCCGGATCGAGGCCGATACCCCGAAGCTGCTGACGACGCGCGACATTTATTTGCACCAGCAGGACAGCCATGCTTGATGTTCAGAAAGAACTCGCCAAGGCAGTCAAGCACTTCTGGAAGACGCGCGCGAATCAGCAGGCAAGACAGGGAGGCAGGTCCGGGGTGAAGGATGCGGGCAACCGCAGCGCAGTCACCGGCGGCAAGCATGCCGACGAATTCGTGTCGCTGATCGCGGCCATCGTGCGCGATGCCGGCTTGCCAAAAATCGCGATCCATACCGCCAGAAAAACCGAGCGCACCCTTCCCGGCTATTACCGCCCAACCAAGGAATGGGATGTGGTGGTGCTCTCCGATAACGAACTGGTTGCGGTGGTGGAAGTGAAGTCGCAGGTGGGAAGCTTCGGCAACAACTTCAACAACCGTGTCGAGGAAGCCTTGGGCAATGCCACCGATTTCTGGGCGGCCTATGGCAAGGGCGCATTCAAGCCCTCTGCGCAGCCCTGGCTCGGCTATCTGTTCATGCTGGAAGAAATCGAGGCCTCGACCCGCCCCACCAAGCGCATCAAGCTCGCCCCTACCCGGTGGACGAAGCCTTTCAGGAACTCTCCTACGCCCGCCGCTACGAGGAAGTGTGCCAGCGCCTGGTGCGCGAACGGCTCTACGACGCCGCCTGCTTCT
>JAMCVR010000028.1 GCA_023475455.1 Thermoplasmatota archaeon | reverse complement strand
GTGGCGCGGCGATCGTGACGGCCTGTGCGACAGGCGCTTGTTCTTACTAACAAATTGCCGATTATTTCGGGATTCATTTCACGACGGCGGGAATGTCGTGGCGCTTTCCGCCTTTTTGCGCTCGCTCACGTCGCGCACGGTCATCTGAATCATGGTTTCAGTGTTCACTTGCGCTCCGTTCACCAGCACCTCGGCGGAGAACTCTCCGCCCTCGATGGTCTTGAACGTCGCTTCGAAGCGCTGTGGCCCGCCGCTCAGGCAAGCATCGATTTTGTCCCGCAGCGAGTCGATCGAAATCTCGCCGTTGGGTTGCCGCACCGGCTGCAGATCGCTGAAATTCCGGGTCACGAAGAGGGCGACCGAGGGAACCTTGAACAGACGGAGCGCGGCCCGGTTGCAATCGAGGATCTGACGGAGGTTGAACAGGATGATGGCGTCGTCGGTGGTTTCGAACAGGGTTTTGAAACGGGCATGTTCCCGATCGAGCTGGAAGGTTTTTTTCTTGCGTTCCGCCGTTTCCCGGTAGGCGAGCCAACTGGTCGAACAGAAGAAAACGGTGGCAAGCCCGGCCATGGCCAGCACCAGATATTGCATGGTCCGGTTGGTGTCGGCGGATTTTGCATAGATGCGCTGGCTGGACTGAACAATCGCCGGAAGCGCTTGGCCGAGAGTATCCACCAGCTGGAGAAACAACGGCTCGGTGTCGGTGGCATAGCGTTGGAAGGCGTGCTCGGGGGATGCCGGAAGCAGCGCAAGTGTTCGCCTCTCGCTTTCGGAAACGCGCTCGTAGAGCTGGCCGAGTCGGCGCCAATAGCGGCGGTCCTCCGGGGTTGCTGCGCTTGACTCCAGTTCGTGCAACTGCGCCCTCGTACGGGCGTCGCCTTCATCCATCGCCACGCTGTCGGAGGCGGACATCCGGCCTTTCCCCAACAAAGTCAGCATCCTCATCCGGGCCTGCGCCAGGTTTGTCTGAAGAAGGGAGAGCCGTTCAAGGCCCGAGGCATTGGTGGAATACAGCTTCTCCATGTCCCGCGAGGCCAGGTTCAAGCCCCACCACCCGGCGGTGCTGAGGAAGAATCCAGATGCCGCGCCGACCAGAAACATGATGGGCAACAAATTGGAGGCAATCGGCTTACGCATGCCACAACTCCGCAGTTCACGCTATTTGCGTTATCGGGTTAAAGCATGTTCCATGCCCGAACTTTTCTTTGAAATATCTTGATATTTTCTCGATATCGGAACATTAACTCCAATAATTTTCCCGATTTCGAGAACGGAAAATCAGGCGCTATATGATTGGTCATTGCCGAAGCTGCGCAAAAGCGGAAGGCAATGCATCAAATCGTGCCGATCATGCTTGGCACAAATCCTGCTGTGAGCAATGGCGGGTTGTTATATCGACCCGTATAGGTGCGCTGGCCCGGTGGCCTAAAGATTCATCGCTAAACCCTTGTGCCGGTCATCGACAGGCGCCGCACTAGCGCAAACGCTGCTTTGATTTTTTTAATTTATTAATAAGGATATGCTTATGAACAAGACCTTGACTGTTGCTGCTTCAATCGCCGCCTTGTTGTTTGTTGGACCTGGCTATGCGGCCAGCGGCAAGGATGTCTACGGTGCCAGTTGTGCCGCGTGTCATGCGAGCGGTGCGGCAGGCGCGCCGAAACTGGGGGACAAGGCGGCGTGGGGGCCTCGCCTCAAGACCGGCATGGATGCGCTATACGGCACCGCGCTCAAGGGCAAGGGCGCGATGCCCGCCAAAGGGGGCAATGCCAGCCTTTCCGATGCGGATGTAAAGGCGGCGGTGGACTATATGGTGTCCCAAGCCAAATAAGCATCACACCGGGATGCCGCCCGTCATGCGCCATGACCGGCTCAGAAATCGGGAGGCATCGCGCGGCATGACGTCAAGATAGAGACGCACCCACCACTGCCGTGTTATAGAAACCATCGGACCGGGGCAGACCGTCCGGGCTGCGCCGATTTATTTCTTCATCGTCCACCACACGATGAACACGAACAGCCCCAGCGCAATCCCGGCTTCCAGCAACAGCCAGCCCAGTCCCTGACTCTCCATTAAAACCTGTCTCTCCATTGTTATACTCGGCGGATGTTTTTGACCTGAGCCATCTTCACCCGTGATGCTGTTACGCGCAAGCCCGTGGCTGTTCGCCCTGTTGTTGTCGGCCTGTGCGGTGCGCCCACCCGTAGCCCCCCCGGCGGCGCCCCCCACGCCCGTACCGCAGCCCGTGCCCACGCCCGCCACGCCGCCGGCACTCATTCCCACCCCGGCGGCGGCCTATCCCACGCTCAAGCCGGTGGACTGGGCCGCAGTGGCCTTCTGGCAGGACGATGCCGCAAGCGAAGCGTGGACCGCCTTCCTTCAAAGCTGCACCACACTCATCAAGCGCAGCGCCTGGCAGGCGATTTGTGCCGAAGCAACGACGATGGCCGCCCCCGACGACGCGGTCGCGCGCGCCTTTTTCGAGCGGCATTTCCAGCCTTATCGGGCCACTGCGGACGACGGCAGCGACGAGGGAATGGTAACCGGCTATTACGAACCCCTGCTGAAGGGCGACCGCGTGCGCACCGATCGCGCGCGCTTCCCGCTCTATGCCGCGCCCGACGATCTCGTCACGGTGGACCTGGCAAGCGTCTACCCCGAACTGAAAAACCTGCGCCTGCGCGGACGGCTGGTCGGCAACAAACTGCTGCCCTACCCCGCCCGCAAGGAAATCGAAGCGGCGGCCAACGGCAACGGTTTCAAGGGCAAGCCCATCGCCTGGGCCGAAGACCCGGTCGACCTCTTCTTCCTGCAGATCCAGGGGTCGGGCCGCATCGAACTGCCCGACCGCTCGCATATGCGCGTCGGCTACGCCGACCACAATGGCCATCCGTATCAGTCGATCGGCAAGCTGCTGGTCGAACGCGGCGAACTGAAACCCGAACAGGCATCGATGCAGGGCATCAAGGACTGGGGCGCACGGAACCCCGACAAGCTGCCCGAACTGCTGGCCGGCAACCCGAGCTACGTGTTCTTCCGCGAACTGCCCAACGGCCTCGCCGGCCCGCTCGGTGCGCTCGGCGTACCGCTCACCGGCGGCCGCTCGATCGCGGTCGACCCGCGTTTCATTCCGCTCGGCGCACCGGTCTTCCTCGCCACCACCCATCCCGACTCGCCGCTGCCGCTGAACAGGCTGGTGATGGCGCAGGACAGCGGCGGCGCCATCCGCGGCGGCGTGCGCGCCGATTTCTTCTGGGGCTTCGGCAACGCGGCAGGCGAACTCGCCGGCCGCATGAAACAGCGCGGCCGCATGTGGGTGCTGCTGCCCAGGACATGGCCTGAGATGGCCTCAACGCCCAACAGGCGGAACCCGAAAAACTAGCGCAGCTACCAAAGAGAGGTGTTTTGCACCGTCTTCATGGACCTCACCGGGGCCCCGGAAGACGGGGGTGTCGATTGAATCAAAGCTGGCGCATGAAAGCCACCAGGTCCTGCTTCTCTGCCTCGGTCAGCCTGGTTTCGAGTACCAGGTTGAAAAACTCCACCGTATCCTCCAGCGTCAGCAACCGGCCGTCGTGCAGATAAGGCGGCGAATCCTTGATGCCGCGCAGGGTGAAGGTCTTGATCGGGCCATCCATATTGGCCATGCGCCCGTTCACCATTTGCGGCTTGAAGAAGCGTTCGGTCTTCAGGTTGTGCATCAGGTTGTCGGTGTAGTACGGCGCGGCATGGCAACTCGCACACTTCGCCTTGCCGAAGAAGAGCTCCTGGCCGCGCATCTCGGAGGCCGTCGCCTTCTTCGGATCGAGCTTGCCGTCGACCCCCAGCTTGGGCGCGGGCGGGAAGTCCAGAATCTCCTGGAATTCGGCCATCGCGTGGACCTGGCTGCCACGCTCGAGGGGGTTGGCCCCTTTCTTGGTGGCGATCACCGGGTCGCCGTCGAAATAGGCGGCGCGCTGCTCGAACTCGGTGAAATCCTCGACCGTTTTCAGCGCGCGCTGCGAGCCGAACAGGCGCTGGATATTCACGCCCCGTAGCGACGGCGTGTCGATCCGGTGACGGAATGCCTGCGGCCGGATATCGCCCACCAGATGCGTCGAGGCATTCGAGTGGCCGTTGGCGTGGCAATCGAAGCAGACCACGCCACGGCTGGGGCGTTCCGAGCGGCGGTCCTCGGTCTGGTTGAACTGCTGTTGCGGGAACGGCGTCACCAGCAATCGCACCCCCTCGATCTGTTTGGGGTTCAGGATGCCGTTGAACAGTTCGTAGTAGTTGTCGATCGTCACCAGCTTGCCTTTCGATACGTCGCCAAGGTCGGGCCGGGTGGTCAGAAAGATCGGCGCGGGAAAATCCGGCAAGAAGTGGTCGGGCAGGTCGAAATCAAGATCGAAGCGCGTCAGGTCGCGGCCTTCCTGCTTCTTGATTTCCTTGATGTGAAACTCGGGGAAGACCATGCCGCCTTCGGCGTGCTTGGGGTGCGGCAAAGGCAAAAACGCCGCCGGGAAAAAGCCCTTCTCGCGTATCTCCTCAGGTGGGGTTTGCGCGAGCATGTCCCACGTCACCCCTTTGGGCAATTTGGCGCGGACGCCTTGCTGGACCGGCTTGCCGCCAGACATTCTGATGCCTTGAGCAGGCCTGTTGGACAAATCGTAACGTGCCTCGAGCAGCGCCCGCTGGCGTTGCATGGCTGCCGGTTTCTCTCCTTTGAGGCGTGCCATGATTGAGGCGAAATCTTCATTGATATCGACCGGCGCATAGCTGGATTTCTTCTCCTCGGCCGCCGTTGCAAAGGTCACCACGCTCGCCATGGCAGCCGCTGCCAGAACCAGCCCGCCAGCGATCTTTCCTGATGTTTTGTGCTTCATTTCAAGATCTCCTCTTGGTTTCGTTGCCTGCTTCGCCAATGAAAAAACCGCAGGACCCGCCCTTGCGGTTCGAATGAAAGGCCCCTGGCCCGAGACGCCTGTACGACCCGCCGGCATAGGGCATTGCGAACCGGCAGTAGGTCAGCGTGCAGCAGAGGACAAAGGACGCGGCAGCGTGCTTCAGTCGAGCAGGTTTCGGCCTACGCAACGGCAACCATTTTATGAATGTAGACCATATCTAGCTTGTAGACTAGCTCTAAATTTTGTGGACTGGTTACGAACATCCAGAACGGATGTTCCGGCACCGGTGAGGCGCATGTGGGAAATCGGCCGAGGGCGCCACAACCGGAAACCGTTGCAGGCCCGCGTAGGAATAATCCAAGAATTTCTGTGCGCGCTGCCGCTAATGCCCCGCCTGACATGAATTCGCTCGGAAGCACTTAACCTTGCCACGATGGTAAGGTTTATAGTGAAATCATTCGCTTCAGACAGGAACCATCATGAACGCTTCCGACGCCTGTCCGCTCTCCGTAGGCATCCAGGGCATGACCTGCGCCAGCTGCGCCACGCGGGTGGAAAAAGTGCTCAAGCAGGTGCCGGGCGTGACCGACGCCACGGTCAACCTGGCGACCGAAACCGCGACGGTTTCCGGCGAGGCCGACATCGCGTCGGTGCAGCACGCCATCGAAAAGGCCGGCTTCAGCGTGCCGACCGAATCCTTGACGCTCGACATCACCGGCATGACCTGCGCGAGCTGTTCGGCGCGGGTGGAAAAAGCACTCGCCAGGGTACCCGGCGTGCTCGAGGCCAGCGTCAACCTGGCCACCGAGCGGGCGACGGTCGAGATGGCGCAGGGTGCCTCGGCGGCCACGCTGATGGCCGCCGTGGAGCGCGCCGGTTACGGCGCGCGGGTGCCCGCACCGTCAGGCGAGGCCCCCGCCGCGCCGGCGCGCGCGCTGCCCGACTGGTGGCCGGTGGCACTGGCGATGGGGCTGTCGCTGCCGCTGACTGTCCCCATGGTCGGCAGCCTCAACGGTGCGCACTGGATGCTGCCGGGCTGGCTGCAAATGGCACTGGCGACGCCGGTGCAGTTCTGGCTCGGCGCGCGTTTTTACCGCGCCGGCTGGAAGGCGCTGCGCGCCGGCAGCGGCAACATGGATCTCCTGGTGGCGGTGGGCACCAGCGCCGCGTATGGCTTGAGCGTGTATCTGCTGCTCACGCACGCCGACGCCATGCACCTGTATTTCGAAGCCTCGGCCGTGGTGATCAGCCTGGTGCTGCTCGGCAAGTGGCTGGAGGCCGCTGCCCGCCGCCAGACCACCGAGGCGATCCGCGCCCTGCAGGCGCTGCGCCCGGCCACCGCACGGGTGCGCCTCGATGACGTCGACCGCGACCTGCCGATCGACGCGATCCGCGTCGGCGACCTGGTGGTGATCCGTCCCGGCGAGCGGGTGCCGGTGGACGGTGAAGTGATCGAAGGGTCGAGCCAGGTCGACGAATCCATGCTCACCGGCGAATCGCTGCCGGTCGACAAGCAGCCGGGCGACGCGGTGACAGGCGGCGCGATCAACGCACACGGCGTGCTGGTCGCGCGCACCACGGCGGTGGGCGGCGAGACCACGCTGGCGCGCATCATCCGCCTGGTGGAAAACGCGCAGGCCGCCAAGGCGCCGATCCAGCGGCTGGTGGACAAGGTCAGCGCGGTGTTCGTGCCGGTGGTGATGGTCATTGCGCTGGCCACCTTCATCGCCTGGTGGACGCTGGGCGGCGACGCCGAAATCGCCATCCTCAACGCGGTGGCGGTGCTGGTAATCGCCTGTCCGTGCGCGCTTGGGCTCGCCACCCCCACCGCGATCATGGCCGGCACCGGCGTCGCCGCGCGCCACGGCATCCTCATCAAGGACGCCGAAGCGCTGGAACTGGCGCACAGAGTCAGCACGGTGGTGTTCGACAAGACCGGCACCCTCACCGACGGCACGCCGCATGTCGCCGCCTGCGTGGCCCTAAAGGACTCCGATCCACTAGGGACTGAAGCCCCTGTGGAATCGTATGCGGCGGATGGCAGCGACAGAAATGAAGTGCTGGCGATTGCCGCCGGGCTGCAGGCGGGCAGCGAGCATCCGCTGGCGCGCGCGGTGCTGGCCGAGGCCGCGGCGGCTTCCGTCACGCCACGGCCCGCGCACGCGCAGCAGGCCCTGCCGGGGCGCGGCATTGCCGGCGAGGCGGGGGGTGAGACGTATTGGCTCGGCAACCGCCGCCTGATGCTGGAAAACGGCGTCGACACCGCCGCGCTCGACGCCGCCGCGACCGAGCTGGAAGCCGCCGGCCGCACCGTGTCGTGGCTGGCGCGCGGCGGCGACCGCCGCATACTCGGCCTGCTGGCCTTCGGCGACGCGGCCAGGGCCGGCGCCGCCGCCGGCGTGGCCAGGCTCAAGGCCCAGGGCATCGCCACCGTGATGCTCACCGGCGACAACCGCGGCGCGGCGCTGACGGCAGCGGCGGCGCTCGGCGTCGACCGCGTGCTCGCCGAGGTGCTGCCGGCCGACAAGGCCGCCCACGTGGGCCAGTTGAAGACGGCGGGCGTCACGGTGGCGATGGTCGGCGACGGCATCAACGACGCGCCTGCGCTCGCCGCCGCCGATGTCGGCATCGCCATGTCCTCCGGCAGCGACGTCGCCATGCACACCGCCGGCATCACCCTGATGCGCGGCGACCCGGCGCTGGTGTCCGACGCCATCGATATTTCGCGGCGCACCTACGCAAAAATCCCTCACCGACGGCACG
>JAMCVR010000088.1 GCA_023475455.1 Thermoplasmatota archaeon | reverse complement strand
CGGCGGCACCAGGCGGATGACCGAGTCGGCGGTGACGTTGATCAGCACCCCGGCGTCGCGCGCCACCGCCACCAGTTCGCCGCACGGGCGGTCGAGCTCGACGCCGATCATCATGCCCTCGCCGCGGATATCCACCACGCCGCGCACGTCCGAAAGCGCCTGCCGCAGGCCGCTGCGGATGGCCTCGCCGCGCACGCGCGCGTTGTCGAGCAGCTTGTCTTCCTCGATCGCGTCGAGCGTCGCCAGCGCCGCCGCGCACGCCAGCGGATTGCCGCCGAAGGTCGAGCCATGATTGCCCGGCTGGAAGACGTCCGCCGCGGCGCCGCGCGCCAGGCACGCGCCGATCGGCACGCCGGAACCCAGACCCTTGGCCAGCGCCATCACGTCCGGCATCACGCCGGAATGCTGAAAGCCGAACCAGGTACCGGTGCGGCCGATGCCGGTCTGCACCTCGTCCAGCATCAGCAGCCAGCCGTGGGCGTCGCAAATCGCGCGCAACCCGGCCAGGAAATCCGGCGCCATCAAATTGATGCCGCTTTCGCCCTGCACCACTTCGGCCAGCACGGCGACCACGCTCTTGTTGTGCTCGGCGACATGGCGGATCGCGTCCAGATCGTTGAACGGCACCCGCGCGAATCCCGTCAGCAGCGGTTCGAATCCCGCCTGGATCTTGCGGCTTCCGGTCGCGGTCAGCGTCGCCATGGTGCGGCCGTGAAAGGCCTTTTCCATCACGATGATGGTCGGCACCTCGATGCCTCTGTTGTGGCCATAGAGGCGCGCCAGCTTGATCGCCGCCTCGTTGGCTTCGCAGCCCGAATTGCAGAAGAACGCACGGTCCATGCCGGAGAGTTCGCACAGCCGGTCGGCCAGTTCTTCCTGGCGCAGCACGCGATACAGGTTGGACGAATGGATCAGCGTCGCAGCCTGATCGGCAATCGCCTTCACCAGTTTCGGATGGGCATGCCCCAGCCCGTTCACCGCGACGCCGGCGACGGCATCGAGATAGCGCCTGCCGGTCTCATCCCACAGGTAGGCGCCCTCGCCGCGCACGAAGGCAACCGGCTGGCGCGCATAGGTGTTCATCAAATGTGTTGTCATGGCAGTCCTCGACCAGGCTGTCCTGAAATAGCCGCTCTACTTGGATGAAACAGCAAAATAGAAAACGGCGGCCTGGGCCGCCGTGCTTGTCATGCAGCGCCTTGATTATAGGCTGAAAAGCGCCGAGTGAGACATCCCGGTTGCCATGAAGAACAGCATCGGAATCGACAGCATGGTATTGGTGCGCGATGCCAGGAAGGCGACCCGGCGCGCCTTGTTCTTCTCGTCGTCGGACGCCGGCGTCATGCCCAGGATCTTCTTCTGGTTCGGCCAGATCAGCACCCACACGTTGAACAGCATGATGGTGCCCAGCCAGGCGCCGATGCCGATCGGGCCCATGCCGTTGCGCAGCAGGAAGGCGTCAACGAAATACGGGCCCAGCAAGGCCGCGCCGGCAATCCAGGTCACCACGGCGGCCCAGCGGAAGAACAGCAGGGCGCGCGGCGCGACGTGCTTGGTGATGCCCGCGGCGGTGCCGTCGGCACTGGCGTTTTTCAGCGCCGCCACCTGCACGAAGTTGAAGTAATACAGCAGGCCGATCCACATGATGCCTGCCATGAAATGGCAATCGCCTTCACCAGTTTCGGATGGGCATGCCCCAGCCCGTTCACCGCGACGCCGGCGACGGCATCGAGATAGCGCCTGCCGGTCTCATCCCACAGGTAGGCGCCCTCGCCGCGCACGAAGGCAACCGGCTGGCGCGCATAGGTGTTCATCAAATGTGTTGTCATGGCAGTCCTCGACCAGGCTGTCCTGAAATAGCCGCTCTACTTGGATGAAACAGCAAAATAGAAAACGGCGGCCTGGGCCGCCGTGCTTGTCATGCAGCGCCTTGATTATAGGCTGAAAAGCGCCGAGTGAGACATCCCGGTTGCCATGAAGAACAGCATCGGAATCGACAGCATGGTATTGGTGCGCGATGCCAGGAAGGCGACCCGGCGCGCCTTGTTCTTCTCGTCGTCGGACGCCGGCGTCATGCCCAGGATCTTCTTCTGGTTCGGCCAGATCAGCACCCACACGTTGAACAGCATGATGGTGCCCAGCCAGGCGCCGATGCCGATCGGGCCCATGCCGTTGCGCAGCAGGAAGGCGTCAACGAAATACGGGCCCAGCAAGGCCGCGCCGGCAATCCAGGTCACCACGGCGGCCCAGCGGAAGAACAGCAGGGCGCGCGGCGCGACGTGCTTGGTGATGCCCGCGGCGGTGCCGTCGGCACTGGCGTTTTTCAGCGCCGCCACCTGCACGAAGTTGAAGTAATACAGCAGGCCGATCCACATGATGCCTGCCATGAAATGGATCCAGCGGGACAGTGCGGAGACGATATCGACGTTTTCCATTGTTCCTCCTCCTTAACCCAAAAAGTTTCTGGCAAAGACATACAGTACGGCGGTCAGCGCGACGCCGGCAATGACGGTGCCCCATAGCGAATCCAGCGGGTTTTTCATGGTTCTCTCCTCATTTTGAATAGTTGACCGTTTTGGTCGGGCAAACTGGCGCCAGTATCTTCAAAATGTCGCCACTGCGCAAGCGCCGCCTGCACTTGCCCCTCCGGCTGCGTGCTAAAATCCCGCAACACCTCAAGCCGCCTGCCCTCTCATGGATGACGCTCCCGCCAACGCCCCTTTCATCATTCGCGGCATCACCACCCGGGGCACCCGGTTTCGGCCGAGCGACTGGGCCGATCGTCTGGCGGGCGCGTTTGCGGTGATCGACCCCAACAACCGCACCAATTATTCGCCGTTCGTGCAACCCACCACGCTGGACGGCATCCGCTGCGTGGTGGTGGACAAAAAACTCAAGGCCATCGACCCCACCGCCTACCGTTTTTTGCAGACCTTTGCCGAGTCCAACGAATTGCTGACCGAAAACACCGACTGAATTTGAATGCGCCATGCCGGGCGCACCACAAAACAAAAAACGCCGCATCCGCGGCGTTTTTTTATGCTGCTGCGCTACGTTTACCGTCCAGCGCCTGCCACGCCATTCGGCGCGTGACGCTCAGGCCATGCTCTTGACCGCCAGAGACAGACGGCTCTTGTGACGCGCAGCCTTGTTCTTGTGCACGATCTGCTTGTCGGCAATGCTGTCGATCAGGCTCATGGACGCCTGGAAAACCTGCTGGGCGGCGGCCTTGTCGCCGGCTTCGATCGCCTTGCGCACTTTCTTGATCGCGGTGCGGAATTCCGAGCGCTGGCTCATGTTGCTGTCGCGCTGGGCGCTGGCTTGACGTGCGCGCTTGCGCGCCTGGGCGGAGTTCGCCATAAGTTTCTGCTCCTGTAGTCCACGCCATTTTTTAGTTGAGGCGGGGCAAATTTAATCTGAAGCGCCCAGCTTGCCAGCGGGCGGATTCACCAAAGGCGGCGATTGTACGGCAAGCCCCTGCCACAAATCAAGCGGTTTATCCTGAAAACCGCAGTTTGAACCACAGAGACACGGAATAAAAACAAGGCGTTGTAGCCAAAGCTGCTTGCACCCGTTGGGTGAGTCGGCAAAAGTGCATGACCGATTGTTTTCTCGATGTTCTCTGTGCCTCTGTGCCTCTGTGCCTCTGTGGTGAGGAATTTAGGTTTATCGATGTTGCAGTCGATGCGCCCGACCCGCACAATGCGCGCAAAACGCCGCTACCCATGAATCTCCTCAAAGCCCTCGCTGCGGTCAGCAGCATGACCCTGCTCTCCCGCATCCTGGGATTCGTGCGCGACGCCGTCATCGCCCGCGTGTTCGGCGCCGGCATGCTGACCGACGCCTTCTTCGTCGCCTTCAAGATCCCCAACCTGCTGCGGCGCCTGTTCGCCGAGGGCGCGTTCTCGCAGGCCTTCGTGCCGATCCTCGCGGAATACAAGAATCGCCGCGGAATTCCGAGCGCTGGCTCATGTTGCTGTCGCGCTGGGCGCTGGCTTGACGTGCGCGCTTGCGCGCCTGGGCGGAGTTCGCCATAAGTTTCTGCTCCTGTAGTCCACGCCATTTTTTAGTTGAGGCGGGGCAAATTTAATCTGAAGCGCCCAGCTTGCCAGCGGGCGGATTCACCAAAGGCGGCGATTGTACGGCAAGCCCCTGCCACAAATCAAGCGGTTTATCCTGAAAACCGCAGTTTGAACCACAGAGACACGGAATAAAAACAAGGCGTTGTAGCCAAAGCTGCTTGCACCCGTTGGGTGAGTCGGCAAAAGTGCATGACCGATTGTTTTCTCGATGTTCTCTGTGCCTCTGTGCCTCTGTGCCTCTGTGGTGAGGAATTTAGGTTTATCGATGTTGCAGTCGATGCGCCCGACCCGCACAATGCGCGCAAAACGCCGCTACCCATGAATCTCCTCAAAGCCCTCGCTGCGGTCAGCAGCATGACCCTGCTCTCCCGCATCCTGGGATTCGTGCGCGACGCCGTCATCGCCCGCGTGTTCGGCGCCGGCATGCTGACCGACGCCTTCTTCGTCGCCTTCAAGATCCCCAACCTGCTGCGGCGCCTGTTCGCCGAGGGCGCGTTCTCGCAGGCCTTCGTGCCGATCCTCGCGGAATACAAGAATCGCCGCGGCCACGACGCCACCCGGACCCTGGTCAACCAGGTCGGCACCGCCCTGACGCTGGCGCTGGTCGGGGTCGCCCTGCTGGGCATCGTCGGCGCACCGTGGGTGGCCTATGTCAGCGCGCCCGGTTTCCGCGCCGATCCGGACAAGTTCGCGCTCACCGTCACCCTGCTGCGCATCACCTTCCCCTACATCGTCCTCATCTCGCTGGTGGCGCTGGCGGCGGGCATCCTCAACACGCACAGCAAGTTCTCGGTGCCGGCGTTCGCGCCGGTGCTGCTCAACATCGCCATGATCGTCGCCGCGCTGTGGCTGGCTCCCTGGTTCGACCCGCCGGTGCTGGCGCTGGGCTGGGGCGTGGCGCTGGGCGGCGTGCTGCAACTGGCGTGGATGCTGCCGCACCTGCTGAAGATCCGCATGTTGCCGCGTCCCACCCGTCGCTTCGACGACCCCGGCCTCAAGCGCGTCCTCAGGCTGATGGCCCCCGCCACGCTGGGCGTCTCGGTCGCCCAGATCAGTCTCCTGATCAACACCATCTTCGCGTCCTTCCTTGCCACCGGCAGCGTGTCGTGGCTGTATTACGCCGACCGCCTGATGGAGTTTCCCGCTGGCATGCTGGGGGTGGCGCTCGGCACCATCCTCCTGCCCAGCCTGGCCAGGCACTATGCCGACGACAACCCGGCCGAGTATTCGAAGCTGCTCGACTGGGGCCTGCGCCTGACGCTGCTGCTGGCGCTGCCCGCCGCCGCCGCGCTGGCGGTGCTGGCGGTGCCGCTCATCGCCACGCTGTTTCATTACGGCGCCTTCACCGCAAACGACGTCGGCATGACCCAGCGGGCGCTGGTCGCCTACAGCCTGGGGCTGGTCGGGCTGATCCTGGTCAAGGTGCTGGCGCCGGGGTTCTACGCGCGGCAGAACATCAGGACCCCGGTCAAGGTCGCCATCGTCACCCTCGTCGCCACCCAGTTGATGAACCTCGCCTTCATCATCCCGCTGGGCCACGCCGGGCTGGCGCTGTCGATCGGACTGGCTGCCTGCCTCAACGCCGGGCTGCTGCTGCATCTGCTGAAAAAGCAGCGGATCTACCAGCCGCAGCCGGGCTGGACCGGCTATTTTTTGCGCGTGCTGCTGGCGGTGTCGCTGATGGCGGCGATGCTCTTTTATGCCATGGGCGAATCGCAGTGGTGGCTGGCGGCCGGCTTCCTCGACCGCGCGATCAGGCTGTCGCTGCTGGTCGGCGGCGGCATCGTTCTGTATTTCGCCGCGCTCGGCCTGATGGGCTTCCGCCCGCGCCAGTTCGCCCGCCGCGCCGCCGAATAAGGGACCGATCAGCTAGAATAAGCGCTTTTCGGCGCCTCGCCCGCAATGCGCATCACCCACGGTTTTCGTCCACTCGGCACGCCCCACGCGGTCACCATCGGCAATTTCGACGGCCTGCATCTCGGGCATCAGGCCATGCTCGCGCGTCTGCAGGACGTCGCGCGGACGCGCGGCCTGCCGAGCTGCGTGCTGAGCTTCGAGCCGCACCCGCGCGAGTTTTTCGCGCCCGAGCAGGCGCCCGCGCGCCTGTCGAGCCTGCGCGAAAAGGCCGAATACCTGCAGCGGATGGGGATCGACCGGCTTCACGTGTTCCGTTTCGACCGCACGTTCTCGGCGCTGTCACCCAAAGCCTTCATCGAGCAGGTGCTGGGCCAGACCCTGCAGGCGCGCTACGTGCTGGTGGGCGACGATTTCCGCTACGGCGCCAAGCGCGCGGGCGATTTCGCGCTGCTTCAAAGCCTTGGCCCGTCGCTCGGCTTCGACGCCGAATTCCTGCCCACGGTCGAAATCGCCGGCGAGCGCGCCTCGTCCACAGCGGTGCGCAGCGCGCTCGCCGCGGGCGAACTCGAGCACGCCGCCCGGTTGCTGGGCCGCCCTTATGGCATTTCGGGACGCGTGGTGCACGGCGACAAGCTGGGGCGCGACATCGGCTTTCCCACCGCCAACATCCAGCTCAAGCACAACCGGCCGCCGCTCATGGGCATCTTCGCGGTCGAGGTGTGCGGCCTCAACGGCGAGCCCTTGCCCGGCGTGGCGAGCCTGGGCCGGCGGCCCACGGTGAAGGGCGAGGACGCCGTGCCGGTGCTCGAAGTGCACCTGTTCGATTTCAACACTGAAATCTACGGCCGCCGCGTGCGCGTGGACTTTCTGCACAAGCTGCGCGACGAAGAAAAATATCCCGACCTCGACAGTCTGGCCGCGCAGATCCGTCGCGACGTCGACAACGCCAAACACTATTTGGCCACGATTAAATAAAACCCAGACGTCATGCCTGATTACAAGAACACCCTCAACCTGCCCGACACCCCCTTCCCGATGCGCGGCGATCTCGCCAGGCGCGAACCGGGCTGGGTGAAAAGCTGGCAGGAGAAGAAACGCTACGAAGCGATCCGCCGCGCCGCCGCCGGCCGCCCGAAATTCATCCTGCACGACGGCCCACCCTACGCCAACGGCGACATCCACATCGGCCATGCGGTGAACAAGATCCTCAAGGACATCATCGTCAAGGCGAAGACCCTGGGTGGATTCGACGCACCCTATGTGCCGGGCTGGGACTGCCACGGCCTGCCGATCGAGCTGCAGGTCGAAAAGACCCACGGCAAGGACATTCCCCCGGCGAAATTCCGCGAGCTGTGCCGCGAATACGCCACGGCGCAGATCGAGCGCCAGAAGGCCGACTTCATCCGCTTGGGCGTCTTGGGCGACTGGGAGCATCCCTACCGCACCATGGACTTCCAGTTCGAGGCCGATACCCTGCGGGTGCTGGGGCAGATCCAGCGGGCCGGCTACCTCTACCAGGGCGCCAAGCCGGTGCACTGGTGCGTCGACTGCGGCTCGGCGCTGGCCGAGGCCGAGGTCGAATACGAGGACAAGACCTCGCCCGCGATCGACGTCGGCTTTGCCGTGGCCGACCGCGCCGACCTCGCCAAGCGCTTCGACATCGCGGTTATCGACGAGCCGATCCAGATCGTCATCTGGACCACCACGCCGTGGACCCTGCCCGCCAACCAGG
>JAMCVR010000183.1:2400-32384 GCA_023475455.1 Thermoplasmatota archaeon | reverse complement strand
AATCCCTCACGGCAGGGCTGGCCGCACTTTGCCTGGCCTTGCCTGCGGCCGCGGCCGACCTGCCGCCCTTGTCGCACAGCCTGACCATGCAGGCGCCGAAACCCGCTCCGGCGCTGAAACTGGTCGACACGCCGATCCAGCACCGACTGGCCGACTGGCGTTATGAATCAGCCGGGCAGCCGCCGCGCGCCATCCGCAGCAAGACCGGGTGGGAGCGCCTCTGGAAGCGGCTGGGCGTTGCCGAATCGGCACGCATCGCCTTCACCTGGGCGCAGTTCCCCGCCACGCAAACCTTTGCGCCGGGCGACTGGAACCAGGGCATGACGAGCTACAGCGTGCCGCGCGGCGGCCGCTTCGACCTGCGTTTCGCGTGGCGCGCGGGCGGCAAGACCCATACAGGGACCCTCGAACAGGTGAAATGTGCAGATGAACGTTCGTAAATCCCTCACGGCAGGGCTGGCCGCACTTTGCCTGGCCTTGCCTGCGGCCGCGGCCGACCTGCCGCCCTTGTCGCACAGCCTGACCATGCAGGCGCCGAAACCCGCTCCGGCGCTGAAACTGGTCGATCTCGACGGCAAGCCCCATGATCTCGCCAGGCTCAAGGGAAAGGTAGTGCTGATCAACTTCTGGGCCACCTGGTGCCCGCCGTGCCGCCGCGAAATGCCGTCGATGGAGCGGCTGTCCCAGGCCCTGGCGGGCGAGCCCTTCGTCGTGCTGGCGATCGATGTCGGCGAGGACGCCGACACCATCGACGCCTTCACCGGCCAGCTCGACACCACGCCGACCTTTCCCGTCCTGCTCGACACCCGCAGCCGCACCCTGCCGGCATGGAAAGTGGCGGGGCTGCCGACCACCTTCCTGGTCGACCAGCGGGGACGCATCGTCGCCAGCGCCATCGGCGGGCGCGAGTTCGATCACCCGGACATCGTCCGGGTGATCCAGGAATTGCTCAGGAAATAATCCCCCAACAATCCGTTATCCGGTCATTCCGGCGAAAGCCGGAATCCAGCGAATCAAGCGCGCCCCGCGCAAGCGGGACAACATTTTTACTGTATTTTTACTGTCCTGTCTGCTTCGCAGGCTGTTTTTTTTCATGCTGGATTCCGGCTTTCGCCGGAATGACGCAGAGATGATCAGGCCTTGACCCACACCTGGCCGTCCTCGACCTTCACCGGATACGTGCGGATCGGTACGTCGGCGGGTTCGCAGGTGGGCTGGCCGGTGACGAGATCGAAATAACTGCCGTGCAGCGAGCACTTGATCTTGCCGTCCTTGATGCAGCCGAGATACAGCGAGTAGTCCTCGTGGCTGCACATTTCGTCGACGACGTAATGGGTGCCGCTGGAATTGCACAGCAGCAGCCGGCGGCCATCGACGACGACGCGCTTCATCTGCGCCGGCTTGAGTTCGTCGGCGGCCGCGATGGCGACGAATTCGCCCATCACGTCACCCGCGCCACGGCACGGCCGGAATCCAGCACGGCGCGGATCTGCGCGGCGGCGTCAAGGACGCTGGCGGCGCGGCCGACGTGATGCAGGATGATCGAACCCGCCAGGACCAGCGAATCGTAGGTCGCGCCCTTGTCGCCCTTCAGCGCCAGGATGCCGGCTTCGGCGGCGGCGTGCGCGGTGGCCTTGATGTCGATGGCGGCGACGATTTCGTCTGCGCCTTCCTCGGCCGCCACGCTGCCGGGCAGCGGCACCGCGCGCACCGGCTGGTCGATGCCGAGCGCGGCCGGGTCGATCGCCGCCTCGATTTCGGCGTCCTTGTCGTGGTAGTGAAAGTACTTGCCGATCTGGCGCAGGCTGGGGATCACCCCGCCCTCGACGCCGCGCACGATGCAGGCGGTGTCGAAGCCGGCTTCGCGCGCGAGATCGGCGTACACCGGCGGATACGGCCTGTGCACGTAGCCGGTGACGAAATGGGTTTTCTTGCGGCCCTGTATCGGCTTGGACAGCACTTCCACCGTGGTCAGCACCTGGCGCTTGATTATCTGCGTGCGCAGCGGGATGAGGTTGTGCATGCCCGGGTTGGACTGCGCCTGATCGACGTAGGTCCAGCCGATCGCGGGGTCGGCGAGACGCGCCGCGGCCTCGGCGGGCGACAGGTCGACCGGCACGCCGGCGGCGGCGAGCACGTGGCGCGCGGTGACGCCGTACTTGGGCCCGACCTTGTCGAGGCCGTGCGTCACGACATGCACGCCGAATTCGGCCAGGAGCGGGCCGAGGAAAGGCGCGGCCGGCAGGCAGCGGGTGTAGCCGTCGTAGGGGTCGCCGATGTCGACCACTTCGTCGACGTCGGCGGTGACGCGCCGGGTGGTTTCCAGCACCGCATCCAGCACCCCGCGGTTTTCGTCCATCGTTTCGCGCTTCATGCGCAGGGCGATGAAGTAGATGCCCACCTGCACCGGGTCGATCACGTTGTCGATGATGGCCTTGGTGCCCAGATGCGCCTCGGCGCGGCTGATGTCCTTCGACAAGTCCGGCCCGGTGGCGATGCGCTGGATGATCGAGCGCATCAAAAGCTTGGGGTCGGTCGGCAGGGTGTCGGTGCTCATGAATGGCTCCATCAGAAGATGCAAGAATACTAATAACCGACTGAACCGGTCAAGAATAGATCGTCGCCAGCAAGGCCTGGGCGAGCGCCCGCTCCGCCTGCGGCAAGGTCGGCTTCACGCCGAGATCGCGGCATTGCGTCACCCGCATGCCGGGGTAGCCGCAGGGATGGATGACGGCGAATGGCGCCAAGTCCATGTCGACGTTGAACGCCAACCCGTGATAGGTGCAGCCGTGCTTCACGCGCAGGCCGAGCGCGGCGATCTTGGCGCCGTCGACGTAGACGCCGGGGGCGCCGGTCAGGCGTTCCGCAACGACGCCGTGCGCCGCCAGCAGGTCGATCACCGCCTGTTCCATTCGACTGACCAGCTCGCGGATACCGTAGCCGCGCCGGCGCAGGTCGACCAGCACATAGGCCACCACCTGGCCCGGCCCGTGATAGGTGATCTGGCCGCCGCGGTCGATCGGCACCACGGCAATGTCGGTGGTGGCGATCAGGTGCTCGGCGCGGCCGGCCTGCCCCTGGGTATAGACCGGCGGATGCTCCAGCAGCCAGATTTCATCAGGCGTGTCGGTCGTGCGACGCGCCGTGAAGTCCTGCATCGCCCGCCAGGTCGATTCGTACTCGACCCGTCCCAAACTGCGAACGATTGCCTCACCCCTCACTCCTCACCCCTCGCGTTCAAAGTGCCATCTTCACCCACGGATGCGCGGTGATCTCGCGATACAG
This sequence comes from Thermoplasmatota archaeon, assembly GCA_023475455.1. The sequence goes on along the minus strand of JAMCVR010000183.1, from coordinate 29,099 downwards.
CGCATCGAGCTGGGCCTTCGAGGTGGCGCGCACCACGCAGGTCACCGAGAGGTAGTTGCCGCTGCCGGATGCCCGCATCTCGACGGTCTCGGCCCTGAAATCGGGCGCATGGCGCAGCACCAGCTCGACCATGGTCTGGGCGAAGTCGTCGCGCCGCTCGCCCATGATCTTGATGGGAAAGTCGTTGGGGAAAGTCAGCAGGGTTTCTTCGCTCATGCGCGCATTACCCGTTGCTTGAAAGCCTGATACAGCGCATCCATCCGCTGCGCCAGCGGCCCCGGCACGCCGGGGCCGACCGGTGCGCCGTCGAGTTTCACGATGGCCATGATTTCCCGGGTGGACGAGGTCATCCACAGCTCGTCGGCTTCGCGCAGCTCGGCCTCGCTGATCGCCCGCACCTCGTGCGGGATGCCGTGCGCCGCCGCGAGTTCCAGCACCACGTCGTAGGTGATGCCGGTGAGCATCAGCCTGGACGGCGGCGGCGCCCGCAGCACGCCGTCCTTCACCACGAAAATGTTGCTCGCCGCGCCCTCGGTCAAAAAGCCGTCGCGCAGCATCACGGTTTCCGCGCAGTCGGCGTCCACCGCCTGCTGCCGCAACAGGATGTTGGCCAGCAGCGAGATCGCCTTGATGTTGCAGCGCAGCCAGCGGTTGTCGGCGGCGCTGACGGCGCACACTCCGGCGGCCTTTTGTTCGGCTGTCGCCGGCACCAGCGGCTGGGAAAACATGAACACGGTCGGCGCCACGTCCCTGGGAAAGGCATGGTCGCGCGGCGGCTGTCCCTCAACAGGCGCGCCGCGCGTCACCTGGATGTAGACCGACTGGTCGGCGAAGTCCTGCAGACCGATCAGCCGCAGGATCAAGTCGCGCCACCCGGCGATCCCATGCGGATTGGCCAGGCGGATGCCGTCGAGGCTGGCCTGCAGGCGGCGCAGGTGTTCGTCGAGCCGGAACGGTTTCCTCGAGTACACCGGCACCAGTTCGTAGACGCCGTCGCCGAAGACGAAGCCGCGGTCGAGCACCGAAACCTTCGCGTCGACGAGCGGCAGGAACCGGCCGTTGAGGTAAACGCTCATCGGCCGAACAGCAGCCGGATCGAGTCCCAGCCGCGGCCGAAGATGCCGGCCACGGCGACGTCGTGCAGCGCGACCAGCGGGTAGTCGCCCAGCGGCTTGCCGTCGAGCGTCAGCCGCAGCGTGCCCATGTGCCGGCCCTTGCGCAGCGGCGCCACGATCGGCTGCCGGGTGATGACTTCGGCCTTGACGCGCGATGCGCTGCCGCGCGGAACCAGCACATGAAAATCCTGCGCAAACCCCATGCTCACCGAGGCGCGCGCGCCGCGGTAGAGATTCGCCACCTTGACCGGCTGCAGCGCACGGTACAGCAGCACGCTGTCGAAATTCTCGAAGCCGTAATTCAGCAGGCGCAGGGCGTCCTGGGTGCGCTGGGCGTCGGAGCGCCCGCCCAGCACCACGGCGATGCGGCGCTGGTCGCCGCGCCGGGCCGACGCCGCCATGCAGTAGCCGGCCTCGGCGGTGCGCCCGACCTTGAGGCCGTTCACCGTGCTGTCGCGCCACAGCAGGCGATTGCCGTTGTAATGCGTGATGCCCTTGAAGGACAGCTCCTTCTGCGAGAAGAACCCCCGCCGGTCGGGAAAGTCGCGTGTCAGCGCGCGGCCCAGCAGGGCGAGGTCGCGCGCGCTGGACACATGGCCCGGTTCGGTCAGGCCGGTGGCGTTCATGAAGCGGGTTTTCGTCATGCCGAGCCGTCTGGCTTCGCGGTTCATGCGCTCGACGAACGCCGCTTCGCTGCCGTCGGCCGCCGTCACCAGCGTGAGCGTGGCGTCGCCGGCCGACTGCACCAGCATCGCCTGCAGCAGGGTGTCGACGCTCACCTGGTCGCCCGGCTTGAGAAAGACGCGCGCGCCGTCGACCTGGACTGCGGCTTCCGGAACGGTCAGGCTTTCCCCCAGGCTCAGTTTGTTCCTGCGGATGTCGCCCAGCAGCACGTAGGCCGTCATCAGCTGCGTCAGCGAGGCCGGCGCCAGCGGCAGGTCGGCCTGATGCGCGGCCAGTTCGCGTCCGCTCGACTGATCGATCACCACCCAGGCGCGCGCCGAGATGCCGGCCGGTGCCGCCGATACGGATGCGGAAAACAGGAGCGCCAGCCCCAGCCAGAAAAATTTCATGCCTACCCTCAAAATCAATCGCGTCTGACCAGGACTGCATTCAGGTCGAGATGTTCCCGCACCCGCGCGCGGTCCGAATGCGCGGCGTCGTCGCTGGGATACGGACCGAGTTGCACGCGGTGCAGCGTGCCGCTGAGCACCACGCGCGTGCGGCTGGCGTCGAGCTCGAGTTCGCGCGCCAGGCGGTCAAGCAGCTGCCGCGCATTGTCGGCGCTCGAAAACGCGCCCACCTGCAGGTAGACGCCCTCCATGAGCGCCTCGCCCTGCGTGCCGTAGGCGGCAGGATCGAGGCTTTCCACCCGCACCCGCGTGCTGCCGTGCTTCAGGTAGCCGAGTTTGTGGGCGGCGGTGTACGACAGGTCGATGACGCGCTTGCTGTGAAACGGTCCGCGATCGTTGATGCGCACCACCACGGATTTGCCGTTGTTGAGCGCCGTGACCCGCGCATAGCTGGGAATCGGCAGGGTGGGATGCGCGGCCGTCATGGCATACATGTCGTAGGGCTCGCCCGACGCGGTCTTCTTGCCGTGGAAGCGGCGGCCGTACCATGACGCCAGGCCTTCCTCGCTATGGGCGCGGCGCGTGGTTTGCGGCGTGTAGGTGGTGCCCAGCGCGACGTAGGTGCGGTTGGCAAAGCGGTGCAGTGGTTCCTCGCGCGGCACCGCGTCGGGAACGGCGTCCAGGTTCGCCGGCGGAGCGTCCTCGGGGCCGTCGTCGAGGTAATAGCCGCCGCCTTGCGGCGCCGTGGACGCCTGCCTGGCGGGCGGACTGCTGCCGCACCCGGCAAGGGCCAGCCCCAAAGCCGCCGTGCTCAGAATCAGGAGTGCATTCATGTGCGCATTCTAGCCTGTCAGGTTTTGTTGAGCTGACGATGCGTCGCCACGCTCATCAGGATGCCCATGCCGAGAAGCAGCGTGACCAGCGCGGTTCCGCCATAGCTTATCAGCGGCAACGGCACGCCCACCACCGGCAGGATGCCCGACACCATGCCCATGTTGACGAAGGCATAGGTGAACAGATTGAGGCTCAGCGTGGCCGCCATCAGACGGCCGAACAGGGAGGGCGCCCGCGCCGCGATGACCAGTCCGCGCGCGACGATCGCAAGATACACCCCCACCAGGATAATCGCGCCGACATAGCCGAATTCCTCGCCGAACACGGCAAACACGAAATCGGTCGTCCGTTCGGGAATGAAATCGAGCTGGCTTTGCGTGCCCCGCATCCAGCCCTTGCCGAACAGGCCGCCCGAACCGATCGCAATGGTGGACTGGATGATGTGGTAGCCGGCGCCCAGCGGGTCGGATGACGGGTCGAGCAGGGTCAGCACGCGGCGCTGCTGGTAGTCGTGCATCAGGCCCCACATCACCGGCAGACTGGCGGCGCCCAGGAGGCCGCCGCCCAGGATCCCCTTCCACGGCAGGCCGGCAAAGAACAGCAGGTAGAAGCCCGAGGCGCCGATCATCAGCGCGGTGCCGAGATCGGGCTGGCGCAGGATCAGCAGGAACGGCACCAGCAGCAGCGTGCCGCCGACCAGGAAATGCCTGGCGCGCAGCAATCCCTCGTTGCGCTGGAAATACCAGGCCAGCATCAGGGGCAGCGCCAGCTTCAGCAGTTCCGACGGCTGGAACGCCATGAATCCCAGGTTCAGCCAGCGCCGCGAGCCGTTGCGGACCTCGCCGAACAGCGCCACCCCGATCAGCAGCACCACGCCCGCCACATACAGGGGCGGCCCCACCTTGGACAGCAGATGCGGCGGCACGTTGGCCATCACCGCCATCACCCCCAGCGCCAGGCCGATGTTGATCAGGTGGCCGGTGATGCGCGTCGGGCTCTGCCCCGATGCGCTCGCCACCACCGCCAGGCTGATCCCCAGCAGCACGAGCACCAGGACCAGCAAAATGCCGTCCAGGTGGCTCAGCCTGCGCACGATCCAGTGACTAGTCCGCGGCATCGTCTGCCTCCATCCTCATGTTGCCGGGACGTTTCCCGGTCAGGTAATAATCGAACACCGCGCGCGCGACCGGCGCCGCGGTGCCGCTGCCCGAGCCGCCGTTTTCCACCATCACCGCCACCACGATGGCGGGCTTGTCGGCCGGCGCATAGGCGATGAACAGCGCATGGTCGCGGTGCTGGCGGGCCAGCCGGCTGGCGTCGTAGCGCGCGCCCTGCCTGATGCCGACCACCTGCGCGGTGCCGGTCTTGCCGGCGATCGCGTACGGGGCGCCCGCCGCCGAGGCGGCGGCGGTGCCGCCCGGGCGCATCACGTCCATCATGCCTTCGCGCACCGCCTCCAGATGCTTCGGGGTGATCGCCAGCCGGTCGCGTTCCCTGCCCGGCAGCGGCTGCCAGGCAGGGGCGAGCGGATCGCGCACCGCCTGCACCAGACGCGGCTCGATCCGCCGGCCGCCATTGGCAAGCATGGCCGTGGCCACGGCCAGCTGCAGCGGGGTGGTCAGATGATAGCCCTGGCCGATGCCCGCAATCACCGTCTCGCCGGGATACCAGGGCTGCTTCCAGCGGCGCTGCTTCCAGTCGCGCGAGGGCAGCAGGCCGGACGATTCGCCTTCCAGGTCGATACCGGTTTTTTCGCCGATCGCGTACGGGGCGCCCGCCGCCGAGGCGGCGGCGGTGCCGCCCGGGCGCATCACGTCCATCATGCCTTCGCGCACCGCCTCCAGATGCTTCGGGGTGATCGCCAGCCGGTCGCGTTCCCTGCCCGGCAGCGGCTGCCAGGCAGGGGCGAGCGGATCGCGCACCGCCTGCACCAGACGCGGCTCGATCCGCCGGCCGCCATTGGCAAGCATGGCCGTGGCCACGGCCAGCTGCAGCGGGGTGGTCAGATGATAGCCCTGGCCGATGCCCGCAATCACCGTCTCGCCGGGATACCAGGGCTGCTTCCAGCGGCGCTGCTTCCAGTCGCGCGAGGGCAGCAGGCCGGACGATTCGCCTTCCAGGTCGATACCGGTTTTTTCGCCCAGGCCGAACCGCGCCAGGTAGTGGTGCATGCGGTCGATCCCCATGTCGACCGCCAGCGTGTAGTAATAGGTATCGCATGACTGCGAAATGGATTTGCGCAAATCGACCACACCGTGCCCGCCGCGCTTCCAGTCGCGGAACTGGTGGCGGCTGTTGGGCAGGCTGAAATGACCCGGGTCGACAATACTGTCGGACGGCTTGCGCACGCCCAGTTCCAGCCCGGCCAGCGCCATCAGCGGCTTGATGGTCGAGCCGGGCGGATAGATGCCGCGCAGCGCGCGGTTGACCATCGGCCGCTCGGGCGACTCGTTGAGCGACTTCCAGGTTTCCGGATCGATCCCGTCGACGAACAGGTTGGGATCGAATCCCGGCTTGCTCACCAGCGCCAGCACTCCGCCGGTATTCGGATCGAGTGCCACCAGTCCGCCCAGGTAGTCGCCGAATGCGTGCTCGGCCACCGCCTGCAGCTCAAGGTCGAGGTGCAGGCGCAAATCCCTGCCCGGCACCGGCGGAATGCGCGACAGCATGCGCACCGCGCGGCCGCCGGCGTCGGTCTCCATCTGGTCGAAGCCGGTGCGGCCGTGCAGCAGGGTTTCGTAGCTCTGCTCCAGCCCGGTCTTGCCGATGTGGACGCTGCCCCGGTAGTTCTGCTCGCGGCCGGTCTCGCGCAGCCGGTTCAGGTCGCGGTCGTTGATGCGGCCGACGAAACCCAGCACGTGCGCCATGCCGGGCCCGCCCTGATAGTTGCGGAACAGCCGCGCCTTCACTTCCACGCCCGGCAGGCGATAGCGGTTGGCCGCCAGGATGGCGACCTCCTCGTCGCTCAGCTTGCTTTTCAGCGGCACGGTCTCGAACTCGTGCGATTCGGAGAGCAGGCGCCGGAAGCGCCGCAGCTGCCCCGGCGTGATCTCGATCAGCTTGCCCACCTCGGCCAGCGTGGCTTCGAGGTCGTCCGTCCGCGCACGGGTCAGTTCCAGCGTATAGGCCGAATAGTTTTCCGCCAGGATGCGGCCGTTGCGGTCGAGAATCAGCCCGCGATGCGGCGCGGCGGGCACCAGCGAAATGCGGTTGCTTTCGGCGCGCTGGATGTAGTGCTCCTGCTGCACGATCTGCAGATAAAACGCGCGCGCCAGCAGCGCCGCCGCCAGCAGCGCGACGAAAGCCGCGCCCACTTTCAGCCGCCCACGAAAACGGGCCAGCTCGCGATCCAGATTCTTCAGCGGGGTGGCGAGATTCATCCAGGATCACGCCCGATCCTGCAGGCCTTTGCCATGCCACAGGCGCAGGAAGCCCGCCACCAGATACCACAGCACCGTGCTGCCCGGCACCGGCAGCAGCATGGCCAGCCCCGCCGGCGGATTGACCGCCAGCCAGCCGACCAGCAGCACCGCCAGCTGCACCGCCAGAAAGATGGGGAACAGCTGCGCCGCCTGCCGGAACGGATCGAATTGCAGCAGCCGCAGGCGCAGAAACAGCACCAGGTAGACGCCGATCGCGTAGGCGATGGCGTGCTGGCCGAGCACCACCCCGTCCTGAAAATCGACCAGCAGCCCGAGAAAAAACGCCGTGGCGAAACCGATGCGCGCGGGCTGATGCAGCGTCCAGAACAGCACGCCGACCAGCACGAAATCGGGCCGCAGGGCCAGCGCCCAGCCGGTCCACGGCAGTTGCTCCAGCAGCACCGCCAGCGTCAGACTGCCGAGGATGCGGCGCCAGCTGCCGAAGGTTTGGGTGGAGACGTTCATTGCGCGATCACCTGCGGCGCGGCGATCAGCACCAGCACGGCGCGGGAGCGGTCGAGCCCCGCCAGCGGCAAACACTCCACCCGCAGATAGGGGCTGGATTGCGAACGCGACACCCGCGTGACGCGCGCCACCGGAATGCCGGCCGGATACACCCGGTCGATCCCCGACGTCAGCAGGCGGTCGCCCACCCGGATGTCGGTCTGTGCCGGCATGTAACGCAGTTCCAGCTGGTTGTGTCCGCTGCCGGCCGCCAGACCGCGCTGGCCGGTGCGCTCGACGAACACCGGCGTCAGTTGCTGCGGATCGCTCACCAGCGTCACTTCGCTCGACCCCGGATAGACCCGGCTCACCTGCCCGACCAGGCCCGAGGCGTCAACCACCGGCAGCCCGCCGCGCAGCCCCGCGCCGGCGCCCTGGTCCAAAGTGACGCGCTGGGCGAACCAGTTGTGTCCCTGATACAGCAGGGCGGCCCGAACCCGCTGCTGGCCGGGCCGGGCCGGCAACTGCAGCAGGCTGCGCAACTCGGCATTCTCGCGGGCCAGCGCCTTCGCGGCGTTGATCCCGACCTGGATCTGCGCACGCTCGGCCAGCAGGGCGTCACGTTCTTTCTGCAGGAGACGGTGGCGGGTAAAGAAACCGTCCAGTTCGGCGGCGACCTCCAAGGGCGCGCGCATGAGTTCGCGCACCGGCTGCAGCAACAGCGAGAAGCCGCTGCGCAGGCCGTCGAGGGCGTGATAGCGGGTATCGAGCACAACGCAGCTCACGCCGACCAGCAGCCAGATCAGCAGGCGCGCCGTCGGCCCCAGCCGGCGGGCGAACATGAGCTGGCCGGGCATCGCCATTTATCGACGGCCCTCGCAGGGGGAGAAGCGTACCGCCGCGGTCACTCGTTGGTGAACACCGAGGCCAGCTTGTCCATTTCTTCCAGGGCGCGCCCGGAACCGCGCACCACGCAGGTCAGCGGGTCGTCGGCGACGATCACCGGCAGGCCGGTCTCTTCCATCAGCAGGCGGTCGAGGTCGCGCAGCAGCGCGCCGCCGCCGGTCAGCACCATGCCCTTCTCGGCGATGTCGGCGCCGAGTTCCGGAGGCGTCTGCTCCAGCGCCTGCTTGACCGCGCTGACGATGGCGTTGAGCGGCTCGGTCAGCGCTTCGAGGATTTCGTTGGACGACACGTTGAAGCTGCGCGGCACGCCTTCGGCGAGGCTGCGGCCCTTGACTTCCATTTCCAGCACCTCGGCGCCGGGGAAGGCCGAGCCCATTTTCTTCTTGATCTGCTCGGCCGTGGCCTCGCCGATCAGCATGCCGTAGTTGCGGCGGATGTAATTGATGATGGCCTCGTCCATGCGGTCGCCGCCGACGCGCACCGAGTTGGCGTAGACCACGCCGCCGAGCGAGATCACGCCGACCTCGGTGGTGCCGCCGCCGATGTCGACCACCATCGATCCGGTGGCGTCGGCCACCGGCATGCCGGCGCCGATCGCCGCCGCCATCGGCTCCTCGATCAGATAGACCTGGCGCGCGCCGGCGCCGATCGCCGATTCGCGGATCGCGCGGCGCTCCACCTGGGTCGAGCCGCACGGCACGCAGATGATGATGCGCGGGCTGGGCCGCAGCATGCGGGTGTCGTGCACCTTCTTGATGAAATACTTGAGCATCTGCTCGGTGACGGTGAAGTCGGCGATCACGCCGTCCTTCATCGGCCGGATCGCCTGCAGGTTGCCCGGCGTGCGGCCCAGCATCAGCTTGGCTTCCGCGCCCACCGCCTGCACGGTGCGCTTGCCGCCCGCCGCCGCATCGGTGCGGATCGACACCACCGAGGGCTCGTCCAGCACGATGCCGCGGTCGCGCACGTAGATCAGCGTGTTGGCGGTACCGAGGTCGATTGCAAGATCGGTGGAAAAGTACTTGGTGAAGAACTTGAACATGGTGGCGGCAACGCCCGCGCCGGGCGGGCGAAAGGGCAGAAAAAACAAGGGGGCTATGATACCCTAACGGGCTTCGTTCCCGTAAGTATTCAGGTGCTTCCATGTCCCTCAACCAGGACGACGTCAAGCGCATCGCCCGCCTTGCGCGCATAGAAATCAGCGATGCCGAGGCGCAGGCCACGCAGGCCCAGCTCAACGGCATTTTCGACCTCATCGCCGCCATGCAGGCGGTGGACACGGCCGGCATCGCGCCGATGGCCCATGCGCAGGAAGTCACTCAGCGCCTGCGCGACGACGCCGTGACCGAAACCGACCGCCACGCCGCCTTCCAGGCCATCGCCCCGGCCGTCGAAAACGGCCTCTATCTCGTGCCCAAAGTCATCGAGTAAGTCATGCCCGAATCGTCACTTTCCGCGCTCGCCACGCAGCTCGCCGGCAAGCAGGTTTCCAGCCGGGAACTCGCGCAGCAGTATCTCGACCGCATCGCCGCGCTGAATCCGGCCATCAATGCCTTCATCACGGTGGACGCCGACAAGACGCTGCGTGAGGCCGCCGCCGCCGACGCGCTCATCGCCGCCGGGAAGAATGGCCCGCTCACCGGCGTGCCGATCGCCCACAAGGACATCTTCTGCACCGACGGCTGGCTCACCACCTGCGGCTCGAAAATGCTCTCCAACTTCGTCGCGCCCTACGACGCGCACGTGATCGAGCGCTTCAAGGCCGCCGGCATGCCCAGTCTGGGCAAGACCAACATGGACGAGTTCGCCATGGGGTCCTCCAACGAGACCAGCTGGTTCGGCGCGGTGAAGAACCCCTGGAACCCGGCCTGCGTGCCCGGCGGCTCGTCCGGCGGCGCCGCGGCATGCGTCGCCGCGCGCATGGCGCCGGCGGCGACCGGCACCGACACCGGCGGCTCGATCCGCCAGCCCGCCGCGCTGTGCGGCATCACGGGCTTGAAGCCGACCTATGGGCTGGTGTCGCGCTACGGCATGATCGCGTTTGCCTCCAGCCTCGACCAGGCCGGACCGATGGCGCCCTCGGCCGAGGACTGCGCGCTGCTGTTGAACGTGATGACCGGCTTCGACCCCAGGGACTCGACCAGCCTGGAACGCGAAAAAGAGGACTACACGCGCGACCTGGAGACACCCCTCGCCGGCCTGCGCGTCGGCCTGCCGCGCGAATTCTTCGCCGAGGGCCTCAACAGCGAAGTCGCCATTGCCGTGGAAGCCGCGGTCGCCGAGCTGAAGAAGCTCGGCGCGACGACCGTCGAGATATCGCTCGCCAATTCGAAACTCGCCATCCCCGTCTACTACGTGCTCGCCCCCGCCGAGGCCTCGTCCAACCTGTCGCGCTTCGACGGCGTGCGCTACGGCTACCGCGCGCCGGATTACGCCAGCCTCGACGACATGTACTGCAAGACGCGCGCGCAGGGCTTCGGCGCCGAGGTCAAGCGGCGCATCCTGATCGGCGCCTATGTGCTCTCGCACGGCTATTACGACGCCTATTACCTGCAGGCGCAGAAAATCCGCCGCCTGATCGCCGACGACTTTGCCGAGGCGTTCAAGGTCTGCGACGTCATCCTCGGTCCCACCGCGCCCGGCACCGCGTTCAGGCTCGGCGAAAAATCCGGCGACCCGGTCGAGATGTACCTGAACGACCTCTACACCATCCCCGCCAACCTCGCCGGCCTGCCCGGCATGTCGCTGCCGTGCGGCTTCGATGCCAAGGGCCTGCCGATCGGCCTGCAGCTGGTCGGCAATTACTTCAGCGAGGCGAAAATACTGAATATTGCGCATCAGTATCAGTTGGCCACGGGGTGGCATACCCTCGCACCAGAGGTATAAGGAATAAGATTCGGCCATGGCCCTGCCCGGCGAACAAATCGTGTATGCCCCCAACGTCGAGGACATCCGCAATGCGGTTGCGCAGGAGGGCTTTCCCGAATTGAGTGACGAGGAAATCCTGAAATTGAGGACAAATTTGGCGACGAAATCGATTGGCGTGAATATATTCTATCGGCCATACGGCGCGTCATGCCGAAAATTTCGGGCAACCGAGAATGATTAACCGTTAATCACCGCCATTCGCCATATGAAGCTGGAAACCATTCCCCCGCCTGAAACGCTCTCTTTGCAGGAATCCGCCCTGTTCGAAGGCGATGCCCTGAATATCTTGCAGCGTCTGCCGTCGAACTCCGTGCAGTGCGTGGTGACCTCCCCGCCCTATTGGGGCATGCGGGACTACGGCATCGCCTCGCAAATCGGGCTTGAGGAAACCTTGCCGCAGTTTCTCAACCGGCTGGTGGCGGTGTTCGCCGAAGTCCGGCGGGTGCTGCGCGACGACGGCGTGCTCTGGCTCAACATCGGCGACGGCTACACCAGCGGCAACCGCGGTTACCGCGCGCCGGACAAAAAAAATCCCGCGCGCGCCATGAACGTGCGCCCCGACACGCCGGAGGGCCTCAAACCCAAGGACTTGCTCGGCCTGCCCTGGCGGCTGGCGTTCGCCCTGCAGGACGACGGCTGGTATCTGCGCAGCGACATTGTCTGGGAAAAACCCAACGCCATGCCTGAAAGCGTCAAGGACAGGCCCAGTCGCAGCCACGAGTTTCTGTTCATGCTGACCAAGTCGGAGCGCTATTTCTACGATCACGAAGCTTCCAGGGAAGCCGCCGCCAACGGCGGCAAGCGCAATCGCCGCTCGGTGTGGAGCATCAATACCCAAGCCACCGCGCACGCCCACTACGCCGTTTTCCCGCTCGCCTTGATCGAGCCCTGCATTCTTGCCACCACGCGCGTAAGCGATTTCGTGCTCGACCCGTTTTTCGGCTCCGGCACGGTCGGTCTCGCCTGCCAGCGGCTGAACCGCCGCTTCGTCGGCATCGAGTTAAATCCCGAGTACGTCGAACTCGCCATGAACCGTCTGACGACCCTCACCCACAGCGTGATTCGTCTCAAGGCCGCCTGAGCATGTTCGAATTTCCCATCCCCGACCAGCAGATCGGTTTCTCGCTCGCCTTGGCGCAAGCGCGCGGCCTGTATCTGCAGAACGCCTTGGGCGAAACCGTCGAATCGCTGGACATTGCGCAACTGGACGCCGAATTGGCAAAACTTGCCCCGGCAAAAATGTTTGCCGCCCTGGCGCGCCACGGTTTGCGGGGAGAACTGGTTTTTGCTGCGCCCAGCGTGTTGAACATGAACCCGAGATTGCTCGGCTATTACCGCCTGTTGCTCGGTTACAGCCAGAAGGAGTTCTACACAGCCGCCACCGGAGCCTCGTCTCTCAAAGCGCTCGAAGCTTCGGGAAAGATCTCTCCGAAAGCCGCCTTGCTGCTGCCCGGCTTCTGCGCTGCCCTGAACAAGGCTGCCGCGGCACTGGTGGAAGGCATCGGCCCAAACGCCATCAGCCGCGCACTGCTGGACGACCTCACGTTGCTGACTTTTGGCCCGCAACTGCGCGGCGGCGCGAACGTGCGGCGTGGCGGCGACGCCACCCTGAGGGTCTTCAAACTCATCCAGGGCATCGTCAAAAAAGCGGTAGTCAAGCTGGAAGGCAACAGCATAGAGGTCAAAAATGCCGCGCGCCGCACCGTGCTGATCGAATTCGCCGCCGACCCGGATTTGATTATTCGCGAGCGCATGGCCAAAGGTGGCTACCGCAACATCATCGCCATCGAGATCAAGGGCGGAACGGATTTTTCGAACATACACAACCGGCTCGGCGAAGCCGAGAAAAGTCACCAGAAAGCCCGCGCCAACGGCTTTACCGAGTGCTGGACGGTCGTCAATGTCAATCGCTTCGATGCTCGCAAGGCCGCGCAGGAATCTCGCCTGCCAGCGGCTGAACCGCCGCTTCGTCGGCATCGAGTTAAATCCCGAGTACGTCGAACTCGCCATGAACCGTCTGACGACCCTCACCCACAGCGTGATTCGTCTCAAGGCCGCCTGAGCATGTTCGAATTTCCCATCCCCGACCAGCAGATCGGTTTCTCGCTCGCCTTGGCGCAAGCGCGCGGCCTGTATCTGCAGAACGCCTTGGGCGAAACCGTCGAATCGCTGGACATTGCGCAACTGGACGCCGAATTGGCAAAACTTGCCCCGGCAAAAATGTTTGCCGCCCTGGCGCGCCACGGTTTGCGGGGAGAACTGGTTTTTGCTGCGCCCAGCGTGTTGAACATGAACCCGAGATTGCTCGGCTATTACCGCCTGTTGCTCGGTTACAGCCAGAAGGAGTTCTACACAGCCGCCACCGGAGCCTCGTCTCTCAAAGCGCTCGAAGCTTCGGGAAAGATCTCTCCGAAAGCCGCCTTGCTGCTGCCCGGCTTCTGCGCTGCCCTGAACAAGGCTGCCGCGGCACTGGTGGAAGGCATCGGCCCAAACGCCATCAGCCGCGCACTGCTGGACGACCTCACGTTGCTGACTTTTGGCCCGCAACTGCGCGGCGGCGCGAACGTGCGGCGTGGCGGCGACGCCACCCTGAGGGTCTTCAAACTCATCCAGGGCATCGTCAAAAAAGCGGTAGTCAAGCTGGAAGGCAACAGCATAGAGGTCAAAAATGCCGCGCGCCGCACCGTGCTGATCGAATTCGCCGCCGACCCGGATTTGATTATTCGCGAGCGCATGGCCAAAGGTGGCTACCGCAACATCATCGCCATCGAGATCAAGGGCGGAACGGATTTTTCGAACATACACAACCGGCTCGGCGAAGCCGAGAAAAGTCACCAGAAAGCCCGCGCCAACGGCTTTACCGAGTGCTGGACGGTCGTCAATGTCAATCGCTTCGATGCTCGCAAGGCCGCGCAGGAATCACCAAGCACCGACCGCTTTTACCGAATCGCCCAGCTTGAAGACGAAAAAAGCGAAGCGTTTCAGGATTTCAGGGAACGTATCGTTTCCCTGACCGGCCTCAAGGATTAGGAACACGCCATGAAATGGGAAACCGTCATCGGGCTGGAAGTCCACACCCAACTCGCCACCAAGTCCAAGATTTTCTCGGGCAGCAGCACCGCCTTCGGCGCGGCGCCCAACACCCAGGCGAGCGCGGTCGACATCGCGCTGCCCGGCGTGCTGCCGGTGCTGAACCGCGGCGCGGTGGAATGCGCGATCAGGTTCGGCCTGGCGATCGGCGCCACGCTCAACCGCGTCAACGTGTTCGACCGCAAGAACTACTTCTACCCCGACCTGCCCAAGGGCTACCAGATCAGCCAGCTGGCCAGGCCCATCGTCGAGGGAGGCGCGCTCAAGATCGTAGTGGACGGAGAGGAAAAGACGATTCATCTGACCCGCGCCCACCTGGAGGAGGACGCCGGCAAGTCGCTGCACGAGGACTTCCACGGCATGACCGGGATCGATCTGAACCGCGCCGGCACGCCGCTGCTGGAGATCGTCTCCGAGCCGGAGATGCGTTCCTCCGCCGAGGCCGTCGCCTACGCCCGCGCGCTGCACACGCTGGTGACCTGGATCGGCATCTGCGACGGCAACATGCAGGAAGGCAGCTTCCGCGTCGACGCCAACGTCTCGGTGCGCCCGGTCGGACAAAAGGAATTCGGCACCCGCCGCGAAATCAAGAACCTCAACTCCTTCCGCTTCCTGCAGCAGGCGATCGACTACGAAGTGCGCTGGCAGATCGGGACGCTGGAAGACGGCGGCCGCGTCACACAGGCCACCGTGCTGTTCGACCCCGACCGCGGCGAAACGCGCATGATGCGCAGCAAGGAAGAGGCGCACGACTACCGCTACTTCCCCGACCCCGACCTGCTGCCGGTGAAGCTCGACGAAGACTGGATCGATGCGGTGCGCGCGACCCTGCCCGAACTGCCCGCCGCGATGCAGTCGCGCTTCAAAGATAAATATGGCTTAAGCCAGTACGACGCCGGTTTGCTAACCGCGAACAAGGCCATTGCCGAGTATTTTGAAGAAACGGTAAAAGGAATTCCTGCCGAGCCTAAACTCTGCGCAAACTGGGTTACAGGTGAAGTGTTCAGCTATCTGAACGAAAACAACATTCACTTCAGTTTTTGCCCGATTTCTCCCGCTCAGCTGGCAAGACTGATTGTGCGGATCAAGGATGGGACAATCTCAGGAAAGATTGCTAAAGAGGTTTTCGCCAAGATGTGCGGCAAAACAAGTCTCTATGCGGCCATGTGGAAAGAGCGCGACCCTAGAAATAGCATTGATCTAGCCGATGAAATTATTGAGGCTGACGGCCTTAAGCAGATGTCCGATTCCGGCGAACTGGAAAAGATCGTCGACGAGGTGCTCGCCGCCAACCCGAAGTCGGTCGAGGAATTCCGTTCCGGCAAAGACAAAGCCTTCAACGCGCTGGTCGGCCAGGTGATGAAGGCCAGCAAAGGCCGCGCCAACCCGGCGCAGGTCAACGAACTGCTGAAAGCCAAGCTGCGGTAATCCAAAAAAACCTCACCACAGAGGTAAAACAAAGCCTTATTTCACTTGGGTGCATCACCCGAGGGGGTACCGAGAAACGGATCACGCATTGTTTCTCGATTTTCTCCGTGTTCCAAGGGATACCGTCCCTGCGGGGCATATCTCCGTGCCTCTGTGGTTCAAATGCGGCCCCGGGAAATTATTTGCCCGTCAACTCGCGGAAGCGCGCCTTGTCGGCGGCGTACCTCTCACGCACCTGCGTCATCGCCTCTTCGTTGTTGAGGATGGTGCGCTTCAATTCCAGGTTTTCCTTGGTGGCCTGATCCAGCTGCTCCATCAGGCCGGGGCTCACCGGCCGGCCTGCCTTTTCGATGTTGGCGATGCGCGTCTTCAGTTCGGCCAGGTTCGCTTCCACCGCCTTGCCGCGGATTTCTGCGCCCTTGATCGCCAGTTTGTGGTGCTCCAGCGCGCGGTCGCGCGCCAGGTCGATTTCCGCTTCGGTGGTGTAGGTCGACAGCAGTGCGCGATCGAGCTGTGCCTGCTTGTCCCGTTCCGCCCGAATCCGCTTCTGCTCGGCCTGGCGTTCGGCTTCCGCTTTGCGTTCCGCCTCGGATTGCGTGCGTTTGACGACATTGCCCTGCTTGCTCATCTCGACGCCGCCGCTCTTCTGGTAGGTCGTCGGCGGCGTGTCGCTGTAGTGCACGCGGCCGTTGCCATCCACCCAGCGGTACATCGCCGCCTGCGCGGTGCCCGCGGCCAGCAGCAGGGCGGCCGCCAGCGCGCTAAACGCCGTATTTTTCACGGTAGTCCGCCACGGCCTGCAATTCAGCTTGTCGGTTTGCATCGCCTTCCAGAAACTCCACCAGATTGTCCAGCGTGACCACCGCCACCACCGGAATGCCATATTGCTCGCGCACTTCCTGCACCGCCGACTTGTCGCCCGTGCCGCGTTCCATGCGGTCCAGCGCGATCACCACGCCCGCAGGCTCGGCGCCCGCTTGGCGAATCAGGTCCACCGATTCGCGCACCGAGGTGCCCGCCGAAATCACGTCGTCGACGATCAGCACGCGGCCCGTGAGCGTCGCGCCGACCACCGTGCCGCCTTCGCCGTGGTCCTTGGCCTCCTTGCGGTTGAACGAAAACGGCACGTTTTTTCCCATGCCCGCCAGCGCGATCGCAATGCTCGCCGCCAGCGGAATGCCCTTGTAGGCCGGGCCGAACAGCACGTCGAACGCGATCCCCGAGTCGACGATGGCTTTCGCGTAAAATTCGCCCAGCCGTTTCAGCCTGTCGCCGTCGTTGAACAGCCCCGCATTGAAAAAGTAGGGGCTCATGCGCCCCGCCTTGGTCTTGAACTCGCCAAAACACAGCACGTTTGAAGCGATGGCAAATTCCACAAACTCGGCTTTGTAATCGGACATTGTTCACAATTTCTTGAATCCATATAGATGCGAATTATATCGGCCAACCTCAACGGCATCCGTTCCGCTGCCGCCAAGGGCTTCTTAGACTGGCTGCCCACGCAACACGCCGACGTCGTCTGCGTGCAGGAACTCAAGGCGCAGGCGGCCGACCTCAAGCCGGAATTCATCCAATGCGACGGCCTCACCGGCGCCTTCCACTACGCCGAGAAAAAAGGCTACAGCGGCGTCGGCATCTACACCCTTAAACCGCCGCAGAGAATCATCGAAGGCCTCGGTGCC
The DNA here is from genome assembly GCA_023475455.1 of Thermoplasmatota archaeon. The sequence continues at coordinate 12,177 of JAMCVR010000183.1, read as the reverse complement.
CCCGAATTCGACGCCGAGGGCCGCTACATCGAGGCCGACTACGGCAAGCTTGCCGTCATCTCGCTCTACCAGCCTTCCGGTTCCAGCAGCGAAGAACGCCAGCAGGCCAAGTTCCGCTTCCTGGACGCCTTCTTCCCGCACCTCGAAGCGCTGATGAAATCAGGCCGCGAAATCGTCATCTGCGGCGACTGGAACATCGCGCACAAGGAAATCGACCTCAAGAACTGGAAATCCAACCAGAAGAACTCAGGCTTCCTGCCCGAGGAGCGCGCCTGGATGACCCGCCTGTTCGACGAGCTCGGCTGGATCGACGTCTACCGCAGCCTCTATCCGGAGCATACCGGCGAGGCCTACACCTGGTGGAGCAACCGCGGCCAAGCCTGGGCCAAGAACGTCGGCTGGCGCATCGATTACCAGATCGCGACACCCGGCATCGCCGCCAAGGCCACATCCGCCAGCGTTTACAAGGACCAGCGGTTCAGCGACCATGCGCCGCTGATTGTCGATTACGATTACCAGGCTTGATCCACCCCCATCGAGGCCACGATGAAGAAACTGAACGCGCTGCATCTGCTGCAGAACCACAAAGAAACGATTCGCCAACGCTTCGGCGTGCGGCATTTATCGATCTTCGGTTCCACCGCTCGCGATGAGGCACGGGAAAACAGCGATGTCGACGTGCTGGTTGAATTCGACGGCCCAGCCACCTCCGACCGCTATTTCGGTTTGCAGTTTTATCTGGAAGACCTGCTCGGCTGCCCGGTCGATCTGGTCACGGACAAGGCCTTGCGCCCGGAGCTCCGCCCCTACATCGAGAAGGAGGCCATCCGTGTCGCGTGAATGGCGCTTTTACGTAAGCGACATGATCGAATTTGCCGAAAAGGTGCTGGCCTACACCCATGAAATGGAACAAAGCCGTTTCGAACAAAGCGGCCTCAACTACGACGCCACCCTGCGCAACCTCGAACTGATCGGCGAGGCCGCCACGCACATTCCCGACCACGTTCGGCAATTCGCAAATCACATCGACTGGCGCCGCATCGTGGCCACGCGCAACCGGCTGATTCATGGCTATCTCGGCATCGACAACGACACGCTCTGGAGCATCATCCAGACCGACATTCCGCCCCTGCTGCACAAGCTGCGTGCCCTCAAGGCAGCGGCGGATGCGGGACAGATCATCGACCCGGCGGCATGAGACAAACCAACCTGGCCCAGGGCGTTACTGACTGACCATGCCGCTTTCCTGGAACGAGATCAAATCCCGCGCCTTATCGTTCTCGCGCGAATGGGCCGACGCCGCCAACGAGGACAGCGAGGCCAAACCGTTCTGGATCGCCTTCTTCGAAATCTTCGGCGTCACCAACAAGCGCGTCGCCACCTTCGAGCATGCGGTCAAGAAATTCGGCGGCGACCAGGGCTACGTCGATCTGTTCTGGCCCGGCGTCCTGCTGGTGGAACAGAAATCGCGCGGCAGGAATCTCGACCGCGCCTTTTCACAGGCGCTGGACTACTTCCCCGGCATCAAGGAACGCGACCTGCCGCGCCACATCGTCGTGTGCGACTTCGCCCGCTTCCGCCTCCACGACCTGGAGACCGGCGACATCCGCGAATTCGCGCTGAAGGACCTGCACAAGCACATCCGCCACTTCGGCTTCATCGCCGGCTACGAAACGCAGGAAATCAAGCCGCAGAACCCGGTCAACATCCAGGCCGCCGAACGCATGGGGCGGCTGCACGATGCGCTCAAGGCCTCCGGCTACGAAGGCCATGCGCTCGAAGTGCTGCTGGTGCGCCTGCTGTTCTGTCTGTTCGCCGACGACACCGGGATCTTCCAGCCCGCCCAGGCATTGCGCACCTACATCGAGGAACGCACCCGCGAGGACGGCTCCGACCTCGGCCCCCTGCTCGCGCAGTTGTTCCAGGTGTTGAATACCCCGGAAGCCAAGCGCGGCAAGGTGTTGGACGATCAACTCGCCGCCTTCCCCTACATCAACGGCAAGCTGTTCGAAGAGGCCATCCCCATCGCCGACTTCGACAGCGCCATGCGCGAAGCGCTGCTCGACGCCTGCGCGCTCGACTGGGCAGCCATCTCACCGGCCATCTTCGGCGCACTGTTCCAGAGCATCATGGACAGGCAGGCACGCCGCAACCTCGGCGCGCACTACACCAGCGAGGAAAACATCCTCAAGCTCATCAAGCCGCTGTTTCTCGACGCGCTGTGGGCCGAGTTCGACAAGGTCAAGAAGAACCGCAACAAGTTGTTCGAATTCCACAAGAAGCTGCGCGGCCTCACCTTCTTCGACCCGGCCTGCGGCTGCGGCAACTTCCTCGTCATCGCCTACCGAGAGCTGCGCCTGCTGGAACTGGAAATCCTGCGCGCCTCGCTCGCACTGGAGCGCGAATTCAAGCAATCGCTGGTCGACATCTTCCAGTTGCTCTCCATCGACGTCGACCAGTTCCACGGCATCGAGATCGAGGAATTCCCCGCCCAGATCGCGCAGGTCGCGCTGTGGCTGGTCGACCACCAGATGAACCTCAAGGTGAGCGAGGAATTCGGCATGTATTTCGCCCGCATCCCGTTGAAGACCAGCCCGCACATCGTCCACGGCAACGCGCTCACGCTCGACTGGAACGACGTGCTGCCGGCTGCGCGCTGCGGCTATGTGATGGGCAACCCGCCTTTCGTCGGCGCCAAGTTCATGGACGACGCCCAGCGCGCCGACACCCGAGCCGTGTTCGAAGGCATCGCCAACGCGGGCCTGCTGGATTTCGTCGCCGCCTGGTACGTGAAGGCGGCGCGCCACATCGCGGGACAGCCGACCCGCTGCGCCTTCGTCTCGACCAACTCCATCACCCAGGGCGAGCAGGTCGGCGTGCTGTGGGGCTGGCTGCTGGCGCACGGCATCAAGATCCACTTCGCCCACCGCACCTTCTCATGGAGCAACGAAGCGCGCGGCAAGGCCGCCGTGCACTGCGTCATCGTCGGCTTCGGGCTGGGCGAGGTGGCCGGGAAAACGATTTACGAATACGCCGACATCAAGGGGGAGCCGCACGCTTTGCCCGCCGCCAACATCAACCCGTATCTGGTGGACGCGCCCGATGTGGTGCTCGACAACCGCCGCGCGCCGATCTGTCCGGTGCCCGAGATCGGCATCGGCAACAAGCCCATCGACGGCGGGCATTACCTTTTCACCGACGGCGAAAAGGCCGAATTCCTGCACCGCGAACCACAGGCTGAAAAGTGGTTCCGCCGCTGGCTCGGCGCGGACGAATTCATCAACGGCTACCAGCGCTGGTGCCTGTGGCTGGGCGACTGCCCCCCCGGCGAATTGCGCAGGATGCCGGAGGCGCTTAAGCGCGTGGAAGCCGTCAGGCAGCTCCGGCTGGCCAGCAAATCGCCACCAACGCAAAAACTGGCGCAAACACCGACGCGCTTCCATGTCGAGAACATGCCGGATTCGACCTACCTGCTGATTCCGGAGGTCTCCTCCGAGCGTCGGGACTACATTCCCATCGGTTTCATGCACCCCGACACCTTGTGCAGCAATCTAGTGAAGATTGTCCCCAACGCCACCCCCTACCATTTCGGCGTGCTGACCTCGGCCATGCACATGGCCTGGGTGCGTTCGGTGTGCGGTCGTCTGAAAAGTGATTACCGCTACTCCGCCGGTATCGTCTACAACAATTTCCCCTGGCCCGACGCCTCCGCCGACAAAACCCGGCAGGCCATCGAAGCCGCCGCCCAGGCCGTGCTCGATGCCCGCGCACTCTTCCCCGGCACCACGCTCGCCGACCTCTACGACCCGCTGACCATGCCGCCCGCACTGTTGAAGGCGCACCACAAGCTCGATGCGGCGGTGGACAAGGCGTACGGCAAGACCGGCTTCAAGTCCGACGCCGAGCGGGTGGCGTTCCTGTTCCAGCGCTACCAGACGCTGACGTCGCTGTTGCCGCAAGCCACCCCCAGCAAACGGGTACGCAAAGCGGCCAAAAAAGTTGCGGCAGATGGGGCGCCAGGCACATGACGTCGGCTTTCAGCGACTACATCATCTACGTCGACGAAAGCGGCGACCACAGCCTGGAGTCGGTCAACCCGGAATATCCGTTGTTCGTGCTGTCGTTCTGCATTTTTCGGAAGGACGCCTACGCGACCACGATGACACCTGCTGTGCGCAAGCTGAAATTCGAGACCTTCGGCCACGACATGGTGATCCTGCATGAGATCGACATACGAAAGAAAAAGGGCGCGTTCGCGAAGCTGGGCAGAGAAGCACGGGAGGCTTTCTTGAACAGGCTGACCGATATCATTCAGGCAGAAGACTTCAAGCTCATCGCCGTTGTCATCGACAAGAACAAGCTTAAGGCCCGCTACGCAACCCCTGGCCACCCTTACCATCTTGCGATGGAGTTCGGCCTGGAACGGATCTACCGCTATTTGAAAAACATGGGGCAGGACGACCGACTGACACATTTGGTGTGCGAAACACGCGGCGCCAAGGAAGATGCCGAACTCGAACTGGAATTCCGCCGCATTCGCGATGGCAGCAACTTCTTCCATAAACCGCTGCCCTTCGAACTCATGATCGCTGACAAGAAAACCAATTCGGAAGGGATGCAGCTTGCAGATTTGACCGCGCGACCGATCGGCTTGTCGGTATTGCGTCCGGATCAGAAGAATCGGGCCTTGGCCGTGTTGGAGGAGAAGTTTTTGCCGTGGAGAAAGCGGCAGGAAAGAAGGGGTAGGGCTAAAAATCTTCCCCTAGAAAGTCGAAGGGCCTCCGGGTAGTCCCAGAAGCCCAGCGCCGATCGGGTAGTCCCAATCCATTTGAAAACGACAATAAACACTTTATGCCATGAAAGCAAGTTATCCATAAAGTTATCCACACAAAACACACAGGCATATCAACACCCATGCAACATCGAGTGACCGCCCACCCCTGGCTCGCCGCCCTCAAGGTCTACACCCACCCGCGCGTCGTCGGCATGCTGTTCCTCGGCTTCTCCGCCGGGCTGCCGCTGCTCCTGGTGCTGGGCACGCTGTCGTTCTGGCTATCGGAAGCGGGCATCGCGCGCGCGACCATCGGGCATCTGAGCTGGGTGGGGCTGGCGTACGGCTTCAAGTTCCTGTGGTCGCCGCTGGTGGACCGGATGCCGCTGCCGTTTCTGACGTCGCGGCTGGGCAAGCGGCGGGCATGGCTGCTGCTGTCGCAAATCTGCATCGCCGCCGCGCTGTTGGGGATGGCGAACACCGACCCGGTGCTGAACCTGACGCACACGGTGTTCTTCGCGCTGGCCGTCGCCTTCGCATCCGCCACGCAGGACATCGCGCTCGACGCCTACCGCATCGAAGCCGTGGAAACCGAAAAGCAGGGCGCGATGGCGGCGACCTACCAGGCGGGCTATCGCCTTGCGATGATCACGGCGGGCGCGGGGGCGCTGTGGATCGCGGCGTCCTTCGACCCAAGCGAAGCGACCTACGACTTCCGCCCCTGGCGGGTGGCGTACACGGCGATGGCGGCGCTGATGGCGGTCGGCATCCTCACCACGCTGATCATCCGCGAGCCGGAAAAGAAGATTTCAACCGTCACCACCGAGCGCGAGGCGCACACGCGGGAAAGGTTTGCCGCGGCCGGACTGACCGGCTGGCTGCTGACCGCCACGGCGTGGTTCCACAGCGCGGTGCTGTCGCCCTTCATCGACTTCATCCGGCGTTACAAATGGCAGGCCGTGCTGATGCTGGCGCTGATTGCCGTCTACCGCATCTCGGACGTGGTGATGGGGGTGATGAGCAATCCCTTCTATCAGGAAATGGGCTTCACCAAGGACGAGGTCGCAACGGTGTCCAAGGTGTACGGCGTGATCATGACCATCCTCGGCGCGGGACTCGGCGGCCTGCTGGTGTTGCGCCTGGGCGTGATGCGCACGCTGTTTCTGGGCGCGGCGCTGTCCGCCGCGACCAACCTGCTGTTCGTCTGGCTGGCCGGGCGCGGCCACGACGTCGGCGCGCTGGTGTTCACGGTGTCGGCGGACAATCTCTCGGCGGGCATCGCATCAAGCGCCTTCGTCGCCTACCTCTCCGGCCTGGTGAACCAGGCGTATTCGGCCACGCAGTACGCGCTGTTCACCTCGGTGATGCTGCTGCTGCCCAAATTCATCGCGGGCTTTTCCGGCGAGTTCGTCGATGCGTGGGGCTGGGCAAACTTCTTCACCGGCACCGCGCTGATCGGGGTGCCGGTGCTGCTGCTGGTGTGGCTGGTGGGACGGTCACAAACCGCTCACCACAGAGGCACAGAGACACAGAGAACCCCTTAAATCTATTACCCAACAGGCTTAACTCTTATGCTTTTCTCCGTGCCTCTGTGTCTCTGTGGTGAAAGGGTTTAATGATCGAGTTCTCCCTCCTCACCGCCCTCCTCGCCGGACTGTTGGGCGGCGTGCACTGCGTCGGCATGTGCGGCGGCATCGTCGCGGCGTTTTCGTTCCGCGCCGACGGCACGCATCCGCCGTTCCGCCTGCATCTGGCCTACAACCTGGGGCGGGTGTCGTCGTATGTGATGTTCGGTGCGCTGGCGGGGGCGCTCGGCGCCTCGCTCAGGCTGGCGGAGTTCATGCCGGTGCAGACGCTGCTGTATGTGCTGGCGCAGGTCGTGATGATCCTGCTCGGCCTGTATCTGGCGGGATTCAACCAATGGGTGCTGGTGTTCGAGCGCGCCGGGGGCGCGGTATGGCGCCGGGTGAAGCCGCTGTTCCAGAAGCTGCTGCCGGTGAAGTCGCTGCCGCAGGCGCTGCTGGCCGGCATGGCCTGGGGCTGGCTGCCGTGCGGGCTGGTGTATTCGGTGCTGGTGTCGGCGCTGGCGGCGGGCAGCGCCCCCTCGGGCGCGGCGCTGATGCTGGCGTTCGGTCTCGGCACCCTGCCGAATCTGCTGGGCATGGGCCTGTTCGCGCGGCAGATCCAGCCTTTCATGCAACAGCGGTGGGTGCGCCGTGCGGCGGGTCTGACGGTGACGGGCTTCGGCGTGTGGGGGCTGCTGACGCTGACCTATTCGGCATTCACGTCCGCCTGAAGCCTGGCCGTTCAAAAAACAGCCCTGGACCGGGGCTGCGTGGACCCGGGTTTACTTGTAGAACTTCTGGGTGAAGACCATCTCGCGCTTCGGTTCGCCGGCCACCTCGACGGTGGCGGTGAACCTCAGCGTGTCGGGCGGGGTGACACGGAATTCCCCCAGGTAGTAAATCGCGGTGCCTTCCTTGACCTCGCGCATCTCGACGTTGGCCAGCTGCTGGCTGAGATTGGTGACGTAGAGCGTCAGCCTGGCCGGCATCGGCGTCAACACGCCGACCGGATTCTTCTTCAGCACCGACACCGTCACCAGTCCGCGCGTCTTGCTGCGCTCGATCTTGTAGGCGCGCGCGACTTCGGGAAGCAGTTCATCGGTGGTCAGCGCATTGTAGTGAATTTCAAGCGGACCGAATTTCTGCGAGATTTCGGCGTGGGCGACAGCGGCGACGGAACACAGGCACAGTGCGGCAAGCAGGCGCTTCATGGTCTCTCTCCTTTTATTGTGGACGATATTGTATGAATTCTAGGCGCTTATTGCAGCATGGCGAGCCAGGCGGTCAGCTCGTCGAGCGCGCGGCCGACCGCCTGGCTGGAGGCCTGCGCAGCGCCGGCCGCGTCGTAGCGGGTCAACGCGACCTGCTGTTCGAATACCCGGCGCCCCAGCAGCGTACGCTGCTTCAGGTCGACCAGTTCGGCGCGCAGCACCAGCCGCACCTGGCCGGGCTGACTGGCCGCGTCGTGATAGAACTCGACCAGTTCGGTATCCAGCAATACATCGCCGCGCACATAGCCGCCGGCGGCGGCGACGTGATAACGGCCCAGGCGATCGAGCCGGGCCCGCATCAGGTCGGCAAAGCGCTTGCCGGGGCGCTCGGTCCAGCGCGCGAACTGGTACTGGCCGCGGGTCCCGGGGCTGCGGCTGAAAATGAGCTGGTCGGTGTCGTAAAAGCTGCCGGTGGTGGTGTCAAGCACCAGCAGGGTGGGGGCATACGATTCCACACGCGCTTTAGCGCGTAGTGGATCGGAGTCCCCTTGTGGGGCATACGATTCCATCCCGCCCTGCGGGACTTTAGCGCGTAGTGGACCGGGGTCCTTTGGGGCATCGGCGCGCAACGGGGCAGGTGCGTTGGCGGGTGCTGACGCAGGGTCGTTCAGCACGTAATACACCACGGCAGGGGATTCGGTGTGGTTGCCCACATTGACGCAAGCGGTCAGCAAGGAAGCCAGCGCAAGCAGGAAGAATCCGGGGTTCATGGCAGTTTTTCTCCGGGGCCGAGCTGCTGCTGGCCAGGCCCGAACAGGATGGCATGCGGGTTGGACAGGCGTTGTCCGGCGGTGGTGAGGGCACCGGCGCTGGTGCGCACGTCGCGGCTGACGTTGGTCAATTCCAGCGTGCCGGTTTCGGTGAGTTGCTGGATTTGCCCGGAAATCAGGCCGATGTCACGTTGCAGTTTTTCCATCGCGACGGTGGCCTCCTTCAGCGCGACGTCGGCGTTTTGCCCGATGCTGACGATGCTGCCTTCGGCTCGGGTGGCGGCCTGGCCGATGCTGGCGCCGGCAAGGCGGAATTCGTCGGAGGCGTCGCGGATGCCCTGCACCGCAGCATCGAGGCTTTGCTTGTTGGCGGCGAGATGGGCGGACAGTTCGTTGAGGTTGGCAAGGGTCTGGCTGATGGCGCGCTGGTTTTCATCGGACAGCAGGGTGTTCATTTTCTCCAGCACCTGGGCGCCGTTGACCGCCAGCCGCGAGAGGGCGGTGGCCACCTTGTCGATGTCGGAGCTGCCCTCGGCGATGACCGGATAGCGCTCGCCCTGGGGCGCCTCGTCGAGCAGGGGGCTGTCGCTCGGGCCGTTGTCGATCTCGACCGACGCGATGCCGGTCACCAGGTTGCGCTTGATGTAGGCCTCGGCGCCGACGTGAACCGGCACCCCCTCGTCGATGCGCGCGGTGACGCTGACGGCTTCGTCGCCGCCCTCGGCAAAGCGGTAGCTGTCGACCACGCCGACCTTGATGCCGCGCATCTTCACCGGGCTGCCGACCGCCAGCCCGTCGAGCGACTGCTGCTTGAAATACAGGGTGTAGGTCTGATAGGCGATGGTATCGGCCGCGCCCGCCAGCCACACGATGGCGACGGTCATCAGCGCGATCACCGCCAGCACCAGGGTGCCCACCAGGGCGTAGCGACCTTCAGTTTCCATGCGCCATTCCCTCCTCCGATGCCCGTGCGGCGAAATAGTCGCGCAGCCACGGATCATCGATGCGTTTCAGTTCGGCCACGGTGCCGCTGCCGAGCACGCGGCCGCCCGACAGCACGATGATGCGGTCGATGATCGAAAACAGTGTATCCAAGTCGTGGGTGACGAGGAATACGGTGAGGCCGAGGCTGTCGGCCAGCAGCCGGATCAGCGAGTCGAATGCGCGCGCGGAAATCGGATCGAGACCGGAGGTCGGCTCGTCGAGGAACAGCAGTTCGGGGTCGAGCGCCAGCGCGCGCGCCAGCGCCACCCGCTTCCGCATGCCGCCGGAAAGTTCGCTCGGGCGCTTCCCGGCCGTGTCCGGCGGCAGCCCCGCCAGCGCGAGCTTGAGCCGCGCCAGCTGGCGGCTGGTGGCGTGCGGCAGCTCGATGTGCTCGAACAGCGGGGTGGCGACGTTGTCTTCCACGGACAGCGAAGAGAACAGCGCGCCGTCCTGGAACAGCACGCCGAAGCGCCTAA
>JAMCVR010000183.1:1336-2390 GCA_023475455.1 Thermoplasmatota archaeon | reverse complement strand
ACCGATTGTCCGAACAGTTCGATGCGGCCCGCCTGCGGCCTCAGCAGGCCGATGATTTCGCGCAGCAGCACCGACTTGCCGGTGCCGCTGCCGCCGATCAGCGCGATGACCTCGCCGCGCGTCACCGACAGATTGAGGCTGCGGTGAACGTTGTCTTCCACGGACAGCGAAGAGAACAGCGCGCCGTCCTGGAACAGCACGCCGAAGCGCCGCCGCAACGCGTTCATCTGTTCCGGCGTGCTGTTCCACACCGATTGTCCGAACAGTTCGATGCGGCCCGCCTGCGGCCTCAGCAGGCCGATGATTTCGCGCAGCAGCACCGACTTGCCGGTGCCGCTGCCGCCGATCAGCGCGATGACCTCGCCGCGCGCCACCGACAGATTGAGGCTGCGGTGAACGGGGTGTCCGCCCAGCGTGGTGGAGACGTCGCGGACATCGATCACGGTGTCGGCCATCAGATGCCCAGCCGCACGAACATCACGGCAAATCCGGCGTCGAGAACGATGATGGCGACCAGGCTCTGCACCACGGTGGAGGTGGTGTTGGCGCCGACGCTGCGCGCGTCGCGGGTGACCGCCAGCCCCATGCGGCAGGCGATCAGCGCGATGAAGAGGGCGAACACCGGCGCCTTGCCCAGCCCCACCAGCAGGGTTTTCAGGAGCAGCACGTCGGCCAGCCGGTCCATGAACATATACGTCGAGATATCCAGCTGTTGCTGCGCCACCAACATGCCGCCGGCGATCCCGGCGATGTTGCCGATGAACACCAGCAGCGGCAGGGCCAGCAGCAGGGCGAGCACGCGCGGGATCACCAGCACCGCCAGCGGAGACAGGCCGAGCGTGGCGATGGCGTCGATTTCCTCGGTGACCTTCATGGTGCCGAGCTGCGCGGTGATGGCGGCGCCGCTGCGCCCGGCCACCAGCACCGCGACGATGACCGGCGAAATCTCGCGCAAATCCGGCGTCGAGAACGATGATGGCGACCAGGCTCTGCACCACGGTGGAGGTGGTGTTGGCGCCGACGCTGCGCGCGTCGCGGGTGACCGCCAGCCCCA
>JAMCVR010000183.1:0-1326 GCA_023475455.1 Thermoplasmatota archaeon | reverse complement strand
AGGCCGAGCGTGGCGATGGCGTCGATTTCCTCGGTGACCTTCATGGTGCCGAGCTGCGCGGTGATGGCGGCGCCGCTGCGCCCGGCCACCAGCACCGCGACGATGACCGGCGAAATCTCGCGCAGGATCGCGGCAAGCAGGCCGTCGACGACAAAAATGTTGGCGCCGTACTGCTGCGCCTGATCGCCCAGCAGGTAGGCGAACACCACGCCGAGCAGGAACAGCATGCCGGACACGATGGGGATCGCGCCGACGAACACATCGCGTACCTGGGCGCCGAACTCGCGCCAGCGCCAGCGGCCCGGATGCCGCATCAGCGCCGCGATCTCGAGAAACAGGCGGCCGATGAAATCGAGCAGGCCGATGAGGTGCCCCCACAGTGCCAGCGTGCCGCGCCCGGTCAGCGCGCGCACGCCTTCGCGCGGCGGCGCGGGTTGCGCCGCCGTGGTGGGGCTGTGCTGCGCCACCAGCTTGAACATGGCGAGATGCTGCGGCTGGAAGGCACGCAGTTCGGGCATCGGGTCGCCGGCGTGCGGGCGGGCGGCGGCGAGCAGCAGCCACGCGCCGTTGGTGTCGAGTCGGGTGACGCCGGCGCCGTCGAGAATGCGCACGGTCTTGCCGGCCAGATCCGGCAGCGCGGCGGCGGCTTCGGCATGCCAGACGCCGCTGGCGATCAGCGCGCCCTGTGCTTCGTCGAAGTGCGCGCGCGCTTCCGTCATGCCAGCCCTAAAGGATTGTCGGGATCGATGCCGGGCATGAAGGGCAGGCCGCGCTCGCGGTGGGTGACCTGATAGACGCAGCCGATCCAGTTGCCGACCACCGCTTCAGCGGTGTCGTGCCAGGTATTGTCGAGCAGCGGCAGCAGTTGCGCCTCGGGGAAGGCCAGCGTCTCGCCCGCCCGCATGCGGCTGCCGAACTCGGCGAGCAGCGCCTGCGCCTGGCGGTTGAAATAGCGCTGCGGGAAAGGCGGCCAGGCAGGCAGCTTCCCTGAAGCGGCCAGCAGCAGGTCGCGCTTGTATTCCTTCAGCAGCGATACGGTGTCGTATTCGGGATGGCCCTGGAAGAACACGGTGCGCAGGCCGTCGCCGGACACCGCCAGATGGGCGCCGGCCTCCGCGCTTTCCACCAGCACCTTGACGCCGGCCGCCTCGAACTGCGCGCGCGAGACGTCGTTCCAGCGCGAATGCGGCACGTCGAAGCGGTCTTGCCGGCCAGATCCGGCAGCGCGGCGGCGGCTTCGGCATGCCAGACGCCGCTGGCGATCAGCGCGCCCTGTGCTTCGTCGAAGTGCGCGCGCGCTTCCGTCATGCCAGCCCTAAAGGATTG
>JAMCVR010000200.1 GCA_023475455.1 Thermoplasmatota archaeon | reverse complement strand
ATCGACCTCAAGCCCGAGCGCCACGAATTCCGCGAAGCGCCGCACAAGATCCTGCGCTTCATGTCGATGACCGGCGGCTGAGACCTATCCAGGGCTTGCGGTGCGGAACCCGGCGAAGGGGTCGCGCCGGTGCGGCAGGTAGAAATTGCGGAAGCCGGGACGTTTGAACGACACGTCGGTGACCGGCCCGCCGCCGCGCAATTCGCCGTGCGTGTGGAACCAGGGCTGGGAATAATCCTGATAAGGATCGGGCGCAAAGCCCGGATACGGCGCGAACGGATCGCGCAGCCATTCCCACGCCCTGCCCCAGCGAAAATCCGGATGCTTCGCCGCGCGCAGCCACTGCACGGCCGTCGGCAGTTGCCGGCCCATCCAGGCAGCGCAGGCCTCGGCCTCGAAGCGGTTCACATGCAGCATGGGCCGGTCCGCACGGATGGGCAGCCAGCAGTCGAAGCGGCGCACCTGCCAACTGCCGTTTTCCTGCCGCCAATAGACGGGATGATGGGCGCCTGCGGCCTGCTGCCAGGCCCAGCCGTCATCCGACCACCCCGCCTTGCGTCGATACCCGCCCGCCTCGACGAATCCCGCAAAAGCCGTTTCCGACACCGGGCCTGCATCGATGTCGAACGCCGCGACCGGCAGCGGGTGGCGCCACTTCTCGTTGTCGAAAATGAAGCCGTCGTCCGCCCCGCTGCCGAGTGCCACGTCGCCCGCGGCCAGTGCCAGCCGCCGGCTGGGCAGCATATCCGCCACATCGGGGCGGGCTGGCGGCGCGTAGCCCAGGTCCTGGAACGCCATCCACCAGGCCTCGATGTGCATCAACTCGTGATAGAGACTCAATTCGGCGAAATACGCGAGCGCGTTACTGAATCCGCTGCGCAGGCGGGCGGCCACGGCGTCGGCCACGCGGACCGCATAGTCGTCGACCGCCGCGGGTTCCAGCAAGGGCAGGTTCCAGCGCGTGTCGTGCGGCACGCTGGAAGAGTCGTACAGGACATCGGCCCCGTCCAGCAGGCTGTCCGCGAAACCGCCGCCAGGCTGCGCCCGCAGGCACCAGCGCTCCTGAAACCAGACGATATGCCCGTATTCCCATAGCGGCGAATTCAGGTGTTCGGCGCGCGGCCCCAGCCAGCCGTCGGCCGGGAGGCAATCGATCAGCGCGCGCAGGCGCCCGCGCGCCTGCGCCAGCCGGTCGATGAACTGGTCTGCGGTGTAGCCGCTGACGGGTCGGGTTCGGTTCATGTTATGGGTTCATGTTATATAAAGCACTGTAGCCCATGCATTCCAGGCGCCCATTCCAGACAAATGAATTCGACCATGAACGATCCCCTCCTCGCCCCCCCCATCCGGCTGACCCAGTTCTCCCACGGCGGCGGCTGCGGCTGCAAGATCGCCCCCTCGGTATTGCGCGACATCCTGTCCGATACCCCCTTCGCGTCGCACCTGGCGGCAGCCCATCCCGATCTGCTGGTCGGCATCGAGCACGGCGACGACGCCGCGGTCTACCGCCTGAACGACGAACAGGCCATCGTGGCGACCACCGATTTCTTCATGCCCATCGTCGACGACCCGTTCGAGTTCGGCCGCATCGCCGCCACCAATGCGCTGTCCGACGTCTACGCCATGGGCGGGCGGCCGCTGTTCGCGCTGGCCATCGTCGGCATGCCGATCGGCAAGCTACCCAACGAGGTCATCCGGCAGATCCTCGCCGGCGGCGAGGCGGTCTGCAAGCAGGCCGGCATCCCCATCGCCGGCGGCCATTCCATCGACGCGCCCGAGCCGATCTACGGCTTGGTCGGCATCGGCGTGGTCGATCCGCGCAAGGTCAAGCAGAACGCCGGCGGCCAGGCCGGCGACCTGCTGATCCTCGGCAAGCCGCTGGGCGTCGGCATCTACAGCGCCGCGCTGAAGAAGGGCCTGCTCAGCCCCGACCAATATGCGGCGATGATCGCCGCCACCACCCAGCTCAACACTGCGGGCGCCGACCTGGCCGCCATCGACGGCGTGCACGCGATGACCGACATCACCGGGTTCGGCCTGCTCGGCCATCTGCTGGAAATCACGCGCGCCTCGACATGCGCGGCGCACGTCGAACTGGCCCGCTTGCCCCTGCTGCCGGGCGTGGGCGAACTGGCGCAAGGCGGCCACATCACCGGTGCCAGCGAGCGCAACTGGGCAAGCTACGGGCACGAAGCAAGCCTGAGCAGCATCGTCGACTGGCAGCGCGCCCTCCTGACCGACCCGCAAACCAGCGGCGGCCTCCTGGTGAGCTGCGCGCCCGCCGCGCGGGAAACGGTGCTGGAAACCTTCCGCCGGCACGGCTTCACGCAGGCGACGGAAATCGGCCAGCTGGATGCCGGCAGCGATGTGTCTATCGTGGTCTGAGTGGCGTTCACCTTCAAGAACCTTCCCGTCGATTGCGACGATCTGCGCGTCGACGTGCTGACGGGGCTGGCGGCCAGCCCCAAGTCGATTCCGCCCAAATATTTCTACGACGAACGAGGCTGCCGCCTGTTCGAAGCCATCTGCGCGCAGCCCGAATATGCGCTCTGCCGCACCGAGCAGGCACTCATGACATCGCGATTACCCGACATCGCAGCCGCCATCGGCCCGGTGGATTGCATCGTCGAGCCGGGCGCAGGGGAGTGCGCCAAGGTGCGCCGGTTGCTGGACGTCCTGCGCCCCGGCCATCTCGTCGTCCTGGACATTGCCGGCGCCTCGCTGGCGGCGGCGGCGGAGCCGCTCTCCCGCGATTACCCGGACCTTGCCGTCACCGCGCTGGGCATGGATTTCCTCCACGACCTCGAAGCGGCGGCGCCTTATCTGCCGGCCGGCCGGCGGCTCGTCTACTACCCCGGTTCCAGCATCGGCAACTTCCCGCCCGACGCTGCCACCGCCCTGCTTGCCCGCTTTCGCCAACTGGCCGGCACCGACGGCCGGCTGCTCATCGGCTTCGACCTCAAGAAAGACCCGCTGCTGTTGCACGCGGCCTACAACGACGCGGCCGGCGTCACCGCCGCCTTCAACCTGAATCTGCTCGAACGGCTGAACCGCGAACTGGGTGCCGACTTCGATCCGGCGCGATTCCGCCACTATGCCTTCTACAACCCGGTGGCAGGCCGCATCGAAATGCATCTCGTCAGCCTCGCCGAACAGGACGTGAGCGTCGCCGGCCAGCGCTTTCATTTCGCGCTGGGCGAGACGCTGCACACCGAGCATTCCTACAAGTTCCGCCGCGACGAATTCAGCGCCATTGCGAAAAACGCCGGCTGGCAGGGGTCAGCCGAATGGGAACAGAACGGCTTCGCGGTCCAGTTGTACCGCTAGACGCGGCTGCGCAGCCAGTGGTCGATCGACAGCCTGCCCGGCCCCGACAGCACCAGCGGAAGCAGCATCACGAGGTACATCAGCGGCAATTTGTAGCCGTTGTCGCACACGTTGTAGCCGTTGCCGCCATGCACCGTCACCCAGGCGACGAGGTCAAGGATGAGCAGCGACACCGCCCAGAAGCGGGTGCCCAGGCCGACGACCAGCGCCGCCGCGGCGATGAGCTCGGTCCAGGTGGCGAGCAGCCAGCTGATGTCGGCCGGCACCATGCCGAAGGGAAACGGAAAATCGCCCTGGATGTCGGCGAACCAGTTGTCGCCGCGCAGTTTTTCCAGTCCGGCCACGCCGAATTCGTACGCCAGCAGCAGGCGGATGCCGAGCAGGCCGACCCACGCGCCGCTCAGGTCCAGGGTGTGAAGTCCACGTGCGATACACGACGAAAAGCGATTCATGAGGGATTCCCGTTTATTGGATAACCCTGAAGTCGGGCGGGTCGCGCAAACCTTACAAGGCCGTAAAATTTCCGCATGGCCAAACTTGAATCGCTCGCCTTCGACAACGGCTTCGCCCGCCTGCCCGAAGCCTATTACTCGCGCGTCTGCCCGACCCCCGTTCCCAACCCTTACCTCGTCTGCCACAGCCCGGAGGCGCTGGCGCTGCTCGATCTCGACGCCCGTGAAATCACGCGCCCGGAACTGATAGCGACGCTGGCGGGCAACCGGCTGCTCATCGGCTTCGACCTCAAGAAAGACCCGCTGCTGTTGCACGCGGCCTACAACGACGCGGCCGGCGTCACCGCCGCCTTCAACCTGAATCTGCTCGAACGGCTGAACCGCGAACTGGGTGCCGACTTCGATCCGGCGCGATTCCGCCACTATGCCTTCTACAACCCGGTGGCAGGCCGCATCGAAATGCATCTCGTCAGCCTCGCCGAACAGGACGTGAGCGTCGCCGGCCAGCGCTTTCATTTCGCGCTGGGCGAGACGCTGCACACCGAGCATTCCTACAAGTTCCGCCGCGACGAATTCAGCGCCATTGCGAAAAACGCCGGCTGGCAGGGGTCAGCCGAATGGGAACAGAACGGCTTCGCGGTCCAGTTGTACCGCTAGACGCGGCTGCGCAGCCAGTGGTCGATCGACAGCCTGCCCGGCCCCGACAGCACCAGCGGAAGCAGCATCACGAGGTACATCAGCGGCAATTTGTAGCCGTTGTCGCACACGTTGTAGCCGTTGCCGCCATGCACCGTCACCCAGGCGACGAGGTCAAGGATGAGCAGCGACACCGCCCAGAAGCGGGTGCCCAGGCCGACGACCAGCGCCGCCGCGGCGATGAGCTCGGTCCAGGTGGCGAGCAGCCAGCTGATGTCGGCCGGCACCATGCCGAAGGGAAACGGAAAATCGCCCTGGATGTCGGCGAACCAGTTGTCGCCGCGCAGTTTTTCCAGTCCGGCCACGCCGAATTCGTACGCCAGCAGCAGGCGGATGCCGAGCAGGCCGACCCACGCGCCGCTCAGGTCCAGGGTGTGAAGTCCACGTGCGATACACGACGAAAAGCGATTCATGAGGGATTCCCGTTTATTGGATAACCCTGAAGTCGGGCGGGTCGCGCAAACCTTACAAGGCCGTAAAATTTCCGCATGGCCAAACTTGAATCGCTCGCCTTCGACAACGGCTTCGCCCGCCTGCCCGAAGCCTATTACTCGCGCGTCTGCCCGACCCCCGTTCCCAACCCTTACCTCGTCTGCCACAGCCCGGAGGCGCTGGCGCTGCTCGATCTCGACGCCCGTGAAATCACGCGCCCGGAACTGATAGCGACGCTGGCGGGCAACCGGCTGCTGCCGGGCATGGACGCGATCGCCGCGCTCTACGCCGGCCACCAGTTCGGCCATTACGTGCCGCAGCTGGGCGACGGCCGCGCGATTCTCCTGGGCGAAGTGAAGAATGCGGCAGGCATCGGCTGGGAAGTGCAGCTGAAGGGCGCCGGCCGCACCCCCTACTCGCGCGGCGGCGACGGCCGCGCCGTGCTGCGTTCGAGCATCCGCGAGTTCTTGTGTTCCGAGGCGATGCACGCGCTCGGCATCCCCACCACCCGCGCGCTCGCCATCGTCGGCAGCGACCGCCCGGTCTACCGCGAGGATGAGGAAACCGCCGCGCTGGTGACGCGGCTGGCGCCGAGCTTCGTGCGCTTCGGTTCCTTTGAGGTGTTCTACTACCGCAACCAGATCGAACCGATCAGGCATCTGGCCGACTACGTCATCGCGCGCTACTACCCCGAACTGAAAACCCTCGCCGACCCGTACCCCAAATTCCTGCGCCAGGTCGCGCACTCCACCGCCGAGCTGATGGCGCAGTGGCAGGCGGTCGGCTTTTCGCACGGCGTGATGAACACCGACAACATGTCCATCCTCGGCCTCACGCTCGACTACGGCCCGTTCGGTTTTCTCGACGCATTCGATCCCGGCTTCGTCTGCAACCATTCCGACACCGGCGGGCGCTACGCCTTCGACCAGCAGCCCGACGTCGCGGCGTGGAACCTCACCAAGCTCGCACAGGCGCTGGTGCCGCTGATGTCGGTGGAGACCGCCTCGCAGGCGATCGGCGAATACCCGCAGACATTCGGCCGCGCCTACCTCGAACGCATGGCTGCCAAGTTCGGCCTGCCAGCCGGCGGCGAGACCGTGCCCCTCGTCATGGATGCGCTGCAACTGCTGGCGCAGAACCGCGTCGACTACACGATCTTCCTGCGCCGCCTGTGCGGCTTCGACAGCCGTCCCGACGCCGCCAACGCGCCACTACGCGACCTCTTCCTCGACCACGCCGCCTTCAACGCCTGGGCGGCGCGCTACGCCACCGCACTGCGCCAGCTGGGTTCGAGCGATGCCGAGCGTAGCGCAGCGATGCGGCGCGTCAATCCCAAATACATCCTGCGCAACCATCTAGCCGAGATCGCCATCCGCCGCGCGGCCGACCATCGCGACTACAGCGAGGTCGAGCGCCTGCATCGATTGTTGATGCACCCGTTCGACGAACAGCCGGAATACGAAGCCTACGCCGCCGAGCCGCCTGACTGGGCCAGGAAGATTGAGGTAAGCTGCTCTTCGTGAACCGCATCGCTGTCCCGATCGCCTGCATGCTGACCTGTGCGCTGCTGCGCCTGCGCCCCCGGCCGGCCGATCCAGCGCGAGGACGGCAGCAACAGCATGCGCACTTTCAGCCTCAAGGATCTGGCCAAAAGCGATGTCGACACGGTGGTCGAAATCCACCAGCAGGAAGTCATTGGCGTCCTCAAAACGCTGACGCTCAAGTTCTATCGCCGCAACCCCGCCGAATGGCGCAAATCCGGTTTTGCCAGTGCCGAGGAGGCGACCGCGGCGTTGTTCAAACCGCTGCCCTACTGGCATTTGTCATCGCAAAGAAATCTCGCCTGGGAGACCACCCTGCTCGATGCCTGGCGCGATGATTACGCGGGCGACCGGGTGAAGGCGCTGATGAACGGGCTGCTGGTCATGCATATGGCGGCATTCAACCACCAGACCGAGTTCTATCTGCTCTCCGACGTGGACGCCCAGAAGTTTTACAACGCCGCGCGCAATACCGAGGCCGTGGCGTGGAAACTCGCCACCGCCAAAAATCTGCACGGCAAGCCCCTGCTGCTCTCCAACGGCTTCGACGGCAACGGCGTGGCCAACCTCAGCTTCGAGCGCGAATTCGGCAAGCTCATCGGCATCCAGGACACGCTGGCGAAGATCATCGAGGACAAGAGCAACCGCGCCATCCGCTTCGGCGTGGTCAACGCCGCCAGCATGGTGTTCCTGCCGATCTGAGATGGACGCTGATCCCTACGCCTACTGCGCCGGCCTCACGCGCGATCAGTGGGCCTGGGAATTTCTGCGCCGCAACCCGGAATACCAGCGCGACTTTCAGGCCTTCATCGCCATCTGGCGCGCGCTCGAAGCCAACTACGGCGCGCCGCCCAATCGGGATTTTTCAAGATGGAAGCAGGACCCGCGCGCCTACGGTCCGCTGCCCGGCGACGCCAAACTCGCCGCGCCCACGGGCGAGCTGTGCACGGTCGACGACGACCGCGTGCTGCTCGAATGCTGGATGGGCGCGAAATGGGGCTTCCACAAATTCCCGCTCGACCCCGAGCGCATCGCCCCCGCGCCCGACGAACTGTCGTGGCGCCTGCCGCCGCAGTTGGAGGACGCGAAATTCCGCCTCGTCAGCCGCGCCGCCGAACTGCGCCGACAAGGCCTCGCCGCGCCGAAGACCGTGGCGAACCAGCGCGCGCGCTGGACTACGATGCTGAGGCTGCTCGATGGCGGTGAAGCGCGAGACGCGAATAGGACTGAACTGCTGGATGAAGGTCGAATACTAGCCTACCACGGGAGACCCCCCGGCTCTGCCGGCAACGAAAGTTTGCCAGATACGGGAGTCCATCGAGGAAACTCCGAAACGTGAGCCGCCAAGCACACGTAAAAGGAGATTTCACGATGGACGA
>JAMCVR010000135.1:3397-7885 GCA_023475455.1 Thermoplasmatota archaeon | reverse complement strand
CGAAGCGCGTTTGCGCCGCCTCGAATTCTCCCTTGGCAACATCCAACTGCAGCGCGATGAGCGCCTCGGCACTGGCCCGCACCGGCGGGTAGGTCTCTCTCATCGGCCCCTGCAGGATTTCGCCCGCTTGCTGGAAATCATGGGCGGCCAAGGCAGCCAGCGCAGGCAGCAGGCCTTCCCGTCCGTATTTCCTGCGATTGACGTCGAACTCTTTGGCAAGGTTCTTCTCTTCTGGCGTCAGATAGGTCGCCATGTAGGCTTTCCAGAACGCGTCGATTTCCGTTATCCCGTTCCTGATCTCGCTCACACGCTTGTCGACCACTGCCGTATCTTCAGGGAAGGCCGACAGCTGGCCGGAAACCGACTCGCCCACGATGATCTGGCTGTGGTTCATCAGCGCGGAAATGCGTTCCAGCTGGCCCAGCGCAACCACCCGGTCTTCGTAGACGGTTTTCAGCGAAGCGTTGGTGGCGCTCAGGCTGGCCAGCCCCATGACCCCGATGCCGATGAGCAGCACGGACAGGAGGCCGATCACGAAAACCAGCCGCGCCTTGATGCTTAGATTCTTTAACATGTTGGTAACCTCATTCCTGTCTAAACCAAGCCCGGAAACTTGCCTGTATCACGACACACAAGCTGGCGGGCTTACGCGCACTTACGCTGCGATTTTTTCAATCAACCCCATTTCGGAACTGGACATCAGCCTGTCGATATCGACCAGGATCAGCATGCGTTCGCCGATGGTGCCCAACCCGATCAGGTAATCGGTGTCGAACACCGTCCCGATCTCGGGGGCGGGCCGCACCTGCTCCGGCGACAGCGTCATCACGTCGGAGACGCTGTCGACCACCATGCCCACCACCCGCCCCGCGATATTGAGGACGATCACCACGGTGAACTGATCGTAGGTGGGCGACCCCAGCCTGAACTTGATACGCATGTCGACGACCGGAATGATGGTGCCGCGCAGATTGACCACGCCCTTGATGAAGTCCGGCGCATTGGCAATCCGGGTAACCGGCTCATAGCCCCGGATTTCCTGCACGCGCAGGATGTCGATGCCATACTCCTCGCGGCCCAGGGTGAAGGCGAGGTACTCGTTTCCTGCACTCTCCCTGGCGGCCTGGGCACTGGTTTGCGTCTGTGTGGTGTAAGTCATGAGTGGATCCTTGTATGCCTGTTGCTTCAATGCATTCCGTATGCGTTGTCCGGGTTCAGGAAAAAATCGGGTCGTTGCTCAACTGGCGGCTCGATCGGAGCAGGGCCGCCACATCGAGGATCAGCGAAACGCCGCCGTCCCCCAGAATGGTGGCCCCCGAAATGCCGGCCACCTTGCGGAAATGCGTTCCAGCTGGCCCAGCGCAACCACCCGGTCTTCGTAGACGGTTTTCAGCGAAGCGTTGGTGGCGCTCAGGCTGGCCAGCCCCATGACCCCGATGCCGATGAGCAGCACGGACAGGAGGCCGATCACGAAAACCAGCCGCGCCTTGATGCTTAGATTCTTTAACATGTTGGTAACCTCATTCCTGTCTAAACCAAGCCCGGAAACTTGCCTGTATCACGACACACAAGCTGGCGGGCTTACGCGCACTTACGCTGCGATTTTTTCAATCAACCCCATTTCGGAACTGGACATCAGCCTGTCGATATCGACCAGGATCAGCATGCGTTCGCCGATGGTGCCCAACCCGATCAGGTAATCGGTGTCGAACACCGTCCCGATCTCGGGGGCGGGCCGCACCTGCTCCGGCGACAGCGTCATCACGTCGGAGACGCTGTCGACCACCATGCCCACCACCCGCCCCGCGATATTGAGGACGATCACCACGGTGAACTGATCGTAGGTGGGCGACCCCAGCCTGAACTTGATACGCATGTCGACGACCGGAATGATGGTGCCGCGCAGATTGACCACGCCCTTGATGAAGTCCGGCGCATTGGCAATCCGGGTAACCGGCTCATAGCCCCGGATTTCCTGCACGCGCAGGATGTCGATGCCATACTCCTCGCGGCCCAGGGTGAAGGCGAGGTACTCGTTTCCTGCACTCTCCCTGGCGGCCTGGGCACTGGTTTGCGTCTGTGTGGTGTAAGTCATGAGTGGATCCTTGTATGCCTGTTGCTTCAATGCATTCCGTATGCGTTGTCCGGGTTCAGGAAAAAATCGGGTCGTTGCTCAACTGGCGGCTCGATCGGAGCAGGGCCGCCACATCGAGGATCAGCGAAACGCCGCCGTCCCCCAGAATGGTGGCCCCCGAAATGCCGGCCACCTTGCGGAAATTCGATTCCAGGTTCTTGACCACGACCTGCTGCTGGCCGACCAGGCCGTCGACCAGCAGGGCGGCTTTTTTTCCGTCGGACTCGAGGATGACGATGATGCCCTGCGACGGATCGGCGAAACGCGGGGCGATTGCGAAAATCTGATGCAGCGGAATCAGCGGCAGATATTCCTCGCGCACCTTGACCACCTGGCCTTCGCCTGCGATCTCCTTGACGTCGACGGCTGCCGGCTGCAGCGATTCGATGACGTAGCCCAGCGGCAGGATGTAGATTTCCTCGCCGACCTTGACCGACATGCCGTCGAGAATCGCCAGCGTCAGCGGCAGCGAGATGGCAATCGTGGTGCCCGAGCCGGGAACCGAGCGGATGTCGACGGTGCCGCCCATCGCCGTGATGTTGCGCTTGACCACGTCCATGCCCACGCCGCGTCCGGAGACGTCGGTCACGACCTCGGCCGTGGAAAATCCGGGGGCGAAGATCAGTTGCCAGACGTCGGCATCGGGCATCGTGTCGGACACCGGCAGGCCCTGCTGCTGCGCCTTGGCGAGTATCCTGTCGCGGCTGAGGCCGCCGCCGTCGTCGCTCACCTCGATCACGATATTGCCGCCCTGGTGCGCCGCCGACAGGGTCAGTTTGCCGGCCTCGCTCTTGCCGCCGGCGCGGCGCTTCTCCGGCATTTCGATGCCGTGGTCGACGCTGTTGCGCACCAGATGGGTGAGCGGATCGACGATGCGCTCGATCAGCCCCTTGTCGAGTTCGGTGGCCGCGCCGCGGGTGACGAACTCGACTTTCTTGCCGAGCTTGGCGGCGAGGTCGCGCACCATGCGCGGGAAGCGCGAGAACACGTAGTCCATCGGCATCATGCGGATCGACATCACGGCTTCCTGCAGGTCGCGCGTATTGCGCGCCAGCTGGCTGGCGCTGTTGAGCAGGCGTTCGTGATGGATGGGATCGAGCGCGCCGATGCGCTGGTCGATCATGGCCTGGGTGATGACCAGTTCGCCCACCAGGTTGATCAGCTGATCGACTTTTTCGATGCCAACGCGAATCGAGGACGACTCCTGGCTGCCCCCTTCCCTGTCGGTTGCGCGGCGGCCATGGTTTTTGGCCTCGGCCGCCGGCGCGGCGGCTTCCGGCTGAACGGACCCGGACTCGGCTGCCGCGACAGGGGCCGGGAGAACGGCGGCGGTCTTCTCCGCTTCGAAAATCCCGTACGCGGGTTCTTCGGCAGACGGCTTTGCCTCGGCTGCCGCCGATCCCTGCGTGATCCTGAGATCGTCCGGATCGAGCACGAACGAGCAGATCGCGACGATGTTGTCCTGGCTCTCGCTGGTGGCCAGGGTGAAAACCACGCGCTTGTCGGCCAGGACTTCCTGGCTGATCGTCCCCAGCAAACCCAGTTCGGCGGCCAGTGCGTCCACATCGCGCTGCGGCACCTCGGGTAGTTCGATGCGGAAACGGACATTGCCGTCCGCATCCGCAGACGGCGCGGCGACGGGTTCGGGCGCGGCGGGCGCAGGAGGCGCAGCGGCAGCCGGCGCTTCCGCGATGTCCTGCGACAGCGCCTTGAGCCGCTGGCATACGCCTGCGACCGCATCCTGGTCGACGCCCGATCCATGGTGGTGGCCGCCCATTTGCATGGTCAGGACATCCTTGGCCGCCAGGAAGGCATCCACGTGCCCGGGCGTCAGCGCCATCTCGCCCTTGCGGATGCGGTCGAGCAGCGACTCCAGCATGTGGGTGACTTCGGTGATGTCGGTGAACGCGAAGGTGGCGGCACCGCCCTTGATGGAATGCGCCGCGCGGAAAATCGCGTTGAGATCCTCGCTATCCGGCGCGGACACGTCGAGAGCCAGCAGCAGCTTCTCCATTTCGGCGAGCAGTTCGTCTGCCTCGTCGAAAAAAACCTGGTAGAACTGGCTCATGTCAATCGTCATTTTTTCACTCCGTCATTTGTCTGCTGCAGGCCCGGTCGTCGCTTCGTCAACCGATCAGCTTCTTCACCACTTCGGTCAGGCGCGGCGGGCGCAGGAGGCGCAGCGGCAGCCGGCGCTTTCGCGATGTCCTGCGACAGCGCCTTGAGCCGCTGGCATACGCCTGCGACCGCATCCTGGTCGACGCCCGATCCATGGTGGTGGCCGCCCATTTGCATGGTCAGGACATTCTTGGCCGCCAGGAAGGCATCCACGTGCCCGGGCGTCAGCGCCATCT
>JAMCVR010000135.1:0-3387 GCA_023475455.1 Thermoplasmatota archaeon | reverse complement strand
ATGGTAGAACTGGCTCATGTCAATCGTCATTTTTTCACTCCGTCATTTGTCTGCTGCAGGCCCGGTCGTCGCTTCGTCAACCGATCAGCTTCTTCACCACTTCGGTCAGGCGCGCCGGGTCGAAGGGCTTCACCAGCCAGCCATTGGCGCCTGCCGCACGGCCCATGGCCTTCATGTCGTCGCCCGACTCCGTGGTCAGCATCAGGATCGGCACGGTTTTATAGTTCTGCATCGCGCGCAGCGCCTTGATCAGGCTGAGGCCGTCCATGCCCGGCATGTTCTGGTCGGTCAGCACCAGGTCGACTTTCTGCTGCTTCGCCTTGGCAAGGCCGTCCTGTCCGTCCACCGCCTCGATCACGCCGTAGCCGGCGGCCTTCAGGCTGAAGGACAGCATCTGGCGCAAAGAGCCGGAGTCGTCCACTGCAAGTATCGTTTTACTCATTGTTGCCCTCGCTTTTCATTTCCATCCGGGTATCTGGTATTCCGTCCGCTCAGAACAGCTCAAGGTCGCCGCTGTTCATGTGGCGCTGATTCACCGTGCTGCGCACGCTGCCTGCGAGCACGGAGCAACGCGCGCCTACCCGGTCGCTGATGTCACCCAGCATCGCGAGCAGGTCTTCGTTGCCGCTCTCGGGCAAGACGCCGCCATTCGCATCGAGCGCGCCGAACACGTCGCGCAGCCCGGCCAGGTGCTGCACCATGCGGCCGATCAGCTGGCTGGTCATGTCCTGGAACTGCAGGCCGGTGACCGCGGCGCCGACGTGCCGGTCGATCTCGCCGCGCAGCGCCTCGACGCGCGCCGCATACTCGCGCGCCGGCATGCCGTCGGCCAGCAGCCCGTTCAGAGCCTCCTGCTGCCGATCGACTGCGTGGTGAATCGCCATGAAGCTCGCGCACAGTTTCTTGATCGCCTCGTCCAGCAGCACGTCCATCTGCACCAGATCGCGCTCGACTTCGGCCAGATGCCGGTCGCCATGAACGGACACGTCGGACAGCAAACGCACGACCTGTGCATTCATCAATTCGCCGGCAGGGGTCTCATGGGGACGCATCGCGAGCTCAGATGAAATTGAACAGCGACAGGCCCGCTGTCTTCACGAACGACCGCTGCGCGGCTTCCAGGGTGATCTGCTGCTGCGAGAGCCGCGTGAGCGCCTGGGTGTAATCGAGATCCTGCAAGTCGGACAGCGCCTGGCTGTACTGCAGGTTGCGATCCTCCCCCGCGCTGTCGAGCGCATCGAGTTCCTGCAGGCTCGAGCCGACCGATGCACGCACCGTGAGCACATTGTCCAGGGCCAGGTCGATCTCGCCATTGGCAGTTGCCAGCCCCGCAGCCAGCCCTGTGGTGCCGGAGGTGTTCAGCAGGGTGACGAGATCGTTCAGGGTCTGGAACATGTCCTGCCCGCCGCCCTGGAACACGGCTTGCCCCGGGTTGCTGACAGCCATCTGGCGCGTGGTATCCACCTGCACCAGGCGTTGTCCCTGGTCGCCCTGATACTGCGCGCCGGTTGCGGTCTCGACGAAGGCAGGGGTCGCAGTCTGGAAGCCGGAGAACAGGTAATTGCCCAATGCGTCGCGGCTGTTGGCCAGCCCCAGCAGTTGTTCGAAGCGGCCGCGCAATTCGGTCGCCATGAAACCGCGTTCGGTATCGCTCAATGCGCCATTGCCGGCCGCGATGACGGTGGTTTTCACGTCCTGCATCAACGCCGTCACGCTCGCCAGCGTGCCTTCCAGCGCGCCGAGCGCGCTTTTGGCATGCTGGCGGTTGACGCCGTACCGGGTGTTGAGCGACTGCGATTGCGTCACCTCGAGCGCACGCGCGGCGGCGACCGGATCGTCCGCCGGGGTGAGGATGCGACGGCCGGTGGAAACCTGCTGCTGCGTCTTGAGCAGGCCGGACTGCAACTCGCCGATGCGGGCGGCGCCGGATTCGAACAGGATTTGGGTGCTGACGCGCATGATGTTCGTATCCCCTTATCGGCCGAGTGAGAGCAGCGTGTCGAACATCTCGCTGGCGATCTGCATGACCTTGCCGGCGGCCTGGTAGGCCTGCTGGTAGCGCAGCAGATTGGCCGCCTCTTCATCGAGATTGACGCCCGATTCGTTCTGCAACGAGAACGTGGCTTCCGAGAGCAATTTTCCGGCCGCGCTGCCGCGCAATTCGGTCGCCATGAAACCGCGTTCGGTATCGCTCAATGCGCCATTGCCGGCCGCGATGACGGTGGTTTTCACGTCCTGCATCAACGCCGTCACGCTCGCCAGCGTGCCTTCCAGCGCGCCGAGCGCGCTTTTGGCATGCTGGCGGTTGACGCCGTACCGGGTGTTGAGCGACTGCGATTGCGTCACCTCGAGCGCACGCGCGGCGGCGACCGGATCGTCCGCCGGGGTGAGGATGCGACGGCCGGTGGAAACCTGCTGCTGCGTCTTGAGCAGGCCGGACTGCAACTCGCCGATGCGGGCGGCGCCGGATTCGAACAGGATTTGGGTGCTGACGCGCATGATGTTCGTATCCCCTTATCGGCCGAGTGAGAGCAGCGTGTCGAACATCTCGCTGGCGATCTGCATGACCTTGCCGGCGGCCTGGTAGGCCTGCTGGTAGCGCAGCAGATTGGCCGCCTCTTCATCGAGATTGACGCCCGATTCGTTCTGCAACGAGAACGTGGCTTCCGAGAGCAATTTTCCGGCCGCGCTGCCGGTCACTTCGAGTTCGCGGGTCTTGTTGCCGATCTGGCCGACCATCTGCGAATACGCACCCTGATACGTGGCGGTGCCCCCGTTCAGGGTGTTGGCGGTTTGCAGCGCGCCGAGCAGCAGGGCATTGCGGTTGTCGCCGACCCCGCCGGTGTTGGCGTCGACGGTAAAGCTGTCGCCGGGAGCCGGCGCTCCGCTGATCGCGGTGCTCCAGCCGTTATAGGTAATCGTTTCGCCGGGCGTATACGTCACGCCGGTCGGATTCCCCGTCCCCGTTCCCGTCACGTCGAATGTCGTTGCAGACGTAAACGTGATCGTGGTGCTGTGCATTGATCGTGCGTCAGGGGGCGGCGGCGTGTTTACGCTGCCTGCGCTGATGACACCCGATCCGGTGTTGCCGGTCGTGGCTGCGGTGCGGATGGGCGCGGCGGCCGCGATCAGCCTGGGGTCGCCGATCGCCACGTCAAATCCGGACGCCCCGTTGACGGTCGGGCGGACCAGAAAGCTGTCGCCCGGATTGGGGGCACCGGAGAGGAGGCTCAATTCAACGCCGTCCACGGTCTGCGGAAGAGCGGAAAAAGTAGTGGCGGTGTTGTCGGACAGCCGGGTCAGCGTGTAATTGGCGCCGTCGTACCGCAGACGGTAATCGCTGGTGGTCAGCGCATTGGCGTCGCCGATGCTGGCGGTAACGACGGC